>JAQWLS010000025.1 GCA_029247135.1 Dehalococcoidia bacterium | reverse complement strand
GGAATTGGAATTGGAATTGATAGACTGGTCATGCTCTGCACCGCCGCCTCGAATTTGCGAGAGATTATCCTGTTCCCTACCCTCCGCGAACCTGAAAAATAAACCAAAGCACTTTATCTGGATTACATTAAATTGAAGCCTTCATCACACGTCACCGGGAACATTTGCATCCTTCGCGAAGATATACATGTGCATACAGGGTTTCCTACCGCATTTAGGGTACTTACTAATCCTGAGTATTTCCAAGATTTTCTGGGACCACAATTCGAAAATGTTCAGGGCAATGTCGATGGATTTTCATCCGGTTTACGACTCCCTCTGAAAAAAGAAATACTTGATATGGCGCGTAGCGGAGGGGAAGCTGACACCATTCACTATCAAGGTGAATTGGACTCCAAGTGTGCCGAAATGATCTGGAAAATCAACCCTGAAACATCTACTGAGGTACATATCACAGTCGAACTAAAGTACTCAACAGCACCTGGGATATTCAATAAGTTCGCTGAATCAACCATTTTCAAAGCACACCGACTTCAATCGATACGTGATTCTTTATGGCTATTAAAGCAATATCTAGAAAATTTTGATAATGACAAGCTTTAATTCTTTCCTACTAGCAGCGGAGGCAGCCATCTTTGACCTTGATGGAGTGCTCGCCGATACGGAACCAATCTCCTTCCAAATATTGCGCGATTTTATAGCTCCAAATGAAGTGACTTGGACTACGTATCAAACCCTTATCGGTAAATCAGGACTTGATTTTGCCGTCTGGCTAAAGGAAACCTATGAATTCAGTGAACCAGTAGACGCATTGCAGGCTGCCGCTAACCACTATCGTGAAACAAAAGTCAGCGAAATCTTGGTACAAGAAATGCCAGGAGCAGCAGCCCTTATCACTCATTTGAAGCAAAATGGCCTAAAGATAGCAGTGGCATCCAATTCGTCTAAAAAATGGGTCATGGCTATCCTTAAATCCTCAAATCTCGAACCTTTTTTTGACTTAGTGATAACCGCTGACGAAGTAGCTCGACCAAAACCTGCTCCTGACATCTATATTCAAGCTGCTACACAGCTTGAAGTACTCCCTAAAAAATGCATTGTCTTCGAAGACTCTCTCTCAGGAGTTAACGCAGCCCTATCAGCAAAAATGCTGACGGTGCAACTTCGCCAAGCTACACCTCAGCCGCCTATGGCCGACGGTGCAGATCTAGTCATAGATTCTTTCGCCGATTTTTTAACTGAGTAGCTGAAAAGCAAAACATAATAGATAATCCGACTTTAAAGAATAAGAAACGAACAAATCAATGAAAAAACATTTCACCGTGACTGGTTTTCTCGTTCATGAAAATGAAGTTGCCCTTCACTGGCATAAACATGTCAAGAAATGGCTACCACCAGGCGGACACATCGAACTGAACGAAGATCCTATTAGTGCGGTTCATCGTGAGGTTAAAGAGGAAACAGGTTTGAATATCGAGATACTTAGTCAACTCCCTTATGACTACGGCGTACCACTTCAACTTGCAAGACCAGAGGCTATGGCTATCTATGACATGCAGTCAGGTGATGGGACGCTCAAAGCTCTGCATCAGCACGTCGACTTTATATATTTCTGCACGCCAGAAAATAGAAATTTATTTGGATTTCAACCTGACGAATGGCTCTGGGTCGACGAAAAAACTATCCGAAGAGGAAAAGTAGTAGGCTTAGGCCATAGCGCAGAAATAGCACAAGACGTGAAGGAATTAAGCCTAGAGGCAATTAAACGATACAAGGAAAGAATGATGCTCGATATGGGACAAGGACCACGCTCATGATTGGAATCAAAACCATTCGCGAACAAACCTCCATCGTGCGAGAGGCACTTAAAGCCCGTAATATGACAGCGCCCATTGATGAAATCCTGGAATCAGATATAAAAAGACGAGCTTTACTGGTTGAAGTAGAAAATGGACGAGCCGAAAGAAAAGAAGCTGGTAAGGCAATAGGAAAGGCAAAAAACGAATCCGAGCGGATTGAATTAATTGCTAGGCAAAGATCTGGAGCTGACCAATTAGATGAGCTTGAGTCACAACTGAAAAATATTGATTCGTCATTGAATCAGTTATTACTAGAAATTCCTAATCTACCACATCCAGATCTTCCTTCAGGAGGAGAAGAAAACGCCGAAGTCATACTCGTGGGCAATGGGATTGACAACGAAGAATTGTTCAGCGCTCCAAAATCTATAGAGGATTTCACACCTGAATTAGCAAGTTCAATGCCCCACTGGGACATAGGTCGAAGCTATGGATACATCGATTTTGAGCGCGGCGTGAAAGTATCAGGATCGCCTTTTTATATGCTCAGAAGTGACGGCGCGCGAATGCAACGCGCGCTGATCAATTGGATGCTTGATCTCCATCACGAGAGTGGATTTGAAGAGGTTTATCCTCCGTTTCTTGTGCGGACAGATCCACTAGTTGGAACCGGCCAATTGCCAAAATTTTCAGACAATTTGTTCGGTATCGAGAATTCAGATCTCTGGCTTGTGCCTACAGCTGAAGTCCCCATTACGAACATGTACCGTGATGAAATCCTCGATCATACACAGCTCCCTATACGGCATTCTGCCTACACCGCGTGCTTTCGACGTGAGCAGTTCAGTGCAGGGCGAGAGGTGAGAGGAATCAAAAGAGGATACCAGTTTGACAAGGTTGAAATGGTGGTGTTTACGCGCGAGTCTGAATCGTGGGAAATGCTTGAAGTCCTTCTTCAGAATGCATTGGATGTGGTCAGGAAATTAGGGCTCCGCTATCGGGTGCTAAGACTCGCAAGTGGCGATATCGGCTTTTCAGCATCAATGACATATGATATTGAAATCTGGTCTCCGGGAAGCGGCGAATGGCTCGAAGTGTCCTCTGTTTCAAACTTCACAGATTTTCAGGCAAGAAGAGCTGGGCTCCGTTATCGAACTGAAGATGGCACTGTTAAACATCTGCATACCCTAAATGGCTCAGGATTAGGAATTCCGCGGACCTTCGCTGCAATATTGGAACAAAATGTCTTGCCAGATGGAAGAGTCCGCATCCCCACCGTGCTTCAACCTTATTTACGGAATCAAGAGTATTTGTTACCGGTCAAGAGTGTATAGGTCTTCATTCGGATGGGGTGTAGACTAAATTCTGGTAAATAGTTTGGAGGGGTGCCGGAGTGGTTGAACGGAACGGTCTTGAAAACCGTCGCTCGCGGATTCGTGATCCGTGGGTTCGAATCCCACCCCCTCCGCCACAAGAACCACTTAATTTAATTTTTCAAATTTCGCAGAACGCTGCTCATGACTAGTTTATTGGTCATCGGGGATACGCATGTCAGAGTGTGGGAAGACGAGATAAATTCAAAACTTCGTAGTTTAATTACCGAGGCAGATCTGGCAGTTCACTGTGGAGATTGGGTATCGCTAGATGCGGTAGAAGGTTTTATACATGACGCAAAAAATTACGCTGTCGTATCCGGTAATTCTGACCCTCGAGAACTGAGGGATACCGTTCCATATCTCCAAATTATCGAAATTGAACAAGTTCGGATAGGCATTACGCATCCTGCCTGGGCAGGTCCTGAACCATCACTGGATGAGCTTCTTCTCGATTTCCCTGCCGAAAAATTTGGAACACTTGATGTAATCTGCTATGGACATACACATGTCCCAGAAATCAATTCGCACAAAAATATTACTTTCGTAAATGGCGGTCAAGGATATCCATCCCTTTTCGTGCCTGGAACATATGCGACTATAGAAATTTCCAAATCAGGCGATATCGATGCACAAATCCATGAATTTGCTCCAGCGTTGTAGCGCTGTAGCGCTTAGTTTTGTATATTCACTTACCTGAGGACAGTGGAATTCCCGTGAGTTAGACTTAGTGATCAGTTCTCAACGACGGAGGGGTCGCATAGTGGCCTAGTGCGGGCGCCTGCTAAGCGCTTGTTCGGTTTTTTCCGGACCGTGGGTTCGAATCCCACCCCCTCCGCCATAGAAAACTGAAAAGTTAATTCAAAAACAAAAGGTGAACAAAATGCCGACTTTTAACATAACTACGTTGGGCTGTCAGATGAATCAGGCGGATTCTCTTAAGCTCGCAGCTGGCCTAGAAAAACTTGGTTGGCAATCAGTCGAGAAAAATGAGTCAGCCAATTTATTCGTTATTAACACGTGTTCAGTTAGGCAACATGCCGAAGACAGAGCATACTCACAATTAGGAAGACTTAGAAAACAAAAGCTCTCTGGAGAGGAGCTTCATATCGCCGTTATGGGTTGTATGGTAGGCCCAAAAACAGACCAATTGTCGAAGAGATTTCCGTATGTTGATGCATGGGCCCGACCACAAGAATTTGATCCGATTCTTAACTTGGCCGAGACAATTAAAGACCCGTCTGAAGGTGATTTGGGATCTCTATCCGCCCTACTAGACGGCGGAATGACGAGAACCTACGCGCTACCAGCAGGAATATCGGCATACGTCCCTGTGGTTCATGGTTGCGATAAATTTTGTACCTATTGTATTGTCCCTTTGCGACGTGGTCGTGAACGGTCGAGGCCCGTCGCCGATGTACTAGATGAAATCAATTGGCTAGCTGACCGTGGAATTAGAGAGGTCACTCTATTGGGCCAAACAGTTGAAGCCTACGGCCATGATCTTGCCGAACACCCAAGCCTTGCGACTCTGTTCAGAGCAATTGAAAAAATCGAAGGTATATCCAGAGTGCGATTTCTCACTTCATATCCGAAAGATATGACCAATGCGATTATTGATTCCGTGGCTGAGTGTGAAAAAGTCTGTGAGCACTTCAATATTCCAGTGCAATCAGGCTCTAATTCGATGCTCAAAAGAATGCGGCGTGGCTACATGGTCGAAGAATTTGTCGAACGTGTAGAACGCATCAGACTAAAAATGCCCAATGCCGCTATAGCAACTGATGTAATCGTAGGATGTCCCGGAGAAACCGAGGAAGAATTTCAAGAAACACTAAATCTGCTGCGGCAAATACAGTTCGATACTATACACGTGGCCGCTTATTCGCCTCGGCCTGGAACTTTCGCAGAACGCAAAATGATAGATGATGTCCCAAGCGAAATCAAGAAGCAACGATTACATCTCGTGGAAGAGATTCATCAAGAATCAAGTCTTAATATAAACCAAAAAATGCTGAACGAGGAAGTTGAAGTCTTAGTCGAGTCGGCGAACGAAACCCAGGCCACTGGCCGAACTAAGCTTGGAACAATCGTACACTTTAAATCAAGTAATGATGTGAAAATTGGGAATGTAGAAAAGATTAAAATAACCCAAACGACGGCTTGGTCGCTAAAGGGTCATATCGCGAATAGTCTTTCGCTTTCTGTAATTTAACTTGTCTGTATTGCCAGGAACTGACACAAAAAATATTTGGAAATCTATTCCAATAATATCTCCTCCAAAGGATTGTTATCCTAAATCTTATGAACCAAACAAAATCTGAACTATCAACTGATGTCGCCGTCATACTCGTAATAATTGGAATTATCGGCGGAGCACCACACGTGCTACTTGTCCATAGAACCGCAACACCAGAACAAAATAAATGGGCCCTGCCGGGTGGAAAATGGAACAAGAGCGAGTCTCTAGAATCTAGCGCAGAGAAAAAACTTGTTCAGGAAACTGGAATAGATACTTTGTATCTTGAACAATTATTCACAACAACTGGACTTGATGATGAAAGCTCTTCCGCTGCAGTAGCTTATTTTGCCCTGACAGACTTCACAAGAGTCATACTAAGAGCTGAGGAAGAATGGAAACCGGACTGGTTCAATGTCAATGAATTACCTGAATTAGCTTTCAATAATAACCAGGTCATTCGACAAGCAATCACCCGCATCGCTGCCAAGCTCCAGTACTCGAATATCGCATATAGCCTTCTACCCGAAGAGTTTACCCTTCGCCAACTTCAAGATGTTTATGAGGCTCTCGAAGGGCAAACTGTGGATCGCAGAAACTTTCGAAAAAAAATGTTGGCAGGCGGCTTAATAGAGGCGATCGGAAAAACTCGAAGAGATGGAGCTCACCGACCTGCCCAACTCTACACGTTTCTCCAGCGCGAAGCCGTAATTCTTTAAACAACTTATGCGACAATACTTGTCACGCTAGACTACACGCGTGTGGATGATACGCTCGAGGCTCAAGATAATTGGTTCTACTAACGAGGTGACGATAAATGAAATTACATGAGTACCAAGCTAAGCAGCTATTGGCGAGTTATGGAGTACCTGTGCCTGAAGGTAGGGTTGCAACAACTCCCGAAGAAGCCAAGACAATTGCCACGGAACTTGGTGGCAAAGTCGTAATCAAAGCTCAGGCCCACACTGGAGCTCGCGGGAAAGCAGGCGGAGTTAAAGTCGCCGAAACACCCACTGATGCTTTCGAAATTGCTCAAGAAATCATTGGTATGCAGCTCGTGACAAAGCAAACTGGTCCAGCCGGTCTTCCAGTTACATCCGTGCTGGTGGAAGAGGCAATAAGTATAGAAAAAGAACTTTATCTATCAGTCGCGATCGACGGGTCAATGGCCATGCCCGTGATCATAGCTTCCCGGGAAGGCGGCATGGATATCGAAGAAGTTGCGGAGCAACGACCTGATGCGATACTAAAACAGTACATTGATCCTGCCTGTGGATTCCAAGGCTATCAAGCTAGGGCGTTAGCTTTTGGGCTTGGGCTATCTGGCGAACTAAACCGACCTGCTACAGCGCTTATCGAAGCAGTAACTAGGTCATTCCTAGAGACTGATGGTTCCATCGCTGAAATTAATCCAGTTGTAGTAACAACTGATGGAAGAATTCTAGCGGCAGATGCTAAGTTCTCGATAGACGACTCTGCTCTCTTCAGACAAAAAAATCTTGAAGGGCTCAGAGATAGATCACAAGAGGCTGACAAAGAGCTTGAAGCCCAAGATGCGGGAATTGGTAACTATATTAAATTGGACGGTAATATTGGCTGCCTGGTAAACGGTGCCGGACTTGCCATGTCTACACTAGATGCTATAAAAATGGCAGGTGGTGACGCAGCTAACTTTCTCGATATAGGAACAGCAAACTCACCTGAAGCAGTTGTGGCTGCTCTTAAAATTATAGGAACCGACCCAGATGTCAAGGCCGTCCTGGTAAATATATTTGGAGGCCTCGCTCGGACAGATATCATTGCCCAAGGCGTAATTGATGCAAAAAATCAGGGCCTGATCCCGCAACCGACTGTGGTTCGCTTAGCCGGGTCCAACGTAAATGAAGGTAACGAATTACTAGATAATTCAGGGCTCGATCTGGTTCGGGCAAATGGTTTTGCTGAGGCTGCGAAATCAGCTGTCAGCGCAATATCGTAAAAGAAATACAGTAAATCAGCAATAATGGGGAATCTATGAGCCTACTTCTAGATGAAAATAGTAAAGTCGTAATACAAGGGTTTGGAGCTGCAGGGCAGCGCGAAGCAATTATCTGTAGAGACTATGGAACTAATGTAGTCGCCGGCGTCACACCTGGTAAAGGTGGTCAGGAAATCGAAGGATTCCCAATTCGCAACACTGTGCAAGAAGCAGTAAATGAATTTGATGCAAATGTCTCTCTCATCTTTGTACCCGCACCGTTCGCGGCCGATGCAATACTTGAGGCTAATAGTGCCGATGTTCCTGTAATCATATGTATTACTGAAAACATACCCGTCCAAGACATGATGCGAGTAAAAAGAGTACTAAATAATTCAAGTTCAACTTTAATCGGGCCAAACTGCCCGGGAATTATAAATATAGGAGCCCATGCACGCGCCGGAATTATGCCTATCGACGTCTATATGGACGGCAATGTAGGTGTTATTTCACGATCAGGAACACTTGTTTACGAAGCTGTAGATCAACTAACAAAGGCGGGTATTGGCCAATCTGGTTCGATTGGCGTAGGTGGAGATCCAATTATTGGTACCAGCCAAGCTGAAGCCCTGGCACTCCTTGAAAGCGATCCCAACACTGCAGCAATAGTGCTGATCGGTGAGATTGGTGGAACCGCAGAACAAGAAGCTGCTGAGTACATAAAAACGATGAACAAGCCGGTAGTAGCATTTATAGCTGGAGCGACCGCACCGCCAGGTAGACGAATGGGTCATGCAGGCGCCATTATTGCTGGCGCTGCTGGAACTGCAGACGCAAAGCAGCAAGCCTTGCTTGA
>JAQWLS010000113.1 GCA_029247135.1 Dehalococcoidia bacterium | reverse complement strand
CGGAGATATCAATCCTAAACCGAAGTGGAAAATAGAGCGCGAATTTCCCGCCACAGCAACCGTTGATACTGATCAAGGATTAGGTGTTGCTGTGGGTCCTGAACTCATGGAACTAGCTATTGAAAAAGCCCGTGTACATGGAGTAGGAACGGTAATTGCTAACAATGGTAGGCACTTCGGTGCCGCTGCTTACCACGCACAGCTTGCTCTAGACCATAACATGATTGGTCTATCAATGACGGTCGGTGGTCTATCTGTGGTCCCTACATTTGGAGCTGAAGCGCGGGTGGGGCTTAATCCACTGGCAATCGCCGTGCCGACTGATAAGCAGCCCGCATTCATCTTTGATGCTTCAATGTCTAGTGTTGCGGGCAATAAGGTACGCCTAGCCCAACGACTAGGAGAGCCGATGTTGCCAGGCTGGGTTGCTGAGGCTGACGGCACGCCAATTATGGAATCAAAAGAGTTGCCTGAAGACTTTCTAATCCTGCCTCTGGGAGGTACCCGAGAAATCGGATCACATAAAGGCTACAGTTTGGCCGCATCGATAGACATCCTAGCGGGTATCCTCTCGACAGCAGGATCCGCCTTTCAACGAAGTGAAGGAAATGGAAAGGGTATAGGGCATCACTTTACGGCGTTTAACGTAGAAGCCTTTGGAGATTTAGCTGAATTCAAGTCAAATATGGATGAATATCTTGTCGCTTTGCAGGAAACTCCCACCGCGCCTGGCCACGATCGAGTGATATATGCGGGAATAGAAGAACATGAACAAGAGATCGAGCGACTAGAAAGGGGCATTCCATACCATCCCGAGGTTGTGGAATGGTTTGAAAGTACTTTCAGTGAATTAGGTATGTCAAATTTGCTCTCGTAAAAAGATTCTCAGGGCAATTAAGGTGATGCTTAACAAGTGTTAGATGTTAATCTCGGCGTAAGAAAATTGAATTAAGGGGGGGTAGAATTATGACAATGCTAGTTGGTGGAGGAGCCGGATCAACACTCGGGGAGGATATCGTTTCGCAAGCTCAAAAGCTTGAGTCATTGGGACATGATTCGCTCTCTATAGGCGAGACGACACATAATCCGTTTTTACCGTTGGTTCTAGTTGCCGAGCATACTAAAAAACTCCAATTTGGTACGTCAGTCGCGATAGCGTTCCCAAGGGCTCCACATATTTCAGCAAACCTTGCTTGGGATCTGCAGGCATATTCGGGAGGGCGATTCGTCCTAGGCCTTGGCACACAAGTAAAAGGGCATAACGAACGCAGATTTTCAGTACCCTGGCACCCACCTGGACCTCACCTACGTGACTACATCAAGTGTATGAGAGCTATCTGGGATTCATGGCAACATGGGACCAAACCAGACTACGAAGGCGAATTTTATCAGTACAAACTCACAAGCCCGATGTTTAATCCTGGCCCCATTGAACACCCTGATATCCCAGTCATTGTTTCAGCAGTAAATCCATTCAACGCGAGACTCGCGGGTGAAGTGGCAGATGGGATAGCCATTCATGGTTTCAGTACGTTTCGATACATTCGTGAAGTATTAATTCCAGAGGTCCAAGAGGGCGCGCGACGCGCTGGAAAGGATATCTCGAAAGTGCAAATTCGCGGCGGTGGATTCGTTGTGACTGCTAAAACCGAGGAGGAATTAGAAAGACAAATCGAAATCACTCGAAAGAGGATATCTTTCTATGCGTCCACTCGATCATACTCAAACGTCATGAAATTACATGGTTGGGCCGACGAAGCGGCTGAACTTCACCGACTATCAGTCGGTGGAAAATGGGATGAAATGGTCAATGTAGTGACGGACGAAATGATAGAGGAATTTTGTGTTGTGGGAACATGGGATGTAATCGCTGGGAAGATGAAAGAAAAATACTCAGGAATCAACTCACAAGTATCGTTTCCAGGAGACCCGAAAACACCTGAGGAGTTTGAGCAGGTCAAGGAGATTATCGCAGAGCTAAAAACTATCCCTACCGTGGCTAACGCTTAGAAAATAAATTTTAAGGAGTTCCAAATATGTCTGATACAACTTCAATTGACCAATTCGATATGCGTCATAAGAGTCATGTCCTGGTGGATGGCCCTGACCGGGCAGCTGCGCGATCAATGCTGCACTCCGTAGGGTATTCGGCTGAGGATCTGAAACGACCTTTAGTAATGGTTGCCCATGAATGGATTGGAACAATGCCATGCAACTACTCACAACGAGCACTTGCACAACAAGTCATGGCAGGAATACGAGCAGCGGGTGGGACCCCAATGGAGGTCAACACCGTATCAATCTCAGATGGTGTCACCATGGGGACAGAGGGTATGAAAGCCTCGCTGATTTCACGCGAATTGATTGCAGACTCAATTGAGCTTTGCGGCATAGGTTATTCATTCGACGCAGCTGTGATAATAGTTGGTTGCGACAAAACAATTCCCGGCGGTGCCATGGCGTTAGCCCGACTAAATATCCCCGGAATGGTTCTATATTCGGGATCAATCGCACCCGGCAGCTGGCAAGGTGAAGATGTCACAATTCAGGATGTATTCGAAGGAGTCGGAAGACACGCTGCTGGCACGATGACTGACGAAGAGTTGGCCGGATTAGAAGCGGCAGCATGCCCAGGAGCTGGCGCATGCGGTGCCCAATACACCGCAAATACTATGGCAACAGTCCTAGAGTTTCTGGGGATCGCTGCCATGGGATCGGGTTCTCCAGGCGCCACAGATCCTCGCAAAGACAATATAGGCGTTCAGGCGGGCGAGTTAGTTATGGAAATTCTCCGCCGCGGCCTCAAGCCACAAGAACTATTAACTAAAGAAGCTTTTGAAAATGGCATTGCCTGCGCCACGGCTACAGGCGGTTCAACCAATGTCGTATTGCATCTGCTTGCTATCGCTGCAGAATGTGGTATCGATCTGGACATAGATGATTTCAATCGAATATCCGATATCACGCCGTTGATCGGTGATTTGCGCCCTGGTGGCCGCTATGTAGCTCTAGATTGGGACCGCGCAGGTGGCACCAGACTTCTTGCAAAGAAACTACTTGAAGCAGATAAGATTCATGGGGATCAAATGACTATTACTGGTAAAACCATACAGGAAGAGGCTGAACTTACGGAAGAAACCCCAGGACAGGATGTAATCTTAAACACTGACAATGCGCTGAAACCTACAGGTGGCTTAGTGATTCTTAAAGGATCATTAGCACCAAAAGGATCCGTTATCAAAGTAGCAGGTCACGAACGACTGACGCATCGAGGACCAGCCCGAGTATTCGAGCGGGAAGAAGACGCGATGCAGGCCGTCCTTGAGGGTAAAATTAATCAAGGTGACGTCCTGGTAATCCGTAACGAAGGTCCTGTAGGTGGACCTGGAATGAGAGAGATGCTGGGCGTTACGGCTGCCCTTGTCGGAGCAGGCCTAGACGACTCAGTTGCACTTCTTACCGACGGCCGATTCTCTGGCGCTACGAGAGGTTTAATGGCCGGCCATGTGGCGCCAGAAGCAGCTGCCGGTGGCCCCATCGGAGCAGTTATTGAAGGGGATTCAATTTATTTTGACATCCCTGGTAGAGAATTAAATCTAGAACTAGAGGCTGAAGAAATCAAAACGCGCTTAGCTGCTCGTGAACCACGGCCAGCAAATTATGAGCGTGGCGTCTTTGCGAAGTACGCGAAGTTAGTATCCGGTGCTGATACTGGAGCAACTACGCGGTAGACGGTCGGAGACAATTTATTAAGAATATTGTGACAAAGAAAAGAAAAAAAACTGGTACACTTTGAAGGTGTAACAACAAATAAAAAAATTATGGGGTATGCATTATGGATTTTTCGTTTTCACCTGAAGAAGAAAGTTTTCGAACCGAAATACGATCATTTCTTGATAGTCATCTTCCAAATGACTGGAACGATCGGGATACGATTGGTGATGAGGGAGCCGAAGATGGCTCATTGGCCAGAACCATCACGAAGGGACTTGCTGATAAGAAATGGCTCGCAATGGCTTGGTCCAAAGAAAACGGTGGACTCGATGCCACACATGTACAGCAAATGATCTACAACGAAGAGACCACTTATGCTCGAATGCCTGGTGGTGGCGGTATGGGTGTGGCATGGGTTGGACCAGCCCTAATACTGTATGGAACAGATGAGCAAAAAGAACAATATCTGCCAAAAATCACAAATGGAGACGATATTTGGTGCACGCTTTATTCTGAGCCTGGCGCAGGATCGGACCTAGCCTCTTTGCAGACTCGTGCCGTAAGAGATGGTGATGAATGGATCATCAATGGCTCTAAAATATGGACCAGTGGGGGACATTATGCAAATATGGGTTGGTTGGCTGCACGAACAGACCCCAGTGCACCAAAGCACCGCGGTATATCTACATTCGTAATGCCCATGGATGCGCCTGGCGTATCTGTCCGACCTCTACCAAACTTAGCTGGAGAGCACGGATTCAATGAAATATTCTTTGAGGATGTACGAATTCCAGGTGACAGTCTGGTCGGTGTTGAAAATCGAGGTTGGTACCAAGTGGCGACTGCACTAGATTTTGAAAGGTCTGGTGTGGGAGCATATGCTAATGGAAAGCGGAGCGTTGAAAAGCTTGTTTCAGCAGCTCGTGACGAAGAGTCACTCGTTCAACAAAATCCAACTGCACGGTACGAACTTGCAGATCGTTGGATAGAGGTACAAGTAGGCTTCAACGTCGCCTATCGTATTCCATTTCTTCAATCACAAGGTATTATCCCAAATCACGAAGCATCTGTTTCTAAGCTGTATGGATCGGAACTTTCGCAACGTATTGCTGGGACGGGAATGCATCTTCTTGGAAGCATTTCTCAGCTGCGTCCAGGATCGCCATACGCGAAACTAGGAGGCGCTTTTGCACAGCAATATATGACTGCTGTATCAAGCACCGTGGCAGCTGGAACAAGCGAGGTGCAAAGAAATATTATCGCTCAAAGAGGTCTAGGCCTCCCTCGAGGGTAATCAGTTTTGAAGTTTTATTGATAGACAGACTAAGGTCAGATATTGAAAGAAAAGTCGAAACTCAGTAAATTCTACAATGACTGGGGGGGGCTACCCGTCTTTGGAGCTGGTGGGCTAATACTTCTAATAGTGATATGGCTCATATGGTCTAGCCGTCCAGGTTCAACAACAAATGATGAAGCATTTCAATTGAATAGTACGTATCAGGATATACCGACGAATGGAACAGAATTGGGTAACGCCGATTCTCCCCTGACAATATGGATACACGAGGACTTTCAGTGTTCACACTGTAAAACTTTCTCGGAAAACATTGTCAAGCCTCTAATTGATAGTTATGTTAGAGACGGTCAAGTCAAACTTGTCTTTGTTAACACTCCGATCCTCGGTGGAGAATCATTTAATGCGGCGACTGCATCATTTTGTGCGGCAGATCAGAATCTATTCTGGGAGTATCACAACCTCCTCTTTTTAAGACAAGGGCAGCCTAACTCTGGTGTTTATAGTCTTTCTAATTTAGAAAATTTTGCCGATGAATTAGTGGATGCTGGCCTTCCACTAAATACGAATTTATTCAGTACCTGTCTAAATTCAGAACAAGAGCACGATGATCTGGAGTCGGCTACTCAATTAGCAATAAAAAATGGCTTCACTGGAGGAACACCGTACACGCTAATAGGAACATACCCTATTTCAGGCGTAGTTAATTTTGTGGACATTCAACAAATTATAGAAAATCAGCTCGAGTAACTTAATTGGTCTCTGCTTAGCTTGAGCTCTGGAGAATATAATCTTGTTACAAGGGTCAGTTCTAGTAAAATCCTTTTCGTTGATTTTAAAGATATCTGGATTAATCGTGGCTCTATATCTGAGTTATACAACGTTGTTTAATGAGAGTGCACTAATTTGTGGAGAGGGTGGCGGCTGCCACCAAGTTCAAAAATCAGAATACTCAAGCGTCGCTGGGATACCTATCTCACTCTTAGGATTATTTATGTACCTAACGTTACTTGGGTTACATATCCCTAGAATCCAATACGTGCACAAGAGATTTTTCAGTTTACGTGAACAGCTAACTAAAAATATTAAAATATGGTCATTTTTTATAGCGACTGCTGGCACAATCTATTCAATCTATCTCACCGGAATCGAAGCGTTTGTGCTGGAAGCTTGGTGCATTTGGTGCGTTGCATCAGCTGTAATTATTTCAATGATTTTGATCGTCGAGATAATTAACATGAGGATTATCGATGAGACTTCGTCTTGAATTGATGATGATATATACTGCGGTTGGAGAGAATACATGACCACAGAACAATCAACTACCGACCATACCCAGCTAACAATCGATTTCGGGGATCTTTTTTTAATCTCAACGGGGGGCATTGATGTATTTGCGCTAAATTGGAATCAAATGGATGTGCCACCACCATACAACCTCTCCGTTTCTGAAAATGAGTTCTCATATCAAGGCCACACTTATCTAGTTAATGGACATGGAGCAATTCTGCCCCAATGGGTTCAGCAAATTGAGACTGAAGATCGTCTGGCAATGTTCATTGAGAGGGACGGCCGACTACTGGCATACGCATCTGAGGCAATTGCTAACGAATCAGATGAAAAACCAGTGGCAGAGTCCGAAGGTTAAGCTCGCTCATATCAGGCTCTTAGTAAATTTCGAATCCTGAATACCATTATAGACGGGCGATAACATTTCTCCGCTGACTAATCTAACCCAAACCGGCACAAAAAATATTCCTCTTATTACTCCGGGATTTGTTTTAGCCACCATTTCCACACACTTTTTTTTTCTTGGCTATCACACCAGTACTAACGTTCTCGTTCCTGAGGCGCTTGAAAATGTACCAGTTGGACTTGCAGGTTTCGTATTAGGTATTTTTGGATTTGCTGGGGTTATTGCCAGACCTATTACTGGCGGATTACTTGACTTAGGAAGACACCAACTTTGGCTTCGACTCGGGGGTATTGCTACTGTTATAGCTTTTCTCGGCTACAGTCTTAATCTCGGCCCGTGGGGTTTTGTACCTTTTCGAATCCTACATGGTACTGCGATGGGTTTCTTTGCGACGGGTTTGCTCGCGTTAGTCGCTGAAGGTTTGCCGACTCATCGAAGAGGTTTAGGGTTAGGAATATTCCAAACAGCCAACACGCTGTCGCTCTTCTATGGCCCGCTCCTGATGAAAAACGTTGCAGATTCCTTCTCACTGGAAGTTGCGTTCTTGCTGGGTGCAATTAGCACAGGCATTGCGTTAATTAGCGCGGCCGCTATTGGGGATCCAAAATCGATCGTAAAAAAACCGTTCCCGAGCGGATGGACACTTGTGAACCCAATTAATGGAATATCGACAGCGGCACTGTTGCCCATGGTCATATTTCTGTCGACAGCAACTGGCTACATGGCAATAACCGGACTGCTCCCGAAATTTGCAGCCGCACGAGACATTACCGGATACCCGATATTCTGGCAGGCTGCTGCAATCGGTCAATTATTTTCAAGATCCTTAAGTGGAGGACTTTCCGACAGATTCGGGCGAGGCGCTGTCATAATCCCGATGCTACTTCTTATGAGTGTCGGGTTAATCGTGTTATCAGTCGCGGACACAGTACCACTGCTACTAGTTGCTGGACTAATTATCGGCCTCGCAAATGCAGGAGTGCAAACAACTATCTCAGCATTAGTTGTCGACCGCTCTAGTGAAAAAGATTTATCCTCCTCACTCGCTACCTACACTTTGGCCTGGGACTTCGGTGCCATCTTAGGACAAACAGGTTTTGGATTGCTAGTAATTAGTATGGGTATGAGTAATGTGTTCCTATCGCTCACAGTACTACCACTTGGTGCAACTCTCCTCTACTTCTGGAAGTTGCGCTCATAAATTTTTCGATTTCTGTGGCCACTTACACAGTAGACACAAGTCGCGCTAACATCCAAGCAAAGCAATACTTTGCAGGGGGTTTTGATGGCCACGACTTTCAATGAAATAGCGATATTTTCGGGCAATGGACATCCACAACTTGCTGATGATATTTGTGCACATATGGGTATTAAACTGGGTGACTGTGAAGTTTTCCAATTCTCAAATGAAGAAGTTTTTGTTCGATATTTAGATAATGTTCGTGAGCGAGATGTCTTTATTGTTCAACCGATAGTGTCTCCGGTGAATACAAGTCTGATGGAATTATTCATAATGATTGATGCCGCACGTAGAGCATCAGCCGGACGAATAACCGCTGTGGTCCCCTACTATGCCTATGGTCGAAGTGATAAAAAAGATCAACCACGCATACCTATCACAGCTAGGCTTGTGGCAAATTTCATAGAAACAGCAGGCGCCGATCGGCTGTTGTCTATGGATATGCATGCAGGGCAAATTCAAGGTTTTTTTAATGTCCCAGTTGATGAACTCACAGCCTTTCCGCTACTTGCAGACTATTTCGGTTCTATCAGCCAGTTAGCTCCAGTTGTAGTTGCTCCTGACTCTGGACGCGCAAAACTAGCACGAGACCTATCTGCCCGTATCGGTGGTGACTTTGCGATTGTTGATAAACAAAGAACAGGAAATAGCGAAGTTGCTGAGGCTATGAATCTAGTTGGATCTGTTGACGGGAGAGATTGTTTAGTACTAGACGATGAAATCTTAACTGGTGGAACTATTGCGGCAGCTGTGGCCACTGCTCGAGAAAATGGAGCTAGGTCGGTCCGTGTCGCATGTGTGCATCCAGTCTTTGCTGAGAAAGCATACGAGAGACTTGATAATGCCACTGTTGGGATCGACGAAATTATATTTACGGACACCCTTCCACTCGTGCGGGGTGAGTTTACTTCAATCCCTCAAAAGTCAATCTCCATAGCTCCGTTACTAGGTGATGCGATAAATAGAATTCATAGCGGTGGATCCGTTGGGGCACTTTTCAAAAAATAGTCCGAATAACTGGCGAATCAGTTCGAGCGCGATCATTCTGACTTCATTCTGTATGCTGTACCTATGGCTATAAAATTTTTAAAAAATCTATTCACTGGTGACTCAAATGAGAAAGTACTACTTGAAATGAATCAGGTAGTGAATGAAGTCGAAGACTTTAGCAATAGCCTGAGTAAATTAACTGATCAAGAATTACGAGACAAATCTAAAGCCTTGAAGGATAAGTTCGAGCAATCTGATGATCCATCCAAGGAACTAGATTCATCCATTGTTGAGGCGTTAAGTCTCATCAGAGAATCAATCACTCGAACTACAGGTGAGACAGCGTACGGCGTTCAAATCAAGGGTGCACTCGCACTGCATCGTGGCCAGATAGCAGAAATGCGAACAGGTGAAGGAAAAACTTTGGTCGCGACTCTGGCACTATACATAAATAGTCTGATTGCCAATAGCGTTCATTCAATCACTGTAAACGACTATCTTGCTAGACGTGATTCGCAGTGGTACGCGCCAGCTCTCGACCTTCTCGGCACATCAATTGGCGTAATCCAAAATGATCGCTCGGCATGGATCTATAGTCGAGAAATACTTTCCGATCGACCAACATATGAGCACTTACGAGAAGTAAGTCGATCGGAAGCTTACCAAGCCAATATCGTCTATGGAACTAACAATGAATTTGGGTTCGATTATTTACGTGACAATATGGCTACTACCCTCGCCGAGAATTCCCAAGGACCACTCGATTTTGCAATCGTCGACGAAGCAGATTCTATCCTCATTGATGAAGCTCGAACGCCACTTATTATTAGTGGAATAGCCCAAGATGATGTGTCCCTATACCCGCGATTTGCAAAAATCGTACCGTCGCTCCATGCTGAACAAGATTACATTGTGGATTTGCAACACAAATCAATAAGTCTCACTGAAAGTGGAATAGAAATTCTCGAAAGGGCTCTGGGAATCTCAAATATCTATGCACCTGAAAACTTTCGAATGACTCGATACTTAGAGGCTGCGTTAAAGGCTGAAGTGCTCTTTAAAAAAGATCGCGACTATGTGATTAAGGATAGCCAAATAGTTATAGTCGATGACTTTACCGGACGACTTATGGAAGGTCGAAGATGGTCCGATGGCCTCCACCAAGCAGTGGAGGCCAAAGAAAAAGTCAAAATCCAACAAGAATCAATAACCTACGCAACGATAACAATTCAAAATTACTTTCGTCTATATGGAAAACTTGCTGGAATGACCGGTACAGCTATCACCGAAGCAGAGGAATTCAACGAAATCTATAGTCTTGAAGTTTTGGTGATCCCGCCGAATCGTACCGTGGCCAGAGAAGATTATCCTGATCTTGTTTTTCGAAATCAAACTGACAAATGGCGATCCGTCATAACTGACGTCCAAGAAAAATATCAGATACAACGGCCGGTATTGGTTGGGACGGTGTCGATTGAGACATCGGAAGGCCTTTCAAGTCAATTAACCAAACTAAACATTCCACACGAAGTTCTGAACGCAAAACAACATCAAAAAGAGGCAGAGATTATTGAAAATGCGGGGACATTGGGCGCGGTAACAATCGCTACAAACATGGCCGGTCGAGGCACTGATATCAAGTTAAGTGACGAGGTCAAACAACTCGGTGGACTTCATGTGATCGGAACGGAACGTCACGAAGCTCGCCGAATCGACAATCAGCTCAGGGGAAGATGTGGCAGGCAGGGTGACCCTGGATCTACTAGATTTTTCGTGTCGTTTGAAGACGAAATGGTGAAACGCTTTTCACCTGACTGGCTCTCCGGAATGATCGATAAATTAGTTGATGACGGCGAGCCCCTAGAGTCAAAGCAACTAACAAGTGCTATTGGGCAGGCGCAACAAAAAGTAGAATCATACAACTTCGATATTCGAAAGCACCTGGTCAAATACGATGATGTTACAAACTCACAACGGGCTGTGGTCTACGAACAACGTAATTTAGTGCTGCAAGGCCAAAATGTGAAAGAAACTGTTACTGAAATGGTTCATGATGAAATTGATTCACTAGCTCTTCAGTATCTTACCAACATAGATTACGACGTCGAACTATTCAGACAAAGCGTCGAACAAATAACTGGCGATCTTGAGTCAAAAGATTTAAACAGCTCAGATAAGCAAAAATTTGATGAACTTGTCGAAGAAGCCAAAACTTTAGCCGACACAAGACTTGAAATCCTAAATGATGAATTTGGAGAAGATCTCAGGCGACGAACCGAGGAACTAATATTAATATCTGCTATCGATGCAACTTGGGTCGAACATCTAACCGCGTTGAGCGAGTTAAGACAAGGAATAGGACTCAGAGCTATCGCCCAGACAGACCCATTAGTAGCTTTTCAACGAGAAGCACATGACATGTGGGATCAATATAGGGAACGAGTTCAAAATACTGTGGCCAGACAAGTTTTAAGGGCACGTATCATTATGACTGAGCCCCAAAAAACGCAATCACGAGCGAATAATCAAACTACGAAAGATCCTGCTCGAAACTCAGCAACCAAGGATGACCTTACAACGCCTATAGCAGCAACTCGAGCCGAACGACGCCGCATCGAACGTCAGCAAAAAAAAACCAATAAAGCCAGAAATGGGAGAGCCTCTACTAGCTAGTCTATGAATACTTCAAACCAACAGACCGACACCTTACCTGAAATTTGGCTAATCTCATCTTGGATACTTGAAAATAATCAGGAATTCGCTAAACACTTGGGGGGAAGCTATGCAAAGGCAGCTGTAATTCAGGCATCAGATCTCGCAGATATGATTATTAGTGGAGATACGGACTATAACCCTAATAAGAATGAGGAAAATGAACGCCGGTACGAATTAATCATTCGTAATATGTGTCTTTTAGCCCGTTCATTTTCCGAAGCTGGATTCTTACCAATTCTCTCTGTTCAAGTGCATTCACAATTCTATCTTGACGCATTCTGCAACTATTTACGAGGTGGTGTGCTCCGGTTCGTAACGCTAGTTGATGAAACCTCCGATTCACCGGCAGACATAGATAATAAGGGATTAGTTATTCAAGCTAGAGACCTCAGTACCAGCGATATCATAGATTCAATGCTGCAAAACTCAGGTGATGCTCGAATAATGTAAGACGGACACTTTGTTTAGCGTAGGTGTTTGCTTTATCTTATATTTTAAGAAAATTAAATCTACTCACACTCTCTGATAGGCTGAATCGATGGTAGAAATGGTCACAGGTCCAACAGCTTCCTCCCTCGCCCAAAAAGCCGATGGACCGCTGAACCCCGAAGAAGGAGTCAACGAGTTTAGAAAGCAGGTCAGAGCCGGGACGCCATGGTATCCAGCGTTACTCAACGTCATCTCCCGTTGGACCGCAGCGAGTGAATACTTTGATGGGCATACTCGCCACTATTTAATCAACGGAGAAGCCTTCGACTGGCTCTCGCTCGCTGAGCGATTAATTATCAGTGCCGAATCATTGTTGCCATCGGACGAAACTGAAAAATTAGTGGTTTTTGGGATATCGCCGGTACTAAGCCGTAACGGGCAAGAAGAAGCTGCGTTCGAAGCGGCAATCGGGGCTGCCAAATATCGAGCATTCCTAAACTACCAATACGGCGTAATCGTAGAGCAACTAGTTTTAGCGTCAGCAGAAGAGAAACTAGTAAAAAACGCCTCCATATTCGAGGCGATCGAAAGACCATATGCAGATGAACAAGCATTCAAGGAAGTCTACGGTGAACCTTTTAAAAAGCTCAGATCGCATTATCGTGGCGCGTCTGGAATGCTCCTACCAGAGAACGCAACTCGCGGAGATTATGAACACTTCCTTTACTGGCTTTCAAAGTACCGGGTGCGACATATGGAACCTGCCCGCATAGCATCTGACACTCGAAGGGCCATGATCCTACTGTCTAGATTAGAGCAACGTAGAAATCGATTTATCAACCAAAATAGTGACTCGCTAACAGCAGGATCAGTCTATCTGTACTCTATCGAATCTAACCCGAATTTCCTTTCACTACCTCGCTAGCTCTAAATTACGCCTCGCCAAACTCGATTTCGAAATAACCAGTAGACACGTCCCAGCTCATAAATAAATCCGTCATAAGATGATATTTATAATATTATAATTAATATAATCTTAGTGCTCTGCACTAAGGTTATATTATATTTCTTCTTGTATGTAACATATAATACTTTACACTAAATTAAACACCTGAAAGGTGAATTTAAGTGCAAACTGATCCATATCAAACTTTAGGTATCAAAAGAACCTCTTCCGAAAAAGAAATTCGAACTGCATACAGGAAGCTTGCACGCGAATACCACCCTGATGTTAATGCCGGTGACTCCGCCGCAGCTGAAAAATTCAAGACAATTAACGATGCATATCAGATTTTGTCTGATTCTGAAAAGAAGGCACAATACGATCGATTTGGCCATGCACGACCTGCGGGTGGATCTGGATTCCAAAATGACAACGTTGTATTTGACTTTGGAGACGTGTTTGGTGGTCGTGGCAGCCAGTCATCAGGATTTGAATCGCTATTTGGCGGTCTGGGCGGGGCGTTCAATCGAAAACCACAACCGCAAAAAGGCTCTGACACTGAGCAACAGATAGAAATATCACTCGAGGACTCGTATAAGGGAATAGCAAAAACAGTTACGGCACAAGTAGGGAAATACCCGGGCTCACAGATAGAGGTAAAAATTCCTGCTGGTGTTAAAAATAAACAGCGAATCAGAATACCAAGAAGAGGACAAGACGGACGAAATGGTGGAAATCCCGGTGATTTATATATTAAAACCATGGTAATGCATCATCCTATATTCACACGCACTAATGATGACCTAGAGATAGATCTCTTAATCACACCCTCGGATGCTGCATTAGGAAGTTCTCTTTCTGTCACAAGTATTAAATCGACAACGTTAGAGGTTAGTATCCCTGCATCCTCTCAGGGTGGGGCAAAAATTCGACTCGCTGGGCAAGGCATGCCGAAAACTGACGGTGGATTTGGAGATCTGATTGGAATAATTCGGATACGGGTCCCCAATGAACTATCCGAGGCACAAAAGGCTTTGTACGAACAGCTTCGAGCGCTTGAAGAGTCTGGACAGGAGGCCTGAGGTGACAGCTATTCCACAAGATGAGCCACTGTTTCAAATTTCTGTTGTCGCAAAAATAATAGGGGTCCATCAGCAGACTATTAGGTCATACGAGCGCCTAGGATTAGTGCAGCCAGCTCGCTCAATTGGCAATACCAGATTATTTTCAACTCGTGATATTGATCAATTGGGCCAGATCGTGAGTTGGACTACAGATCTAGGGCTCAACTTGGCAGGAGTTGAAATTATGATGCGTCTACATAGACAAATAAAACAACTTGAAGAAACCAACAAAACCTTGACCGCGGATGTTGAAGCCTTGCGCGAACAACTGACAGAAATGAACCACGATTCAGAGAACACTTACAAAGCTGAAAAAGAATACGGTGCCGATTTTTTTCTAAGATTTTCTTAGTCAGAGTTATAGGGAGGCTATATCATGATGCGAAACGACCGATTCACTGAACAAGCTCAAGAGGTAATATCTGCCTCGCAACAGCTAGTTAGAGACGAGCGTCATTCGCAATGGGACGTTGAACACGTCCTATTTGCTCTTCTAGCTCTACCAAATGGTCTTGCACGAGATATCTTCGCGGCCGCACAAGTAGATAGTGATGCGATGTTGCGCTCACTACAAGAGAAATTAAAGAATGGTCCAAAACTCGGCAATGAAGTAGTTCAAATTTACACCACCCCGCGAATCGTTGAAATGCTCGAGCGTGCAAACGCTGAAGCTAATCGGCTAAAGGACGAATATGTTGGAGTCGAACATCTGCTCTTAGCAGTTGTCGATGCAACCGACGGTGAATCAGCAAGAGTAATGGAGGAATTTCAGGTAAGTAAAGAACGACTCTATCGAGCTTTACAAAGTGTTCGTGGATCAGCTCGAGTTGATTCACCGACCGCTGAATCAACCTATCAAGCACTCACCAAATTCGCTCGAGATCTGACTGAATTTGCAAAGCAAGGCATGCTCGATCCCGTAATAGGAAGGGATGGTGAAATCAGTAGGGTAATGCAAATTCTGAATAGACGAACAAAAAATAATCCAGTCATCATTGGAGAAGCTGGTGTAGGGAAAACCGCAATTGCCGAAGGTCTCGCACAAAGAATTGTTGATGACGATGTTCCCGAACGTCTCAAAGATCGACGAGTGATGGCCCTCGATATGGGAGCACTTTTAGCCGGATCAAAGTTTCGTGGTGAATTTGAAGAACGTCTGCAAGCCGTAATGCAGGAGGTTAAAAGTTCCCAGGGTGAAGTTTTACTGTTTATAGATGAATTACATACAGTTGTGGGAGCTGGCGGTACAGATGGGGCACTCGATGCCTCAAATATGATGAAACCAGCCCTCGCACGTGGGGAACTACATGTCATTGGTGCAACCACACTTGATGAGTACAGGACATCAATTGAATCTGATCCAGCCCTAGAGAGGCGATTTTCACCAGTATATGTTGATGAGCCATCGCTGGAAGATGCCACAGCAATTCTGCAAGGACTCCGACCTAGTTACGAGGATCATCATGGAATCTCCATCACCGATGAGGCTATTGATGCTGCTGTAAATCTCTCATCACGATATATTACGGACCGACACTTACCTGATAAGGCAATAGATCTTATTGATGAAGCATCATCACGGCAGGTCATCGAAAATGAATCAATGGCACCAGCAATCAGGGAACTCAAAAGAGAAGTAGATGATGCATCTTCAAGACTCGACCTAGCCGCAGAAAAAAAAGATTTTGAAGAAGCGGCACAAATCAAGCAACAACTTTTACACATTCAAGCAAAATATGAAGATTGTGTGCAAGACTGGCAATCTGAAAATAGTCCAAATAGCGAAGTTACAAGACACGACATTGCACGCCTCATAGCCCAAATGACCGGTATTCCGGTTGCCCAAATGCTCGAAGCAGAGGCATCTAAATTACTTCGAATGGAAGAATTTCTACACGAACGAATCGTCGGCCAGGAACGAGCTATAGGTTCACTTTCGGACGCTATTCGCAGAGCTAGATCCGGATTAAAGGATCCCCGAAGACCAATCGGCTCGTTCATCTTTGTGGGACCGACTGGTGTCGGGAAAACTTATCTAGCACAAGCGCTCGCAGAGTATTTGTTCGATGATCAGGATGCAATCATTCGTCTTGATATGTCCGAATACAGTGAAAAACATACCGCATCAAGATTAATCGGTGCTCCTCCAGGATATATCGGATATGACCAAGCTGGAGAACTTACTGAGCAAATTCGTCGACGGCCATACCAAGTTATCCTCTTTGACGAGATCGAAAAGGCGCATCCAGACATATTTAACACGCTCCTTCAAATAATGGATGACGGACGTCTCACTGACTCACACGGACGGACCGTAGATTTCAGTAATACCATAATTATTTTGACCAGTAATTTGGGCGTCGATGCAAAACGTGAACCTGTCGGATTTGTTAGATCGCAATCAACAGATGAGGCGAATGCACAAGAAAAACGCATTGAGTCATCGCTCAAGCAGACATTCCGACCAGAATTTCTCAATCGGCTCGACGAAATAGTGGTTTTTGAGCCCTTAAACGAAAAAGAGATTGCTGACGTAGCAAACCTTGAAATGAAACAAATTGCTGCGCGGATAGGGACCCAGCAGATTGTCTTAAATATCAGTGAAAAGGCCATGGCTATACTTGCTAAAGAAGGATATGACCCACAATTCGGAGCCCGTCCACTAAAACGACTCATCGAAAGAAGAATTGAAAATATCCTCGCTCGAGCTATGCTGGCGGGAGAACTAGACAGCGGTGATACAGTTGATATCGATCTTGACGAGACTGAGAACTCCTCTGACTTTAGGTTTGAAATAACGAAAAATAAGTCGCCGATTAGTGTATAGCGTTATATTCACATATCTGGTTCTAGGCTGGGACATAAATTAACGACAATAAAACAATGCCTGATAAAAGTATCCCTCTAATGCCTTTAAAAAAAGTTCTATTCCCTCGACAGGAAATAGTCCTGCAGATATTTGAAGACCGTTACAAGGAAATGCTCACTTATTGTGCCGAAAATAATGTGGAATTCGGTGTAGTCCTAATTGACTATGGAGAAGAAGTTGGCGGCGAAGCAATACCCCATGGCGTAGGCACAACTGTAAAGATCCGTGAAATCGTACCTACTAGGAATAACCGAATTCTGCTTACGGGGTACGGAGATAAAAGATTCCAGATAAACACAAATGTTAGTCACCTGCCGTATCCGCAAGCTGACGTATCATTTAACCTTCCGACTGACCTACATGAAAATAAATCTAATAGTGTGATTTCTCCCAATGCCCTATTCGACATGATTTGGGAGTCATATATAGAAGTTCTCACGATGCGAGATGCCCTCGCAAGCTCGTGGAGAAAAATACCAGACGCACGCCCAAACGTTCATAAGTTTTGTAATCAAGTCGGTGCGATAACGGAAGGCTATGCACCTGATCTGCTTCGACAGGATTTACTATCTACCTATGACAGCGAACAAAGACTGCCAGTAGCAAATGTGCTTTTGCAAAAAGCAAAAACGAAAATAAAAAAGCAACTCAATTTTCTGCAGGCAACGCGGTTTGGTGGAACTAATCGAAACTAGGATTCCATCGGATAACCTGCTTCAGCCCAAGCTTGATGACCACCTTCGACATTGTAAAGATCATCCAGCCCAAGGGAGGCAGCAAATTCTGCAGCTACGGCCGATCGTTGGCCACTCCTACAAATAAAGAGAATCGGCTTATCCACCGCCAGCTTATCGGCATTGCTTAGCACCGCCATATGCTGAATCCGAACCGACCCTGGAACATGTCCATCTGCGTGCTCATCAATTTCCCGAGCATCAATCACCTGCACGTCCTGCTCATCGATCATTCGTTTAGCCTCGTCAACATCAATTCTATAAAAAGGTTCGCCTTCTAACTTCTCTGGTTTTGCTGACATCTAGACCTCTATTCTTCTATATTTTGTACACTAATATAACCGGAATCGTAGAGAAATTCTGTACCATTTCTGTTTTGCTCGGATTTTGTTAAGCTTTAATTATAAAATTACGTAGTTACAGGCAATGCTAAAGAGGAATTCATTCAAAATACATGGTGATTAATCTACAAGTTAATGGTGACTCGGTCGAAGTACCGGATGGCGCGACTATTTTGGATGCTGTTTTAGCATCCAATGTTGACTTACCGCATCTTTGCAAACCTGAATCACGTTCACCCCTGGGTGCTTGTCGAACATGTCTCATTGAGATAGACGGGTCGCCAAGGCTCGTTGCAGCCTGTCACACTCCTGCTAGTGACTCACAAAATATTATGACTGATAGCCCTAAGTCTCAGCGAATACGGACTGGTGTTTTAGATTTAACACTTGGCATGTCTTCCGACGGCAAAGGAAAAGGTTTGGCCGCCTTACACGCGGAGAAACACATGTTGGCTGAGTCTACGTTCGCACCTATGCCACGGGCCTCAGAAGACGATAGTAATCCCTTCTTTTCACTCTCAATGGCTGATTGCATATTGTGTGGCAGATGTATCGATGCCTGTCAAAAAACCCAGCATATCGGCGCAATTGGCATTAACGGTCGAGGACAAAACAGTGTAATAGGATCCGCTTTTGAGTCTGACTGGGAGAGCTCTACTTGCACCTCTTGTGGACAGTGTGTGTCGCAATGCCCTACTGGTGCTCTGTTGCCAATTACAAAACACCCGCCACATGCGAACGCCATCGCAATGGCTCTACCCATAATAAGCTCAACTAGCAACACGACAGATCTAGAAAAACAATATGAAACCGCAGTAGGTACGACCGTAACTGAAACCACTTGTCCTTATTGTGGCGTTGGATGTGGATTGCGAGTGCATACAGACAAAGAAAATATCGTATGGGTAGACGGAGTTCCTGAAAATAATTCTTCGCTCGGCATGACCTGTGTAAAGGGTCGATTTGGCTTGGACTACGTCACTTCAAAAGAGCGACTAACCCAGCCATTAGTTAGAAAAAATGGCAAGCTTGAGCCAGCCTCTTGGGATGAGGCTCTCAATCTCGTGGCAGATAAATTTGCCAGTGTGGTCTCAGTTAATACAAAATCACCCACGCAGAAATTTGGAGGCATTGCCTCGGCTAAAGCCACCAATGAAGACGGCTATGTTATGCAAAAGTTCGTACGATCAGTGATGGGAACAAATTCTATCGATCACTGCTCTCGCCTCTGCCACGCACCGTCCGTTGTAGCCTTGATGGAACAGATCGGATCGGGAGCTACCTCTAACTCATATGAAGATTATGAAAATGCCGGTACTTTACTAGTAGTAGGAAGTGATACGGGACGAAATCATCCCGTTGTTGCGTCTCGAATTCGCCGAAACATAGAGACGAACAATGCGGCCCTAATAGTAGTAAATCCGATCCGCATCGACCTCTGTGATGTCGCAGAAATTCATTTACAACCCCGACCTGGAACAGATGTAACTCTTTTCAATGCAATGGCGAAAGTTATTCTTGATGAGGGCTTAGAAAATCACGACTTCATCCATAATCGAACCGAGGGCTTCAACGAATGGAAAGAAATTATCGATGGAACTGACTTGTCGCAAGCTGAAAAAATAACAGGCGTCCCTGCATCTGACATCACAAAAGCAGCTCGCCTGTACGCACAACCAAGACCAAGCAGTGATGGAACCGAACGCGGCTCATGTCTCATTTGGGGAATGGGCATCACACAACATACGAATGGCTCTGACAATGCCCGTTCGCTCATTAATCTTGCGCTGAGCAGCGGTCAAGTAGGAAAATCAGGCAACGGCATTTCACCTTTACGAGGACAGAATAATGTTCAAGGGTGCTCAGATTCTGGCTGCTTACCAAATATATTCCCAGGGTATGAGCCTGTTGGCGGAGAAACACATGGTAAATGGGAAACAGCATGGGAGGCAGAAATTCCTCATAATCCAGGGCTGCAATCGACGCTAATGATCGACAAAATGTTAAGCAATGAACTCACCACAATGTATATTGTAGGAGAAAACCCTCTCGTTTCTGACCCATATTTGGTCCACGCGCGTGAAGCATTCAATCGTCTCGACTTCCTAGTAGTGCAGGATATATTTATGCATGAAACGGCGGAAATCGCAGATGTGGTACTACCAGCAGTCTCCTTCGCTGAAAAATCGGGAACTTTCACAAACTCAGAACGGAGAGTCCAATTGATTCGTCCATTCATGAAACCTGTTGGGGACGCAAGAAATGATTGGGAAATAACCACTGATATAGCTCGCCGCGTTCTGGATCGGATCGAAAGACCTGTCCATCAATTCACCTATACTGATTCTTCAGAAATATTTGACGAGATGGCAAGCCTCACACCAATAATTTCTGGACTCTCACACTCGAGACTCAATAAAGAGGGAGGCATTCAATGGCCATGCCCAGACGATACACACCCTGGAACCAAGATATTATTCGATGAAGATTTCCCGCGAGGGCTAGGCTTATTTATGCCTGTAGTTCAGACTGCCTCGGCAGCTGAACTACCTAGTCGGCGATACCCCTTCACGCTGATTACTGGGAGATCGCTTTACCACTGGCATACCGGCGCTATAACCCGTGAGGTTGCCAACCTCATGAAAAAAGTGCCAGTAGTCACGGTGGATATAAATCCAGCGGACGCCAGCGAAATGAATATTTTAGATGGTCAGGATATTCAAATTAGTTCGAGACGAGGCGAAATTATTGCGAGGGTACATGTCGTCGATCGAATGCAACGTGGTGACCTCTTTGTCCCGTTTGTTGCGCTTGAAGGAGTGGCTGCAAATATACTGACGAACGATGCGCTTGACTTACCAAGCGGCATCCCTGAGTACAAGGCCTGTGCAGTAAGACTCGATGCCCCAGGAAGTGCTCGAAAAGCGCAAAAAAAGCGATCCATAAATTAACTGATCAAAAATGCCAGATGCCTTAAGCTGTGGCTGGACAAAAAAAAGGGGAATAAAATGGCAACACCGACAACAGACTATGCGTTGTATGAAAAAAATGGTCACGTGGCAACGATAACAATCAATCGACCAGAAGTAATGAATGCGCTTCATCCTGCGGCATCACACGAAATAGCCGAGTTGTGGGATGATTTTGCGGCGGATGACAATTTATGGGTAGCCATATTAACCGGAGCAGGCTCCCGTTCTTTTTCCGCAGGTAACGATCTTAAAGCCCAAGCAGCTGGAGTTGGTAGGCTTGAGCCAGGGGTAGTACCTCGACAGGGTGGCTTTGGTGGTATAACAAGTCGATTTGACATGCATAAGCCGGTAATTGCGGCTGTCAACGGATGGGCCATGGGTGGCGGCTTTGAAATGGCATTGGCGTCGGACATAATAATTGCATCTGACCAAGCTCGATTTGGACTACCTGAACCACGAGTCGGCCTATACGCTGGAGCAGGTGGCATTCACAGGCTTCCTAGACAAATACCTCTTAAATTAGCAATGGGTATGATACTTACCGGACGAAATCTTGATGCACAGACTGCAAAGGAATATGGATTCGTCAACGAAGTAGTCCCACATGATGACCTGATGGGCGCAGCAGAACGCTGGGCAAATGAGATACTAGAGTGTGCACCGCTTTCAGTTCGAGGATCAAAGCAAGGTTCTATGGAAGGGCTAGAAATACCACTGGAATCAGCGATGAGTCGATCGTTTTACTGGCTTAATCGGCACAACACCTCACCAGACCAAAAGGAGGGGCCAATTGCCTTCAGTGAAAAGCGGACCCCAAACTGGACTGGCATCTAGTCGATAAGCTATTTAGGACTAACACCTTAGAGCACTAACCCATGAGCCAACAAAGTAGACAATTTCGTCTTTTTAGGCTTGGGAGCAACAGCAATAACCAATACAGTGGGCGAAGCCTCGTAACGAGATTTTGTTCACTGTTGGTTGGGCTGTGGGTGTCTAATGCACTATTAGGCAACGTCCAAATAGAAGGTATGGGATCCTTATTCGCAGGATCAGCAATATTGGCACTGACATACTTACTAGTTAGACCGATTTTTATCACCTTCTCATTCTGCCTTATTCTTCTTACCTTTGGACTCACCATCATCATTATCGATGCTGTGATGTTGCTGCTTACCTCAACGCTTGCCACCACGATCGGCTTGAACTTCCAAGTTAGCGGATTTTGGACTGCTATTTGCGCCGCTCTCGTCATTGCGCTGATCCATCTAATCATTTCAAATTTGATAAACCGAAAAGATCAAATAAACTATGCAGGTCGACGAGAGCGGCGCATCTAATGACTTTGACAGTAGGTATTCGGTGAAAAGAGTAAATTATGATCGAAAATAGTAAGTTAGGACAAATAAGAGCGCTTTGCTTTGATGTCTTTGGAACTGTTGTAGACTGGCGAACCACGGTTATCAGAGAGCTTGAGTTATTTGGTTCGGAGCAAGAAATAAAGGCTGATTGGTCTGAGTTTGCGGATCGATGGCGTACCGAAGGATACATGGGAGGTATGCGGCTCGTGCAAGAAGGTTCACTTGCTTTTCAATCGGCGGATGCTCTTCACCTTCGAATGCTAAATATATTACTCGAGGAAATTGGATTCGACGTTAAAAATAATCTGGCCACCGTTGATCATCTCAATAGGGTCTGGCATCGACTGCAACCCTGGCCAGACTCAGTCGCAGGACTAGAAAACTTACGAAGTAATTTTATCGTTAGCACACTCTCAAATGGCAACATGTCTCTACTAACAAACATGGCAAAATATTCAAATTTGCGATGGGATGTGATCTTGTCAGCTGAAATTACCGGGGCCTTCAAACCGAATCCCGAGTGCTACAAAAACGCAGCCAATCTCTTAGGACTCAATACTGACGAAGTCATGCTCGTAGCAGCACATGAAGGAGACCTGCTGGCAGCTGAAGCTGTTGGATTTAGCACTGCGTACATATTTCGACCGGATGAATACGGCACTGATAACACGAAAGTACTGAAGCCAGATCTTCCCTTCGATTTTATTGCCAATGACTTTAATCATCTCGCCGAAATTCTTGCAGCGCACAAGATTAACTAAATAGAAAATACTTGACATCACCTAATACACTACTCGGTAAAAGTAGGGCGACTAAGCAAGAAGGTTTCTTATGACAATATATTATTCGTGTGACTCGCATGTAGTCGAACCGCCTGAAGTATTTAATGGGCTTATTGAACGATTCGGTGACCGCGCTCCTCGACCTGTTAACGGCTGGAAAGACAGAGAAGGTGTGTGGATAGCCTGGCCCGCGCTCGATCGACTTGTTCCGGTTGGTCGGTGGGGAATTGCAGGACATAGTCTGGACGATCCCGAAACGCACGAACGAATCAAGCTCGGTTGGGACGGGATGAATCCTGGAGTTCGAGACCCCATCGCGAGACTTGATGAGCAAACTGTCGACGGAGTAGTTGGCGAAGTTATGTACCCAAGTATCAATCTGCTTACCTACTCCATCGAAGATACCGAAGTAACTAACGCCGTCTTCCAAAACTATAATGACTGGATAGTAAACTACTGCAGCCCTAATCCAGATCGACTGATCGGAGTTGGCTGTGTGCCACTCCGGGATGTTGACTTGGCAATCGCTGAACTAGAGCGTGTTACAAAACTAGGAGTGAAAGGGGTGGCGATACCATGCACGGCGCCACTCGAACGACCATATAGCGATCCATATTATGAGCCCTTTTGGGCTGCCGCTGAAGAGGCTGGTCTGCCATTAACGATGCATATATTTAGTGGATCTGATTGGCCCATGGGCTTACCACAGCACTGGGACCCTATTGTTGCCTATACACTTTCACATGCAGCCATATGGAATTCTATTAGCAACATCGTTACGTCTGGAGTTGTTGAAAGACACCCAAAACTGAAGTTTGTAGTGGCTGAATGGGAAACCGGATGGTTAGCGCACACCCTACAGCGCTGGGACCACGCATTCTACAGGTCAAGAACGTCAGCATCACCAGATCTCTCCTTACTACCAAGTGAATATTTCAAGAGAAATTTTATGATTACCTTTGAAGACGATGATATTGGTCTCCGCACCTTCGACTATCTAGGTCCAGAAAACTTGTTGTGGGGAAATGATTACCCACACCATGATTCCATATGGCCCAATTCCATGGAGGTTCTTGATCGAATCATGACGGGTGTATCGGAGCAAGACAAAAACCAGATGGTTTGGGAAAATGTCAAAAATCTTTACAATATCAACCCAGATAAATTAGATGTCTGATTTAGGATCTTGGAGCACTACCCTTGGCGATTCCAGTTCGATCGACAGGTGATTGATCTACCACGCCGTCGGTAATTAATTGTTCCACGGCCTCAGGCCCCAGATCTAGATCTTCGTTCAATATTTCCTTCGTATGCTCTCCTAAAAGAGGCGCAGGTCTGTAATCTACTTCATGCTCTGACATAATTGGTGCAAAGCCAAGTAATTTTAAATCTCCCTCTGTAGGATGAGATACTGTCTTTATAAAATCGCGTGATTTCAGGTGAGGATCATTAAACAAATCAACCGTATCCATAACTGCTGAACACGGAACACCCGCTGCTCCTAATTCAGCCATCACTTCATGCTTGGTTCGCTCACGCGTCCACTTACAGATCTCCTCATACAAGGAATCCCCGTTCTGTCGTCTACTTTCCACGTCATTCCAGCGGTCATCAGTTAAAAAGTCAGTCCGCCCCAAAACTGCACAAAATGTGTCCCACATTCTTGAAGTTTGGGCCATGACATAAACCCAATCATTTGGCCCAAAAGGCTTACATGGAAAAAGATCCGTTGGCACTACTGCACGGTTGCCATTCCTAGGAGAGACTGACTGGCCCCAGTTCGATCCGTTCGCAATAGGTGTTCGCATGTAGTACGTCAGCGCTTCCTGCATGGAAATTTCAATCTCCTGACCTTCGCCAGTCTCTTGCCTATGAACAAATGCAGCCGTAATTGCAAAAGCCAGCTGCATTCCAGTACCACTGTCCCCTACACAGTATCCTGGTCTCATTGGAGGCCCATCGGCGTTTCCCGTAACTGAAAAAGCTCCACCAGCAGCTTGAGCGATCATATCGTACGATTTGTAGTCTGAATATGGACCAGATAATCCAAACCCCTTGAGTCGAGCATATATTATGCCAGGGTTGATTTTCTTCATTACGTCGTAGCCGATATCGAGCTTTTCTATCACTCCAGGACCATAATTCTCAACAAAAACATCGTAATGAGAAACCATTTGTAAAAACAAATCACGACCTTCAGGCTTCTGCAAATCTAGGGCAATACTGCGCTTATTAGAATTCCAATTAAGAAAATAGGGCGCATTATCAGTACCCCGCGCAACACCTCGGCCGGGGTCACCCGTGCCAGGTCGCTCAATTTTCGTAACAGTTGCACCCATAAAGCCTAAAGCCTGAGTACAAGATGTACCCGCCTCATATTGGGTCATATCCAAAACTCGCATCGATTCAAGTGCACCCATAATTCCTCCTGTAAGTGAAGAGTCTTTGCCTCCACGTGACCTTCAAGGTCGGCCCTAGTGTACTCGGATTAATGTTTTTTTTAAATAAGCTATATGGCTAATCCGCCTAGACCTACTAAACCACGGGCATGCTCAATCTCTCCAACATGCCTGTAACCATGAGTTAAGCACATTCCAAACAATCCCTGCCATAGCGACATAGGAGGAACTGGTTTTATAGTTACTTCTGTTGAATGAAGTTCAGCGACATCAATACTCTCAAGATATGTATCCGTTGCAGCCCATACTTCTCTCTGGTACTCGAGCCATCTCGAGGTATCCACCATTTGAACCGCCATGGCCTGCTCGTGGGTCATTCCAGTACCCTGGGCCGTTCTATGTAAATCGAATTCAGTGTCAAAACCACCATCGAGCCATGAGGTACTCTTTCCCTGTATTACAAATTGCACAATATTATCCTCTGTGCGTACATAGTGCCAGAGAGAAAAAAAGGCACTTACACCACCTTGTTCTGGCCAGTAATTCCATTGCTCGAGGCTCATTTCCTGAACTGCTTTATCCAGCATTTCATGCATACTAGTCAGCCCACTTCTAAGCACTTCTACTTCATTCATATCTCAACTCCTACCTTTACAAACCCTATTCACTCTGATCATTTTATCTATACCTACCATTAGTTTTGAAAGAATAACGCACGACGCTACTGTTGGCACTTAATCAAGTAATCCAACCTGTTGGCACGTGCTGTCGGTCAGAAATTAGTTGCATACACACTATTACGTCTCGTTGAGATATCATCTCGGGGCAGTGGAGGTTTATAGCATGGTTGAGACGATTCGAATAGGATTAATCGGTGCCGGCGGTAATACGCGAGTAAGACATCTTCCAGAATTTCAAAAGATTCCAGATGTGGAAATTGTGGCGATAGCCAATAGAAGTAATGAAAGTGCAAGCGCGTTCGCAGCTGAATTTAACCTTGAAGTGGAAACCTCAGGAGACCCTTACGAGGTGATAGGCTCATCGGACGTTGACGCAGTCTGCATCGGTACCTGGCCCAACAAGCATAGGGAATACACTATTGCCGCACTCGAAGCAGGAAAGCATGTATTAGTTGAAGCCCGCATGGCAATGAATGCTTCAGAGGCTGCTGATATGCTCAACAGTTCGGAAGCGCATCCTGACTTAGTGAGTCAGATCGTTCCTGCACCCATGGATTTCAAGTCTTGGCGAACAATAAAAAGACTTGTCGACGAAGCTGAATCTGGTGAGCTTGGTACAGTACGCGAAGTCCATATATCAATACTAAACGGTCAAAACTTGGCACCGAATCCCGAACTGCATTGGCGTGACCAGACTGAACTAAGCGGAATGAATATCATGATGTACGGAATCACGGTTGAGATGATTCACAGATGGTTAGGCCCCACAGAGGAATTAATAGCTGACGGTCATACATTTATTTCCAAAAAATTGAATACTGACACAGGAGAGATGGTTGAGGTTGATATCCCCGATAGTCTGTCGGTGTTGGCACGACAAAATAATGGAGCACGGGTCATCTATAACCTTTCGACCGTTGCAACTCCTACATCACCGAATGGCGCCACTCTATTCGGCTCCAAAGGCACATTAGTATGGTCGTTTGCAGAGGATACACTTAGCTTTACCCCTCTGGGTGGCACTACTGGTCCCTACCCACATGATGACCGATCTGTATTCGGCTGGCAGGTAGAATCTGATTTTGTGGAATCAATTCGTAGCAAAGCCCCAGTGGTACTGACTAATTTTCAGGACGGCCTCGAATATATGAAAGTTGTTGAGGCCACATATCATGCCAGAAAAAATGGTAAACGAATGGTCATAAATTAATAGAGCTGCAGCTTAAATAGTCTCCTCAAGCCGCAAGGTAGCAATCCTGATCGCTTCATAGGCTAACGGGATATATTCAATATCAGGTAGCTCAAGTGGTACGAGAGATTCTTCGCGCGTGCTCATCGGATCGGCACCGGCTGCAATTTGTTCAGCATCGAGACCGATCTGAAATTCATATAAACCACCATCATTGCCCAGAATTACGCAACCTAAGTCGGCTGCGATCAATTTTGGAGCATCGATTTCAATTCCATACGCAAAAAATGCTCCCGGATATGATGGAAACGGATCGAATTTTTTAACTAATTCTTTCAATAACTCGGATAAACTTTCAGCGGTCCTCTGGAGAAGTACCTCGCTTGTTGCCTGTATTATTGATAAGTCAGAACTGGGACTGTTATCTGTCATAAATTTAAATATAGCTATGTATTGCAACTAGTGCAGCAATACTGAAAAAAAATCGTGAAAAGAAGAAGTGAGCGTGTCACTTGACCTTGTGGATACAACAATTTCCCATCCTATCGAACCAAGTGGAAAGAGATTCTGCACTAATAATTCGAAAAGTTGCCGCCGCCAACAATGCAACAGTAATAGTACTTGTCGAGCCTTTAACCACCGAGGCAGTTACTCAATCAGATGAAATCGCCCAAATATTGACAACTGAATTACAGCAATCCCTAATAGACCAGAATAGAAGTCGGACATTTGCCATTGAGACGGCAATCCAGAACATACAACAGGCGCTCACAACCAACACACAAGATAAGAAATTTGAACATAAGCCAGTTGTCGCAATCGCCTGTATCGAGGTAGTTGAAGATCAAGCAATTATTGGCCTCGTGGGAACTACGCATTGCTTTCTTAGAGATGGGGATGAATTATTCTCCCTAACAACCGATGGGCACCCGTCCGCCGCTCCAATCGGCGCGACCAATAGTCCCGCTGCCGTGAGATTTTTCAACACCAATCTGAGAGATCAACAACTACTACTCACGACCTCCATTACACGTTTTGATGAAAGTCTAGAAGGAATTTTGACCACGAAAAATAGTCTAGAAAACACATGGACAGATATCGTTAATTACGTCAGAGAGATCCCCCATGCTTCAGCTGTATTACTCACGTGGCAAAGCAGTCACACTGAATATGGGCAAAGTTCGTTCGAAGAACCAGCCGACGGATCTATGGCTCTCGACGAATCTAGCTCCTTCCGAAATTCAATCTCGTACAAAAATATCCTGAAGAAACTAGTGAAGGGCACCTTAAAAAACTGGAAACTCGTTTTTATTTCGCTTGTGCTTTTTATTGGATTAGTACCGCTGCTCACAAGTATGTACAACGCTGGTCGTATCGACTTTTGGAATCAACATGACCTTGTAGTGTTAGAAATTCAGATTTTATCTAGAGAAGCGATACTTAATTCTGATGACTCAGATTCACTTAGTGAATCTGAGTCATATCTGACTTCAACGCTAGGCCAGATTAAGACCGGTCTATCTATTACGCCGAACAATAAAAAACTTAGCCAACTCGAAGACGAAGTTCTTGAACGGCTCAATACACTGCAGATTTCCCGGGAAGTAACCTCGTTACAAACACTGGTTACATTCGACAAGAATCACGACAAATCCAATCAAATGACAACAATCGTACTCGGTGGAGAACGACTTTGGTTAATTGACCAATCCAAGGGCTGGATAGTCGAAAGTAACCCTGAAAAGACTGATTATTCAAGCGTAATCTACCGCCAAGGTGATACATATCAAGGAACGCCTGCTGATAGCCCTCTCTCAATCACCTGGGATGAACTACGCGATCGGTTAATTATCCTTGACACAAATGGCGCATTTTTTGAATATCAAAATGTACCAGATGGATTACCACGACCACTTAGTTTGCCGCGAACTATGCCCGACAATCAAATACTAGAGATTACAGTCTCACAAAATTTACTCTTGGCAGTTGATTCCAAAGGACTACTCAGCCTCTATACACTAGAACGTAATTCGCTTCGACTCAACAATGAAATACTACTTTCAAAGCATATCCCTGACGTGATATCAATTAATTTAGATCAATTCGGTAACCCATTGCTTCTTGTAAGTAACGAACTCATATCCCTCCAACTCACAAACCAAATTATTCTTAAAGCAGCACCGGCCCCATCAATTAAATCAGCTACCACACTCGCTACGGCTCCTAATCATATGTTCACATACGTCGTTGAGCCAAAACAACGTCGAATCCTAGTAGTAGATACAGAACATACTCTTATAGGAATATACCGACACCCCATATTTTCGGGAATTATAGACATAGCCTCTGACCATAAAGCAATATATTTACTTACAAAATCTCAAATACTGAAATTCGAAAAAACACTCGACAGTGAATAGGTTTCTGTTAAGTCAATGACCAGGTAATAGCAGTTGCCTGATCAGCATGACTTTCCACTTCGCCTCGCCCCTCTAGATAGTGAAGATGAGCGAGAGTTTCACCCAAAGCCATTCGCTTCTTAAAAATAGAGAATCCTGCAAACGGCTTATTCCAAGTCACTCTCGATGAGATATCGCTGGCAGATGCCTGCCTCGACTCGCCTATACCGGCCATCACCTCGGCGCACCTGTTTGCGTGATGCACAATCAGTTCCGAACACCTGGCTGATAATTCAGGAATAAGCTTTTCATGCGCTGGCAAACCAACACTAGTTTTATATTGCCCAATCTTCTCCAAAGACTCTAAAAATTCAGTCAATGGATCTCGACCACTGTGTTCATCATCAGGCGACATAGATACGTTTGGCGTAATCCGACCGAGTACATGGTCACCAGTGAGAAGAAGATCATGATTTGGAATATAAACACAGAGATGGCCCGGCGTATGACCAGGTGTCCACAGGGCCTGAAGCGACCAATTTCCGATTTCGATTAAATCAGTGTCTTGAAGGAGTACATCAGGATTGATCTTGCTACTGAACCATGATCTGTCTCTATCACCAGAATCACCTACATCATTTTCCTTGTTGAAGGTTTTGCCTTCAGCAAGAATTTCACTTTCCGATACTCCGTGTCGTATCATCCATAAATTATTTTGCTGAACCCAATTTTGACTACCTCGACCATTATCAGAATACCAATCAGCTTCGACATCAATCATCATTATCCTGCAGTCAGGTGCCAATTCCTTGATCCATCCAGCCATTCCTAAATGATCAGGATGAGCATGAGAAATCATGAGGCTATGTATATCTCCCATCATGAATCCAAGTCCCTCGACCTGAGCCTTTAGGGCTGTCTGAGCCTTTGTTGTCCCATGACCACTATCAAATAGAGCTAATCCGTCGGAAGTTTTAAACAAATAAGCAAAAACCCAAGGAAGTGCCTCGGAGGTCATTGGAGTCCGAAGTCTCCACAGTCCCTCAATAATTTCTTCCGGTTCCCATTTTGAATCAGGCCATTCATTAGTCGACATTTGTGCGCCCTTCATCACATATAAAACATTACCTGCCGTAGCCAGTAAACTAGCTAACAAACGAAAAAAATAGAGAGCTAAAACATACTCGCAGCGGCATCAGCAGCGGCATACAGCGGCGTGCCCCACAAGCCAAATACTACCAAGGAAACAAACAAAGTCAGAGTAGTCAAATACCCAGTTAGAGATAGTTTCCACTGCTCAGTACCATCCTCCGGTTCATATAAATACATTTGACGGATAACCATGAGGTAGTAGTAGAGAGAAACTGTAGAAGCCACAACTGCGATCGTTACTAATCCTAAGTGGCCAGCCGAAACAACCGCCTGAAACAAAATAAACTTTGTGAAAAAACCAACCAGAAGTGGCATCCCAGCAAGCGAGAATAAACCGGCCGTAATCATGAGCGCAAGATAAGGGTTAGATTGTGCAAGTCCTTTGAAACTATTGATTTCTTCTTGACCTGTCTGGTTGAAAAAGTGGGTAACTGAGATGAATACCAGAAGATTAGTGATTATATAACCGGCCAAATGAACTAGGACTGCCGACGTAGCATCGCTAGCATAACCACTACCTACTGCGACAATTGCCATTAACATATAGCCCATTTGGCCAATCGATGAGTAGGCAAGTAATCGCTTGATATTCACCTGCTGCAACGCAACCAGATTTCCAACAACCATTGTCGCCACTGCGAGGCCACTCAGTATAAATTGCCAATCAGACGCAATCGGTAAGAGCGGTCCTCCAAACCAACGAAGTAACAAAGCAATCGTAGCTGCCTTGGAAGTCGCCGATAGGAACGCAGTCACCGGTATTGGTGCACCTTCATACGCGTCCGGTGTCCACATATGAAATGGCACAGCAGACGCCTTAAATCCTAGCCCAACTATAATCAGAACCAAACCCAGTAGAAGTGGTGTAGTTAGACCAGTATCGCCAGCACTTAGAACTGCACTTATCTCATGATATTGTGTTGCGCCTGTAACTCCATAAATCATACTGAGTCCATATAACAATGAAGCAGATGCTACTCCTCCAAGCAGCACATATTTAAGAGAAGCCTCACCTGAGCGTTGATCGGATCGAGCAAGTGATACTGCTATGTACAGAGAAAAAGAGAGTAACTCGATTGCTAAATAAGCCGTTAATAGTTCTCGGGCCGACGCCATTAACATCGCGCCAACCGTTGCCAATAAAAGTAACCCATAAAACTCGCCCACATGCGACACAGATTTTTCTATGTACTCATGTGAGCCAACAATTATCACAAGCGTGATAGCTATAAATAAGATTCTGAAAAAGCTCGTGAAGGAGTCAATTTGAACAAGCCTAGCAAAATCCTCATCGACATTGACTTGAAGAATCGATAAAGCCAAGGCAACCAACAAGCCCGACAAAGCAAGACCTACGGGCACGTTACCGGACACCTTCAACTGGCGCTTGAAAGCGTCAACTCCGATAACAAGCATCGAAGAGAGTAATAAAACAATCTCAGGTAACAGAAGACCATAATTTAGATTAAGTGTCTGACCAAAAATATCTGTCACAGTCTTACTTCCCCCCTTACATCATTAAGCCAGGGATTTGGCTAAGTGACGGTGCAATTCGATCAATCCACGGAGATGGCCAAAGGCCAAGCAGTAAAATTGCAGCCACTAAAACAGCCGCACCCGAACGTTCAATCCACGTCATCTCATTCAATGAATCCCACTTCGGATTGGCCTCGCCAAAAAATGACTGTGCCAGTGCTCTCATCAGATATGTTGTAGTAATAGCCGCCGTAAGTACCGCCAATCCACCCACAATCGGATACGACCTAAACGCACCGATGAATATGTGAACTTCAGCAATGAAGCCCGATAAACCCGGTAGGCCCAAAGACGCGAGGGACGCAAACACGAAAAATACTGACCAAATTGGCATCTGCTTCGCTAATCCACTGAAGTTCGGGAGATCGCGATTATGCGACTGATCGTACATAGCTCCAATAAGCAAAAAGAATAGAGCTGTCATTAACCCATGTGCCGTCATTTGCAATACCGCTCCGGTCATTCCTATCACATTCATGGTTCCCAACCCAACAAACACGTATCCCATGTGAGAAACCGAAGAGAATCCCATAAGCATCTTCATATCGGTTTGACGAAGTGCTGATATTGCTCCATAGAGGGCTGCTGTTATACCCAAGGCAACGAGGGCTGGGCCCCAGAAAAGTGCACCCTCAGGCATCATCTGTGCCCCTAGCCTAACAATGCCAAAAGCACCAACTTTCATCAGTACCCCAGCATGCACCATCGAAACCGCGGTTGGCGCCGCAGCATGACCATCTGGTGACCATGAATGGAACGGGAACATCGCCCCAAGTGTGCCGCAGCCAATAACAACTAATGGGAAGAATATTTTCTGAAAGTCTTCATCCTTAGAAGCGCTGAGTAGCACTTCCATATCAAATGTTCCAAGACCGACCTCTGCAAAAAGCGCAAAAATAGCGGCAAAAATAGGAATCGATCCTGCCATCAACATCATCATCAGTTTCATAGCTCCATACTCTTTTCGAGTAGAGCCCCATACCGCAATCAATAAGTACATCGGCAATAGCGCGGTCTCATATGCAAGAAACCAGAAAAATAGATCCAGAAGAACGAATACGCCATAGACGCCAGCAGTCAAGATATAAAATAAAATAAAGAAATCTTTAAGTCGATGTTGTATTTTCCAAGATACCCAAGTACCTGGCAAAACTACGATTCCCGTCAATAAAACTAATGATGCTGTTACACCGTCAATGCCAACCTTTAGAGAAATTCCGTTTTCCCCAAGCAGACCAATATTTTCAACCCAGGGGTAAGACTTGACTCCTTGGAAAGTTGAGCCATCAAAGGAATACGCCATAAACACGTATACCGAAACGAAAAACATCACCAATGAAGAAATAGCAGTTAATCCCACAATAAGGGTCCGCTCCTTGGAGGGAATAATCATCAAACAAACGGCACTCAATAAAGGAAGTACGATAAGAGCTATAAGAAAATATCCATCATTTTCTGTCATATTAGCTAAACTCCTTTCGTTCTTTTCCTAAACAACTCAATACGCTATGCACGAGCCAATACCATCACGCTTAGTACTAATATCCCAGCAGCGATACCCAGAGCATAATTTGGGATTTTTCCCGTCTGCAGAAATTTCAAGCGATATCCGAAATACCCAATGAATTGGGCTCCACCGTCGACACCAGTCTCATTAACAATTTTTTTATCGAACCAGGCCACAATCCCTGCTAAACCCAAAACAACCCTATTAATAATCCCTTGGTAGAGTTCATCCAGATAGTATCTATTGACAAGCAGGGCGTGTAGATCTGGAGACCATGTCCGAGCTTTAATAGCCCGTTCAGCACCACCATGCCAGTAGACCCAACCGATGATGACTCCAGTCAAGGACGAAACAGTGGCAACGCTTGCAAATGCCCAATCGATATGAAAACTATGGGGGTGATGTAGATACACAAGATAGCCAATACCACCGCTGAAACCAAATAGGTTTCCCACAGCATCGAACACAAAGAAACCAGACACAGTTGCTAATAATCCCAGCAACAATAAAGGCAAGGTCATTGAACTTGGGCTCTCATGCGCGTGATCGAAGGCAGACCTGTCGCGAGGATCTCCAAAAAAAGTGAGGAGAACAAGTCGTGTCGTATAAATAGCCGTGAGCAAGGCCGTTCCAGCTAACACAATATAAACAAAAGGACTTGCGTAACTAGAAACCGCGTGGAGTATTTCATCCTTCGACCAAAAACCAGCGAATATTGGAATCCCTGCCAAAGCAAGTGAGCCGATGATAAACGTTGCAGCCGTAATCGGTTGCTTGTGGCGTAACCCACCTAAATATTCTACCTCTTGTCGTCCGGTCGCGTGAATAACCGAGCCCGAACCCAAGAATAAAAGTGCCTTGAAAAAAGCATGAGTCAAGACATGAAACATTGCCGCCCCAACTGCCCCAACGCCTAGTGCGACAAACATAAAGCCCAATTGCGAGATTGTTGAAAACGCCAAGACACGCTTAATATCAGAGGCAACCAATCCCATGCTCGCGGCTAAAAACGCAGTTAATAACCCGGTGTACAGAATTACATCTCTTGCAACCAGCACAACTTCGTAAACTGGTGAGAATCGCGCGATTAAATAAACTCCAGCAACCACCATCGTCGCTGCGTGAATAAGTGCTGACGCTGGAGTTGGTCCCTCCATCGCATCAGGCAACCACACGTGCAATGGGAATTGAGCACTCTTACCTACTGCTCCAGCAAATAGTGCCAGCATAGCTACTGTGAGATAAGTCTCACCTATCTGTCCAGATGTCGCTGCAGCAATAATAGTTTGTATGTCAAAACTGCCAGTGGCTTTCCACAATAAAATAATCCCGATCAGCAATCCTACATCACCAACTCTCGTTGTTATGAATGCTTTCTTGGCAGCCTCTGCAGCTGATTGACGCTCCCAATAATGTCCAATGAGTAAATAAGACGCTAAGCCGACACCTTCCCAAGCAAGGTACATCCAGACGAGCGAGCCCGATGTCACCAACAGGAGCATTGCCGCAACGAATAGACTCAGCACGGCGAAGTACCAACCGTACCTATCCTCACCCTGCATGTAACCCGTCGAATAAATCGCAACCATCAAACCTACAATCGATATTGCAATCAACATAACGATAGAGATTGCATCTATATATGTTGAAAATTCAATTAAGAATAAAAAGTTGTCGGCTGAGATTCGTACCCAATCAAAGGCATAGACGTTTGCTTCACCCGGATGGAATTCACCATCGTGAAAAAATCCTTGGAAATCAACAATAATAAACAGCGTGACCAGTAATATACCCAGCATGCCGATAATAGCCAAAAAGTCTCCCTCTCGGGGTAATAGCTTTCTAAAGAAGGAAATAATCAAGAATGCTACTACTGGCATTGCCGGCAGAAGCCACGCTTGCTGCATTCCTATTGTGACAGAAATATCCGGCACAATTTCCTCCTCATATTATCGTTCGATCTCATTCGAAATCGAATACCATTTTTTATTCTCTACCAGCGCATATCACTTGCTTCATCCACATTAGACGTTCGTCTCTCTCTGAATAAACGAAGAACAATTCCTAAGGCCAAACCAACTTCAGCCGCGGCCACCGTAATCACGAAAAGTGCGAAAATCAACCCGCTAAACGCGTCCGTATCTAAATAAGACGCAAACGCAATGAAATTTATCGACACTCCTGCCAACATCAATTCAACGGCCATCAGTATCAAAATTGCACTCCGTCGAGACAATACTCCAAATAAGCCTAAACCGAAAAGAATTGCCCCAAGTGTTAAAAAATACTCAATAGGAATCATTATTCAGACTCCTCAGGCAAATCGTTGCTCGCGGTGTGCACATTGACCAACGCACCTGTGATTGCTACATCAAGCAACACAGCCACGATGATAATTGGTAGGGCAAACTCTCTGAATAGACGTTCGCCAAATAACTCGAACGGCACGACATGTGCTGTTGGATTACCCCAATCACCTGACAACAACAACGTTATAAACGTGCCGATGAGTAGCGATACCAGCAGAAATGCGAATGGTTTTTGCGATCCGTCAGTCACTACAGGATCGTCTTGAGCGTTGGTCATCATCAACCCAAAAAGCAATAATAAAACAACGCCCCCACCATAAACAAGAACCTGAACAAGCGCCAAGAATTCAGACATTAGAAGAAGGTAAAGCGCGGCTACTCCAATAAGTGTCGCAGTAAGAGACAAAGCAGCATGCACTATATTGGGTAGAAGTACACACCCTAATGCACCAAGAATAACAATAATTGCGGCTACGAAGAAAACCATTTCAGGTGCACTAATTACTCCAAACGCAACCAAAGTGACAAGCACAATGCCCAACGGAACGCCAATGGCACCCACTGTAATTCCGCCACCGATAATAATTCGGTCGAATTGAGCGGGAAGTGGAATTCGTTTCAGCATTTTGATAATCCCAATTATTTAATTACTGACTTCAGAATCTTCGGCATCAGCCTCGGAGATTGTCTCATTTGTTTGACCAAGTACAGGCACCCACTCGTTAATGTTGCCAGTCCGACTCTGCGAAAGTAGTTGTTGAAGATCCATCACTAAATCTTGTCGGTCGTAAACTGAAGTTTCATGACCTTCCCAAGTGTTATTCATCGCTATAGCATCAAAGTTACAGACCTCCACACAGATATTGCAGCGCATACAGCGCGCATAATCAATCCAAAATTTATCAATTATCTTACGGCGAGAGGATGTGCCGTCGAGAGTCTTATGGTTTGGATTATCTTTCATGAGAACTGTCATACACTCAACAGGACAAGCCCGTTCACAAGCATGACATCCCGTACAAAATGGTTCATGAATATCCTCGTCCCACAAAAGCAATGGGAACGCTCGATCTCGTTCTGGAATGGGTTTGTGATAGCTTGGATAATCTCTGGTCACAGGCTTTCGCAGGAATACTGCGAATGTACGAGCCATACTCTTTGCGATACCTCTCATCTATGAAACCTCTGCTTCCTGTACTATCGTCGGTCTAGCACGACGCCTTCTGGGCTCTAGAGGTCTTTGAACAATTCCCTCAGTTACCCAAAACAAAAGACCCAGCGATAATACCCCAGTGATAAGTAATATTATGTGCGGTAACCCATACACAAGTACGAATCCATTTATTAATATCTGAAGAAAGCTAAATGGCAGGAGTATTTTCCAGGAATATCCCATCAACTGATCAATCCTAAGTCGGGGGACCGAAGCCCTGACCCAGAAAATAAGGAAGATAAATAATCCTCCCTTACCTGCTGCCAAAAGCATTTGAAATGGAAGACCGAAATCTTCACCAAAAGGCCATGAATAGCCCCCCAAAAATACCGATGAGCCAACAAATGCCATGATCAGCATTCCCGCATACTCAGCTAAGAAAAACATCGACCATCTAATACCTGAATACTCCACAAAAGGTCCGCCAACAATCTCGCTCTCACCAACAGGAATATCAAACGGAGTCCTGTTTAATTCAGCAAGTGCTGCTACAAAAAAGATGAAAAAACCCAGCGGTTGCCAGACAATTAAAGGAACTGCACTTTGAAATTCAACAATCTTATCTAATTGCAAGGAGCCGGCTAGCATTGCTGCTGATAGCAGAGCCAAGACAAGCGGCAGTTCATAAGAAATTCCCTGAGCTGCCGCACGCAAAGCTCCAATAATCGCATATCTGTTGTCAGAGCCCCAACCGGCCATTACCCAGCCAACTATGCTGATCGAGGAAATTGCAACAAAATACAGAATACCTAACTCAAGAAGTCGTACGTTCCATCCCTGTACCCAAGGCACTATTACAAATCCAAGAAATATCGGAATGAAAACAAAATATGGAGCTAATTCAAAAGTCCAAGGATCTGCCGCGGCTGGTCGTAAATCTTCCTTTCCAACCAACTTAACTGCATCTGCCACCGACTGTAATAGACCTCTCGGCCCCGTCTTTTGAGGGCCAACGCGCTGATGGAATCGTGCGAGGATCTTACGCTCAGCGTATATAAGACCCATCACAACCACAGTCATGAACCCCACAACCAATTGAAGCCTAATTGCTGCATCTACCCACGGGTTAAATGAGGTACCAAAAAGCTCGACGGACATTATCTATCTACCTCGCTAAGCACGATGTCGATTGATCCAAGAATAATGATTGCATCTGCTACATACTCACCAACGGTAAGTTCGTGAAGAGCCTGAAGATTAGAAAGGCATGAGGATCTGACTTTACATCTATAGGGTCGATTGCCGCCCTTACTAACCATATAAACCCCGTACTCGCCCCGAGGAGCCTCGGTTCGAAGATATACTTCGCCGGGAGGAGTTCGAAGCATACGCGGCATCTTTTCAGGCAGTATCGGACCTGGTGCTAGGCGATCCAAACACTGGGAGATAATCTTAATCGACTCACGCATTTCCAGAACTCTGCAGTAATAACGATCGAATACGTCACCGTGTTCACCCGTTATTACATCCCACTCAACTTGATCGTATTTGAGATATGGTTCATCTCTTCTGATGTCCATATCCACACCCGACGCACGCAGTGAAGGTCCACTCATCCCAAGAGCAATTGCACGCTCAGCAGATATCGAACCAACTCCTTGTGTTCTGGCGAGAAAAATTTCATTCTCTGATAACAACGAGTCGAAATCATCAATTCCCTGCGCTGACGATATTAAAACTTCCTTCACTCGATCTACAAAATTAACCGGCACATCCCAGGCTACTCCCCCTGGTCGGAAGTACGCGTACATCATTCTGTCACCCGAGACTTCTTCAAAAAGATCAATCAAAGCTTCTCGCTCTCGCCATGCATATATGAAAGGAGTACCGAATACTCCGGTATCTACCCCAAACGCACCTAGAAACATGAAGTGGCTCGACAAGCGGTTAAGCTCGGATAAAATCATTCTGATCCATTGTGCGCGTTCTGGAACTTCTAGATCAGCTAAAGCCTCTACGGCCATAACATAGGATAACTCGGCATTAAAAGCAGCCAAATATTCGGTTCGATCCATAAAACCAATACCTTGTCGGAAATCCATAGTCTCACAAAGCTTCTCTGCTCCTCTATGCAAATAACCGATATATGGAATCACATCACGTACAACTTCTCCATCGACCGTCATCACCATTCGAAATACACCGTGGGTAGATGGATGCTGCGGACCAACATTTAGCAAAAGATCTTGCGTCTCAAATTCTGCAGATCTATCAGATGTTTGCGATAAGACTTCGACCACTTAGAGTTCCTCCCCTGAATAGCCCATGCCTTCGCCCTGTAAAACCTCAATTTCAGCCAATGGGTGATCTTTTCTCAGTGGAAAAGTATCATCAATTTCTTCAGGCATTAGCAAGTTCCTAGGATCTGGATGTCCGGAAAATTTAATACCAAACATTTCAGCAACTTCTCGCTCCAACCAATTAGCAGCCGGCCACACGCCTGTCACGGTAGGCAATCTCAAAGATTCATTTGAAAGAAATACTTTTACCGTAACATTGTGTTTCTTCGAAATTGAATAGAGGTGATACACAACTTCCATTCCATCGGCCATATTGTCGACAGCGGTGAGAGATCTCAGGTAATCAAAATTTGCCTCTTCATCATCCCGTAGTGCCCGAGAAGCCTCGACAATCTCATCAGTCTCTACGCTGACTATCACGTCCATGAAACCAGTTTCCCGCGTAACGCCAATTCCTAACAAGGCATTATCCACTATCGACCAAATCTCAGCATGGTCACCAATTTGCTTTGTGAATTGCTCCTCAGCGGGCTCGGTTGTCATTTACCTTGTACTTTCCGTTCTTCCATTATGAGCTCCTGAAGAGCTATAAATGAGTCAATCAGTGCTTCTGGCCGCGGTGGGCACCCAGGAACATAAACATCAACCGGAACAATCTTGTCTACGCCCTGTAACACACGATCATATCGGGTGTAAGGACCACCATTAGTAGCGCATGCGCCCATTGAAATAACCCACTTAGGGCCCGGCATCTGTTCGTAAAGGAGCTTGACAGAAGGAGCCATCTTCTTGGTAACAGTTCCGGCGACAATCATCACATCCGATTGCCTGGGCGAAGGCCAAGGGACAATACCAAATCTATCTAAATCATAATGAGCCATGTAGGTCGCAATCATCTCAATTGCACAACAAGCTAGACCAAAAGTCATTGGCCAAAGAGATGACTTACGAGAAGCGCCTAAAAGTAAATCTAAAGGTGCTTGAATTACTCCAGGAAGGATTTGCTTGTATAAAGCCTTTCCAGGTACATAATGTGTAGGCGTCAATAGCGGAGCCTCGCTCGGATGTTCAGTAGGTAATGCCGGAAGTACCGGGATAATCTCGGGTGCTGTCACCGGAGATTCAATTGGAACCGCCGCAGGATCGGCCGGAGTTATCGCCATTGTAAAGCTCCTTTCTTCCAGGCATACCCTAGAGACAGCGCCAATACACCTATGAACAGCACCATCAACCAATAAGCGAATACACCAACATTCAGAAATGACATAGCCCAAGGAAATATAAATATCGCCTCGACATCAAAAACTATAAACAAAATAGCGTACAAATAAAAGCGCATGCCTATGTTCGTAGAAGCTCGACGAATGGGTAACATTCCGCACTCATAGGTAGTCAGCTTTTGGTTTTCTTTAGAGAATGGCGCAAGCAAACGAGCACCTATTAACGCCGTGAATACCAGGATAAATCCTACTACCCCGCCCAGCATGACTGGCAAATAGTTAATGTATAGTGCGCTCTCAGATTCCATCAATAATGTTACCTTCACGTCGTTTAAGGCATTCGAAAATTAACATCGCGTTACCCGTAAGGTCAATTCCAATTTGAACTACTGAAGTTTAGCAAACTTCGGTCTCAGAAAACATCGAATCGACGAAATTAGCTGGAAGAAACTTTTTTAATAAAAATCGGTGCATGTGGTAAGACTGTACCCAAGTTTACCTCACTCAATCATCATTGCCCTTTTTGAAGATCAGTCATCACCGATTCAATAGCGCTACGGACATGCTGATCTTCAATATAAGCCGCGCCCTCAGTTTCACGAATCGAAGCAGCTCTTTGTAAAATCAGGGCACGTGGCACACTGCTTGGTGGTTCGACGCCCCAAGCTGTCAAAGTTATTAATACTCCGTTCGGATCCTCCAAAAAAACTATCCTCTCATATCCACGTGCGATCTGCTCCGAACCCTGAACACCTGCACGTGACATCTCGTCCCACATATTATTCATTTGGTCGAGTGAAATATTAAAAGATAGGTACTGCATCGAACCAACCCCAGGCGATGCTGAAGCAATATTCACCGAATTACTCTCTCGGGGACCAACTAACTGAACGAAGGTGTCGTTCCCACCGGCATACAACATAGCTACTACAGAATCTGGATCGTCTCGGTTTGGCTCTATATACAAAGGTCGAAGTCCTAATTTTTCATAGAATTGAAGCGACTCTTCAATATCCGTGACGATGATAGCCGGATAATTTATACCCAAAGTCTGAACCATTTGTGCGTACCTTTCAGCCCGAATTCTTTATTCCAACGCTTCAATATTAGTTGACTACGAATGTGGCAGTAATACTATAAAAAACTTCTCTGAATGTAACATCTGAACGCTAGATGTTACAGATTTAAATTTACGCAAATGAAACTGACTTGACGCTTTGTTCCTCGCCGTGGAGACTACAGATATCTAACAAACATCAACTTCTGAAACCATTGGTGAAATCGAACCTATATGCAGTCCGCGTCAAAATTCGTTCCTATCGACCCCGAGATGGCCGCAAGCTATAACCCCTCAATCGTTGAAACACCGATTTATGAGTGGTGGGAAAAAAATAATTTTTTCAGCCCTGGTAATCCTCAAAATGAACCTTTCACTATAATTATGCCACCACCAAATCTCACTGGGGCCTTGCATCTAGGACATGCGCTTACGGTGTCCATCGAAGATGCGCTCACGCGATGGCACCGAATGCTCGGTCATGACACACTTTGGCTACCAGGCGTTGATCATGCAGCAATCGCAGTGAATGCCTTAATAGAAAAGCAATTACGCGAAGAAGGTAAATCGCGTCATGATGTTGGAAGAGAAGCGTTTCTAGATCGTACGTGGGCATTTGTCGAAGCTAACCGGAGCCGAATCAGTACCCAACATAAAAGACTAGGTGCGTCGGCCGACTGGCAACGCGAAGCATTCACGGCTGATGCTGAACGCGAGTTATCTGTGCGAACTACGTTCAAGAACCTATATGACGATGGCTTAATATTTCGAGCTGAACGACTAATCAATTGGTGCATCGGCTGTCGGTCAGCTATCTCCGATATTGAAGTCGAATATGATGATGAAGACGGTTCATTCTGGTATATCAAATATCTACTTGACGATGAGTCAGGTGAGTCAGTGACTGTTGCTACCACTCGCCCGGAAACGATACCGGCTGATGTCGCAGTGGCAGTGAATCCCAATGACGAAAGAAACGCCCATTTAATTGGCAAAAAATGTGTCGTCCCAACAACTAATCGAATAATTCCAATAATTGGGGACGACGCAATCGATATCGAACTAGGCTCTGGTGCACTAAAAGTTACCCCGGCACATGACCAAATTGACTTTGATATAGGTGAAAGGCATGGCCTTGAAATCATTAATATTCTGAATCCTGATGGGACTCTGAATGAACTGGCGGGGGAATATGCTGGACTTAGCCTTGACGCCACAAGACAACTAATCGTCCAAGACATGGAAAATTTGGGACTTATTGAGCGAGCTGATCCATACACACATGCCGTAGGGCACTGTCAGCGGTGTTCGACCATCGTAGAACCGCTAGTCTCTGAACAATGGTGGGTAGACGCGAAACACCTTGCAAAACCTGCAATTCAAGCAGTGACAAGCAATCAAATAAACTTCGTGCCATCTCGATTTCAAAAAACTTATCTCCGATGGATGGAAAATATTCGTGACTGGTGTATTTCGAGACAAATTTGGTGGGGACACCGGATTCCCGTTTGGTACTGCGCTGACTGCGGGCATCTTACGGTATCAATAACCGACCGAGATTCGTGTGAATCATGTGACGGTGTAAATATTAATCAGGACGAAGACACACTTGATACGTGGTTTTCCTCCGGGCTTTGGCCACACTCAACCCTCGGTTGGCCTAAAGAGCTACACGAGGATCTAAAGCGGTTCTATCCGACTCAAGTCCTTGAGACCGGTTATGACATCATCTTTTTCTGGGTCGCTCGGATGATTATGCTCTCAATTTATAACATGGATGGTGTCCCTCCCTTTGACACGGTATACCTCCACGGCCTAGTCCGAGGCGCTGACGGTAAGAAAATGTCAAAATCGACAGGGAACATTGTCGACCCACTTGAAGCAATAGAAACGTATGGTTGTGATGGTTTACGTTATGCCCTTATATCAGGTACTAGCCCGGGCAACGACCAGAAATTAACCGATGACCGACTCGAGTCAGGACGAAATTTCGCCAATAAACTTTGGAACGCGGGACGATTCGTTATCAGTCTTAGAGAACAGCATAAAGACAAAATCACGACCGCATACTCTGAACCAGCTTTAGAAGATGTCTGGATTAGTTCTCGACTAGCAGAACTCACGGAGGAAGTTGACAGATTACTGACTAATTACGAGCTGTCTGAAGCACTCCGCCAAATAAGAGACTTCTTCTGGGATGATTTTGCCGACTGGTATCTCGAAATCGCAAAAATCAGAATTCGAAACGAAGACTACACACCTCTGACAGTGCTAACTGAAACATATGAAATGACTCTAAGACTTGTCCATCCTTTCATGCCATTCATATCTGAAGAAATCTGGCAGAGGTTACAAAAGTCGATTGTTGGTTCAAACGAACAACAGGCATTAATAGTGGCAAGTTATCCAAACTCTCAGGAAATCAATATAAAAAAAGAGCCTGATGTGCTCGATCAATTCGATGCTATCCAAGAATTCATCCGGTCAATCAGAAATATCCGGTCAGAAAATAAAGTGGATACAGCTAGAAAAATTGAATGCTTTATTGTCACATCTGAATATACGAATGAAGTCCGAAATTTAAGTGATGCTATCAAGTCTATGACCCGGATAGACCCACTTCACATTGTTAGTGAGGTTAATCAAGCTCCCACTGATCAGGTGGTATCACAAGTCACGAATGGCGGGACCGTTATAGTGCCCCTTGGTGGATTGTTCGACCTCGAAGTCGAACGCAAACGTCTAAACGAAGATTTACAAATTATTCGACAAGAAATTGAACGGCAAAATCAAAAACTCGACAACCGAGAGTTTCGTGAAAAAGCACCCGAACCAGTTGTGCAAAAAGAGCTAGATAAATTAGAAGCTGCAAAGGCAAAAGCGGTCAGTATCTCGGCTAGGCTAGACGAGCTTATTACTGACTAGTCCTCGTTAGGCTGCCACAGAACGTCACCTTTTAGCAAATCGTTCCAAGGTTTTTCAGCAAAAATCGCGTATTCCCAACGTGATTCAAATATCGTGGTTGTACCACCATGCCCTGGTAACACAACTGTCTGTGGTGCAAGAGGATGAAGTCGAGATGTAATACTTTTAACACTGGTTAGTAAATCTTCGTTGCTTCCGGTGAGTCCTGGACCACCTGGAAATAACACGTCACCAGTAAGTACCGCACCTCCCACTAAAAAACAGGTCGATCCTGGGGTATGTCCAGGAGTATGCATTGCGATAATTTTATTCTCCCCTAATTTAAAAATCTGGCCCTCTACGATGGGCCGTATCTGCTTGTCAGGATCAAGGTTAATTTCAGTGGCACCCGCGTAAGCTGGTGCGGAGGTGATTGCTCGAAGTGTCTCAAATCCCTGCCAATGATCGCCGTGATGGTGAGTGAATAACAGCGCTTCTACTTCTCTATCACCTATCGCCTGCACAGTAGATTCTGATCCCAGAGGCGCATCAACAACGATCACCGAACCGATATCTCTCGAATCAGAAATAATATATGAATTGTTACCAAAGGGGCTAATCTCACGCAGCCGTTCTATCCTAAATCCTTCATCTTCATATACAACGTCTGCCGTTACTATCTTCGACTGATCCGCCATTATTAAGTCTCCAATCCTCACTACAAATAAATCTTCTATCTGTTTCCGCTACCATGTGTAAATATTTCTAATGGATGGTAGCGCACTCACCTCCGGAGCCGCATATAATCGAGTCTCCGGAGTCTACTGACTCAAGTAAACTGGTGATGTTAATACGGGGGAGACAATATGGCTAAAACAGTTAAGACTCTTGGACAGCTAAAAAAATCAGGGTACAAGATTCTTCCGATTCGCGAGGAATTGCGAAACAATTTAATCACCAAAATAAAATCTGGCGAAGATATATTCCCGGGAATTGAAGGGTACGAAAACACGGTCGTTCCACAGCTCCAGAATGCGATTCTCTCCGGCCAGGATATTATTCTGCTTGGCGAGCGAGGGCAAGCTAAGTCACGCATTATTCGTTCACTGACCACACTATTTGATGAATGGACTCCGGTACTCGATGGAATTGAACTACCGGAAAATCCATATGCGCCTATATCCGCTCAAGGCAAGGCTATAGTTCGAGACTTAGGTGACAGGACTCCGATCCGTTGGATGCATCGTGACGAAAGATATGGTGAAAAATTAGCCACGCCGGACATAACGATCGCTGATCTAATAGGCGAAATAGATCCTATCAAAGTCGCGGAGGGTCTGTATCTTTCAGATGAAATGACAATTCATTATGGCTTGATTCCGAGAACAAATAGGGGCATCTTCGGGCTCAACGAGCTTCCTGACCTAGCTGAGCGAATTCAGGTCGGCCTCCTAAACGTGATGGAGGAACATGATGTTCAAATCAGAGGTCATAAAGTACGTCTTCCCTTAGATGTCATCGTGGTTGCAACTGCCAACCCAGAGGATTACACAAACAGAGGTCGAATTATTACTCCTCTGAAGGATCGATATGGGGCCCAAATCAGGACACACTATCCACCCACGATCGAGCATGAAATTAAAATAATGCACAGTGAAGCCAACACAATAAGTATGGACGAGTGTCAGCTGATTATCCCTCACTATATGGAAAAAATTATTGCTGAAATTACCAGACTTGCTCGTCGATCGCCGGACGTATCTCAGAGATCAGGAGTTTCAGTACGTGCGTCTGTAGCGGGCTATGAAGCTATTCAAGCAAATGCCGTCCGACGAGCCATTAGACTTGGCGAATCATCTGCTGTTCCAAGAATTTCTGACCTACATTACCTAATTCCGTCGCTTCAAGGAAAAATTGAATTTGAAACAGTCGAAGAAGGAAAAGAAGATCAGATTATTGCCAAGTTGATTAACGGGGCCGTAGCGTCAGTTTTTAATAGCTTGATGGAAGGCAGTGGAAAAGACTCTCAGTTGGACGGAATATCAGCTGCATTTTCGGAAGACCACTCAGTCGACGTCGGTGAGGCAAAAAAAGCTGAGGAATATGGAGCTATTCTCGATTCACTGGATGGTATGAAAGAAATTGTTGACTCCATTACTGACGACAGTACGATCGAAATGCAAGCGTCATGTATCGAATTAGTGTTAGAGGGGATGCACCTTAATAAGCTCCTAAACAAAGACAAGCTTCAAGGAGAAGCCTTGTATCGCATGTAGTTAAAGAAATTGCGTGACGGTAACAAGGTCATCCCTGTTACTCTAGTCTCTGCTGGTTAAATAATTAGAAAGAGCTTAATGACGTCTTCATATCGATATACAAATTGGGATGGTTCGCAAGCTGAAGATTCGCTCGATGCGGACGACTTACTGTCATCCTTAGCTGATGACTTGCTTAATTTTGGTGATCTGCAGCACGCACTGCGTAATCTTATGCAGCGTGGGGTCGAAACTCCTCAAGGCGATAATATGCAGGGTCTGCGGGATATGCTTCAAGATCTCCGCCAGCAAAGGCGTGACCAGCTTGATAAATACAACCTCAGCAGTGTATTAGAGGAACTAAAAGAAGCCTTATCGAAAATCATTGAAGAAGAACAATCTACGGTCACTGAACGGCTGGAACAAACACAGGCTTTCAATGAAAGCGAATCAGATAAGACAAACTCACCTACTGAAGAAGGTGAGGAAGGCGACCAACAAGAAAATAAACGCTTGAATGACCTTCTTCAGTCAATCGCACAAAAAAAACAAGACTTTCTCGACGAACTATCTGACAACGAATCAGAACAACTCAAGGCGCTTCAGTCCTATGAATTTTTATCACCAGAAGCAAACGATCAATTTCAAGAATTACTTGAACGACTCAAAGAGGCCATGTCGTCACAGATGTTGGATCAAATGAAAGAGTCGTTGAACAACATGTCTCAGGAAGATAAGCAACGAACAAAAGATATGATTAGCGATCTTAATGACATGATCAATCAAAAGATTAAGGGTGAAGAACCCGATTTCGATTCATTTATGGAAAAATATGGGGACATGATGGGTGAGAATCCACCCCAATCGCTTGATGAATTACTGGAACAACTTCAAGAACAAATGAACGCAATGCAGTCACTCATGTCATCATTACCAAGTGATGAACGAGACCAATTGCAAGATTTACTTTCTAATAGCCTTGGCGATCCCGATCTGCAGGCAGAATTAAACGAACTCGCTGAAAATCTCTCCTTCTTAAACTCGGGTAAAAATGGCACACAATACCCTTTTCGCGGTGGTGAAGATATAAGTCTCGAAGCTGCTGCTGATTTAATGAAACAAATGAATGATATGGATTCTCTTGAAAAGTCGTTAGAACGGGCACAATATCGAGGTGAGATGGACGGGGTCGACCTAGATCAACTTGAGAGAATACTCGGTAAAGACACGGTAGAGGAATTTGAATCTCTGAAAAACCTAGTTGATGCACTTGAAGATGCCGGCTACATACAAAAAGATGGTGACGAGTGGCGGTTAACACCACGGGGCACAAGGATGATAGGGGAGAATGCTTTACGTGAAATCTTCAGGCAACTGAAAATAGGAACCGTAGGAAATCACCAAGTACCCGAGAATGGCAGGCAGGGTGAACGACTAGACGAAAGTAAGCCATATGAATTTGGTGACCCATTTCACTTAGACATGAAACAAACAATTATGAATGCGCTAGAAAGAGAAGGGCGCGGCTCACCTGTTCAGCTAGATCCTGACGATTTTGAAATCTATCGATCTGAATTACAGACTACGACCGCAACCGTTCTTCTTGTTGACCTATCTTGGTCAATGGCGTTGCGTGGTTCATTCGTTGCAGCGAAAAAAGTAGCTCTTGCGCTTCAAAATCTTATTAAGGCACAATATCCGAGAGATACCTTTTATGTAGTCGGCTTTAATGCGTATGCACGTGAACTTAAGCCAAACGAACTTCCCTTCGTCAGTTGGGATGAATCGGTTGTAGGCACAAATATGCACCATGCGCTCATGCTCGCAGAAGGCTTGCTTGCTAGGCACTCCGGTAGTTCTAAGCAAATATTGATGGTCTCTGACGGTGAACCAACGGCACATATGGAAAATGGTCGATCCCAATTTTCATATCCGCCCAGCCCAGTAACTATTAGAGAAACTTTAAAGGCAGTAAAAAGACTTACCCAGAAACAAGTCACTATTAATACATTCATGCTGGATCGAAGTTATTCGCTCAAAGAATTTGTTAATCAAATTGCCAAATTGAATGGTGGCCGTGTCTTTTTCTCAACCCCTGACCAGCTTGGAGAATATATGCTGGTTGATTATGTCGAGCATAAGACAAAGCAAATTAGTGGTCGAAGATAACCTAAGGTCACATTAGAACGCGTATGATCAAGACCTTGCAATGGGATCACGTAAGTATCGCTGCCAGAGCAATTGATCCGGTATCAGACCTCTGGAAAAATCTATTCGGTTTTCGTGAAACGGGTACCTTCACCGGTAGTTCAGGATTAAATGGACTGACTTTAGAGGCACCCGGAAGTTCACAAATTGCTCTCGAAATAATAGAACCAGCTGATGCCGACTCGTACCTACATTCTTTCCTCGATGGACCACATGGTCCGGGACTGCATCACATAGCCTTTCAAGTGCCGTCCATAGAAGAAAGCACCAATTTCCTTCGATCGAAAGGAATAATGCCATGGGGAGAAACCATCGATGAAGAGGGAACAAAATATGCTTACATCCATCCACGTGGAGGTGGACAAGGTGTGTTGTTCCAGCTATATGAATCCGAATATGCTTGGAATCAGGCTTTAGGATTTCTTGACACGGATACCTCTCATCTTGGGATTACAGCACTAAATCACGTATGTCATGTTACGGAGTCTCGTGAAAAAACTGCTAGCTGGTACAAAAACATTTTTGGGCTGTCGACACTCTATCAATCACCACTCGGAACTAGCTCAAATGACGCAGACCAAAAAGTTCAGTTCAGCTCACACGTACTCAATTGGCCAACCGAGCAGTCTCGGATCGAACTGCTAGAGCCGCATGGAGATGGTTCCTTTCTATATGATTTCTTGGATAAGCGAGGGCCTGGTTTGCACCATCTAACGTTTCAGGTCTCTGACTTTGAACAGGCCTTAACTGCCTGTGAAAACTACGGCGTAAGTGTATTTGGCGGTAGAGAAGGTGTCACCAATGGAGCCCGTTGGTGCGAAACATTCATTCACCCAAAAGATGCCTTTGGCGTTTTAGTTCAGTTTTTTTGGGAGGAAAAATCGGGAATTTGGGTGTGACACATCACCGATACCTAGAATGGAAATTACCAAACTAATACTCAAAGACTATCGCTCTTTCCATAGATTTCACTGGGAACCCAGTTCAGGCGTTCACATAATTTATGGTGAAAACGGATCGGGAAAATCGAATCTCCTAGAAGCCATTGCAATGCTCAGCACCACTCGTTCTCCTCGAACCCACAGAGATACTGAGCTTGTATCTTGGCGGGCGCTCGACGAAGACCCGCTTCCAGGAGCCTTTATATCGGCTGAAAAAATAAACGCCTCAAAACAAATCGCTACGAGGGAGTCAATCGATATCAGCGTCAGTGCAGCTGAGCCAATAAGCTATGACGCCAATATCCCTCGAGATCCTAGACCAAGAATGATCAAACAATTTCAACGAAACAAAAGCCCAAAAAAAGCCTCTGATGTGATTGGATGTATTAAAAGTATTCTGTTCTCTGCGCGCGACCTTAAAATCATTGAGGGTACACCCGCCGACAGAAGACGATATATAGACGCTACAATATCGCAACTAAATCGTGAATACGTTGTCGCACTTCGTGAATATAACAAAATAATAGAAAACAGAAATTCACTTCTGAAACAAATAAATACGGGCAGGCAGAAAAACTCTGCATTGGATATTTGGGACATTCAAGCTGCTAAAGCAGCCGCAGTTATCGTCACTACACGTGAGAGTATTCTAGATAATGTAAGCCGGACAACATCAGTATTCTTTTCAGAACTAAATCCTAAGAACACGGAAACTAATAAAATTACTCTCCGATATTCACCGAACGCAAAAGTAGATTTAACCGGTTCTATTTCAGATATTGAATCTTCGCTAGCTGATTCCTTTGCTCAGTCTCGGCAGGCTGATATTTCCCGGGGTGTAACAACAGTTGGGCCGCACAGAGACGATTTGGTATTCCAACTAAATAGATCAGATGCTAGTGTCTCAGCATCACGTGGTCAGCTTCGCTCACTTGCGCTCAGTCTTCGACTTGCTGAAGTGGATCTCTCGCGAGCGAGTACAGGCGAACAACCCATCCTCCTATTAGATGACGTCCTCTCAGAGCTTGATGAAGCACATCGAGAACGGGTGACGCACCTAGTGCAAGAGTCCGACCAGACCTTCATTGCAACCCCAGATCCCGAAAGACCTAGGGCTAGTGACCTACCAAGCTCAAATCGTTGGCTGCTTGAGAATAATGAACTGTCCGAACGGGCCTTTTCTATCTAATTGGTCTAAACACAAACTCAAAATTATCAGGATGTACTTTAATTTCAAAACGTTTTGCTTCTAAAGGGTTCTAATAAGTAGCTTTACGTCGGGGTGCCTCATGCCAGTGCTAGATGATTAGCCAATCTATCACGCTCAACGGGGCCGATCACAGATAAGTGGTATCGACTTGGCTTTAATATTAGCTCGGCGACTTCTCCAATTGAGGCCCGATCAATTGAATCAATTTTTGATAGCAACTCGTCAGGTTGCAAAGCGGGCAGGTCCAAAGAAGCCTGTGCGCCAACATACGATGAGACGGCTCGAGAATCCTCTAAACGCAGAGTTAATCTCGAGCGAATAATTTGCTTTGCTAACTGCACCTCAGATTCCGTAGGCATCTCAACTGCTCGCTTTAGTTCATTGAATAGTTCTTCGATTGTGGCGTCTACATTCCTCGGATCAACTCCTGAATATATGCCAAACATTCCTGTATCGATCAAAAAGCTTGGATAAGAATGGATGTCGTAACACAATCCCAACTTTTCGCGCAGTCGAACGAATAATCGTGAGGACATGCCTTCTCCTAGAATTACCGAGAATAATTCGAGTGCATAACGCCGTTCATCATGTAATGCTAGTCCAGGCATTCCTAGCATTAAATGTACTTGTTCTGTATCACGCTGAATCAAGGCTAATCTATTATCTATATTCGGACCTGATTCAATTTCTCCCTCGCCAAATACTGGTATATCTGGTATGAACTGGGCGGGAGAACCTGATTGCCATTCGCCATAAAGTTCTTTTACTGCACGTTCTGCCCTAACAGGATCAAAAGCGCCAGCTATTGATAAGGTTGTCGCATTTGGTACATATTGCTGCTTGTAATAACTAACAATCTTTGCGCGCGGCATATTAGTAACAGAGCTAACTGTTCCAGCAATTTCTCGACCATGAGGCTGATTAGGCCAAATTAAGCCATCAAGAGCGACGGAGACTAGTTCCGGAGGGGAATCCTCAACAGCAGCCAACTCCTCCAAAATAACCCCGCGCTCTCGTTCGATCTCATCATCTAAAAGGATAGAATTTTGTATGAGATCAGATAAAAGCGCCAACCCGTGTGATGCCGAATCTGGTGTCATCTTGCCGTAATAAACGGTCAGCTCCCGATCTGTTACCGCGTTAACCCCACCACCCAACTGATCAAGTTCTCTTGAAATCTCTACAGGATCTGGTCGCTGCAAGGTGCCCTTGAAACAAAGATGTTCCAGGAAATGCGAGAGACCGCTGTCAGATTCTGTTAACTCATATCTTGAACCAGCTTTCACATACAACGAAATTCCGACAGATGTGGCACGATCCATCGGAGTAAGGAGAACTCGAAGTCCGTTATCAAGAGTTATGTCTCGGGTATCAAGATGGACACCATTCATCTCTTGATTCAATGGTGCAATGGAATCAGAAATATTATTCACATTGTCTGCCATTTATATGAACCTAATAACTACTCTGATAATAAATATCCTCGTGTCGATACAGTATGCAGTTACGCGTCAGCCGCAATTAATTTAACCGAGGGAAGCCCCCCAGCCAAACCTTCGAAGTCAAACAAAGACATAATTGCACCGCCCCGATAGTAAGAGGGTACGTAGACGGTGCCGGCAGCTACTCCATCATCTAACTTGATTTTCATAGTGATGGAATGTGATCCATTCTGGAGAGTCACCACAGCACCGGAAGTTACTCCGGCATCGAGTGCGTCTGCCGGATTGACCCAAGCAGTTCCTTCTCTGTCCAATTTGTCTGCCTCTTCTGACGCGCTAGAGGCACCGTCCCAGGACGTATACAACGACCTAGAAGTAAACACAGCTAGGTTGTCTACCTTCTCCATAAGTGGCAGGTCTATATCCTGCACCGCAGCTTTCATTTCCGATTGATCTGGTATAGCTCGCGAATGACCTTGTTGCTGCACTACAGACACTTCCGAGGGGTATTCAGCTAGCGAAGAATATGAGAATACCCTATCTAACTCAAAGCCTAGGCCAGCCGCTATTCGCTTAATAATTTCAATTCCGGATTTTTCTTTCTCAACACCAATGTCAATAGAATTATGTAGTAATACGCGGCGATCTGCTGTCGTAATCGAACCAGATCTATGATAAAAAGCAGCCTCTGAAAGCATCACTGTAGCGTATTCAGAAAGCGTAGACTTTACCGAATCAATGACCACTAATGACTCTAAGTTTGAGAGAGCTGAAAGAATCGTGTCGGTATCAGGAGAATTCAAAATCGGATTATCATCGTGAATAACAAGCGCTTTGATCGAGCCAGAAATCGCTCCTAACATCATCTCTTGGAACGACTTACCGCCCGCTCTAGGGGCGATCCCAGCGTCATGTACGCCATGCGTGTTGCCATCTACCGGCAGATAGAAGAGATGTTCAGCAGTTGTATTACCGACCATTCCAATAGTTAAATTACAGGCCGCTGAGGCTAATCCACCAGCCATCTCATCATCGATCGCATTCGGCGCGAAAACGACGGAGGTTATATCGTCAGAGAATTCCTCATTAGACCGAATAATCGTTAATGCCACATTCCACTGTTCAGCTGTAATCCCTGGTGGTGGGTCAGTCTCTAATTTTCCTAGTGAATCAACTACGTTAGCCTCAGTTCCTGGGTAACAGCGCAAAACGCTAGCCGCAAACCTATCCAGTTCACTCCAACGAGGTGAAACTAAAATTACCTTAGCTTGGTTCTTTCTCGCCGCTCCTTTTATTCTCAGCGAGACTCCTGGGTGTGATTCTTCTAAGTCAGTCGCGATTACGACTAGCCTAGACGAATTCTCAATATCTGTAAGATCTGCTGAAAGTCTGCTAGTACCCAAGGCTTGGTCGAGACTGGAAAGTACTGATCGATGAATCGCACCGTGAGAAAAATCAATATTCGGGGTCCCTATTGAGTCCGCTAAAGCTGCGAGACCCATCGCCTCCTCTGTCGTTGAGAGCGGAGAACCTAATAAACCTATCGCTTGCGGGCCGTGCGAACCAATAACTGATTTTAGTTGATCTACGGCAAGGCTCGTTGCATCCGAAAGTGTTTTAGGCACCATTCGGTCATTCTGTCTTTCAAGCGAAGTCGTAAGTCTATCCTCCGGACCAATCGCGTCATAACCAAATCGACCTCGAACACATATCTGATCTTGAGATACAGGATTTATTCGCTCAGGCCGTACAATAACTGGAATATTCTCCGATCCCACCTGATCACTTGTTCCATAAGTGATGGTGCAACCTACGGAACACGAATTACACACCGCACTCGTCCAATCGTCAGCTCTACCGTTCCATTTGTTAGGTTTTTCCATAAGTGTGGCGGTTGGGCAGACATCAATACAAGCTCCACAAAAATCACAATCGCTCTCATGAATTTGTCCACCTGCCCCAAAAGCAATCATCGTAGTATGTCCCTTACCTGACAAAGCAAGCGCACCCGTATGACGAAGTTCATCGCACGCTCTTACACATCGAGTACAAATAATGCACATTTGCGGATCGAATTCTAAAAATGGGTTTGCCCGGTCAGGTTCGGGGGGAGGAGTTTCATAATATGAACGTTTCTCACCTACCCACGGTTCAGAGAAATCACCCTGATCCACATTTTCACATGAGGTCTGGAGTTCGCATCTATAGTTCTTACTACAAGTCAGACAACGGTGAGTTACCACATCATCACGTAGACAGATATCACCCGGCATGCAATGAACCCGCCTATGACAAGTCAGACATCTATCTGGATGATTTGCCAAAATAACTGACATCACAGACTGCCTGGCTTGCTTTACTTCAGGAGTATCGGTCTGAACAACCTGTCCTTCAGTAATCTGAGCCGTGCATGAGAGTTGTAGAGACGACGGACGGCCTCCCTCGATATCAACAATACAAGTTCTACAGCCGGCATATGGTTCCAAGCCATCGATATAACAGAGATTTGTGATCGTAATTCCCTGTTCCTTGATCACCTCGACGAGACGGCGACCTGGCTCAGCTTCAACTGTTTTTCCATTTAATGAGATTTCAACCACAATACCAACCTCAGCGTTTACTAATTTACTTCTTCTTTTGGAGCTATACGTATAGGAGAGTTATGGCGACCTTGCAAACGCTGAGGACCGGGGGTCTCATCAAGGCCTGACACATTGACTCGAGACCGAGCTGTTGGCATTGAAGTGATCAGCGGGATGCTATCTTGCAATTGACCGTTCGGATATCGCCCATCAGTTTCGGCAAGATATTTTTGGGCCTCTCCAGTCAAAGTATCTCGGTCACGATACATATTCTCGAAAAGATAGACCGCATCGTTATAGCGGCCACCAGCTTGAATCGCCTGATAGGGACACGCTTCTGTACAAAGACCACAATACATACAAATTCTGAAATCAATTTCATACCGCTCAATTTCCAAAGTGCCATCAGATCGAGGTGATGTTTCAACCAAGATACACCCGTCAGGACACGCTTGAGCACACGTAGAACAGCCAGTACATCGCTCCTCAAACCACAACAAGTTAGTTCTTGCGCGAGCAGGAACTTCTCGTTCTTGCTCTGGATAGTTCACAGTAATCGCTGGGCGAAAGACGTGCTTTAACGTCAGCAGCATCCCCTTCACGACCCCCATACCATAAATCATTTTTGTACTAGACCCTTCAAATAAAATTACGTCTACTGAGGATACTCGAGCCCTTACTTCTATGCACGGACCTCGCAGTCAGAATCATTGTTAAATCTAAATAATAAACGTGCGTCGTTCACTAAATCTGGAGTATTAAGATTAATTTTTACTATCGGCTCGTCCGACATATTTAACCTTTGAGATCCATACGACTTAACAAGCTGCCGCAAACCCTTGCCTTCTTCAGTAACCTGCTGAAGTTCATTTATCAACTGACCTTGAAGAACTACTGGGTGGCCTCCGTGGGGTAATCCCTGCTCGTCAAGATACTCTGGTTGAACCAGTGCAGCGTCAGTTCTAGCTCTTTCAGACGCGAGCGCTCGAATAATGGACGCAGTAGTTGGCTGGTCAACATTTTGTATCACCACAGATTCGTAACGAGCAGCCCCACCTATGACCTCAAGAAGAGCCCGCGCACCAGCTCTCAGGGAAGTAGAACGGCCTTGCTCCCATTGAGAATTTATGACCACCGTGCAGTCCAAGCCAGAAATAGTGTTTATGATCTCAGACGAATTGTTACCCAACACAACAACTGGCCGAGCGATGCCCGCGCAAGTCAATTCGTTAATTTCCCACTCTATGAGGGTGGTGTCACCCCACTTAATCAACTGCTTCGGTGATCCCATTCGAGTCGAAGCACCACCCGCAAGCAAAATACCGCCGATCATCAGGTGGTCTCTTTCATACTTGATTGATCTTTAAGTCGAAGATTTGTAACAGCTTGCTGTACAACGGCCTCCGCAAGTACAGAACAGTGCTGTTTAGATTTTGGAAGTCCACCAACTGCCTCAGCATAATCTAATCGAGTGAGTTGACTTGCCTCACTCAAGCTCAGCCCTATGAGCATTTCGGTGGCGATAGACGAGGTTGCGATCGTGGCCGGACAGCCCGATGCCTGAAACGAGACTGACTCTATCACGCGTTCCTGTGCGTCCTTATTCTTCCGGAGTCTGAAAAAAAACTTAACTTCGTCTCCACATACTGGATTTACCACTTGCCCCTCTACATCGGAGTCGACAAGCTCACCTACATTACGTGGATTCTGGAAGTGTTCTATCGCAATAGCAGAGTAATATTGAGAAGACAAATTATCGTCGGGCATCAAATCCTCTAAAGTGCTGCACCTTGATGGTAACAAACGTATCGATTCCCAAATATTCTTGCGCATAAACTAGGCGCTTTATTACCGAAATGTTAGAACTATATTCTTTATTGATATCCTAAAACTGAAAAAAGATTCATTACTTGTTGAAAATCAGCTGGTTGAAAAAACTTATTCAAGTGAACTATTACTCCCTCTTGATTGACGCATACGATTGCGCGATTCGATCGAGCGCCATCCTCATTCAACACACCGTAAGCGCGGATGGTTTGACAACTTGGATCCGATGCAAGATTGAACGGAAATTTATTATTCGCAATAAATTTAAGATGTGATTCCATTGAATCAGATGAAATACCAATCACCGTTGCATTAACTTGCGCCAAGGCCGCAAATTCATTGGCAAGTATATTTAGGGAACCAGTACAAAGCGGAGTGAAGTCTGCGGTATAAAAAACCAATAC
>JAQWLS010000111.1 GCA_029247135.1 Dehalococcoidia bacterium | reverse complement strand
CGCTGCAACAACCACTATACCCACATCAGTGACATTAGCTCCTCGGGCTCTCATCTGAGTAAAAGCCTCATGACCCGGCGTATCAAGGAAGGTGATAGTGCGGCCATCATCCACTTTTACCTGGTAGGCACCTATATGCTGTGTTATGCCGCCAGCTTCGCTTTCCTGTACATTAGACGAACGAATATGGTCCAAAAGTGTCGTTTTTCCGTGGTCCACATGGCCCAAAACAGTAACAATTGGTGGCCGTGCTACTGCGTCAGGATCGTTTTCAACCAAGCGCAGTGATGTCGACTCCATATTCGCTTCATCATCTGATTCAGGTTGATCATCCTCCGCTTCCGTGTCAACACTAAATCCAAAATCTTCCGCTATTATTGCTGCTGTCTCGAAATCAATAACTTGAACAACTGTGGCCATTACGCCGTTTTGCATTAGTGCCTTAACGACCTCAACTGCAGACGTGTCAAGAATCTCCGCCAAATCGCGAACAACTATTGCAGATGGGATAGATATCTTCTGCTGATCAAGTGTCATTCGTGAATCCGACCCCTTCTATACATCCTTAACATTATGTATTCTATTCAATCTAACTCGTAAAGAATCTTTTACCCAAACCTTTATTAACTCTAGATTTCGAACAAATCATCTTGATCGTCAAATAAATCTTCCTCATCCTCATCATACTCAAAACGTCGGGACTGAGTCTGCTTTTGTGGGCCTCGGTCACCGCCACGCTTACGACGGTTCTGATTCTTCTTGTTTTGCCCGCCACTAGACTCTTCTTCATCGTCTCGTCGAAGCTCGGCAATTTCATCACCAAATCGCAGCCCACCACTCGCTGCTTTACTTTCGATAGCAGGTCGTTCACCGACTTCCTGCGATATAGAATCTGACTCGACAATTTCTTCAACTGCACTTTCCTCGTCTGAAGCAAAGGCAGCCATCACTTCCTGCTCAGGTGTGAGTTGTTTGACTGCTGAGGAGTCAACGCCAGCAGATTTAAGCTCTGGGGTGTCCAGTGGCGATCCCAAATCTACTTGGAGATCTGTTGCTTCAGCATCTCTGTCTGTATTTGTAACTGATGGTGCTCTGGCTATAGGAATAGCCTCTAGATTAGGTTCTGGTGGCGGAACTAAATCCGCACCCGACTCCATAAGTACGCTCTCTGCATTTAAAGACACGCGTCGACCTATAAGTTGAGCCGCGAGACGCGCATTTTGACCTTCTTTTCCAATAGCAAGAGCCATCTGTTTATCTGGAATACCAATATTTACCGTGTTCTCAGCTTGATCAATACTTATCGAAATAACCTCGGCTGGTGAAATTGTATTTGCAGCGTAGGCTACCTCGTTAGGATCCCACCTGAGAATATCTATTCGCTCGCCACCCAGTTCAGTGACAATATTTTGAATTCTTCCGCCTCTAGGACCAACACAAGCACCGATTGGATCTATTCCATGCTGACGTGAGATCACCGCTACTTTAGACCTGAATCCCGCATCTCTGGCCACCGCTACTATCTCGACTGTCCCGCGGGCAATCTCCGGCACCTCCAACTCAAACAAACGCTTTAAAACATCTGGATGAGATCGAGACACAACTATTTGGGGTCCTTTAGCAGCACGATAGACCTCTTTTATAAACACGCGAATTCGCTGACCTTGCCGATAATGCTCAGGTCGTATTTGCTCAGCCCAGGGCAACACGGCCTCAGCTCTACCAAGATCAACTATTACTTGCTTCCTACCACCCTCAACTCGCAATACTGCCGCTGAAGTTAGTTCTCCTTCTTTATGGGAGAATTCTTCGAACACAGCCTCTCGCTCTGCTTCACGCAAACCTTGAGAAACCACTTGCTTTGCCGTTTGTGCTGCGACTCGGCCAGCTTCGTCTACACGCTCCTGCTCTATCGACTCTGCTATGACATCTCCGACCTTAGCGCTGGCAAAACCCATGTCTTTCGCACGATCTGGGGCGACTTCAATTTCGTCGTCCTCGATCTCCTCATAAGGCATCACTTTATAGACCCGTTCGGCAGTGATATCGGATGTATCTTCGTTGATTTTTACATTGATATCCGCATATTGAAGATCGTCCTTGCGGAGCGCCGACGCTATTGCAGATTCAACTTTTACTAAAACAGTTGATGTATCTAGACCTTTTTGATCTGATACTTGCTTAATAGCAGTAACTAATTCATTACTTCTCATTTTTCCCCCAACGACAAAAAGTGCGCTAGCCCTAAGACTGCGCACACGATCAATTAACCGAGTCACTAGCTCTATTTGGTATACATTATGTTAGCACTTAAACTGAATTTGCCGCTACGCAAGATCCATCGGAAAATATTTGACGAATCCAGCATATATTAAAGCGTGTCAAATAATAGCTCAATCTCTTCTCTAATACGGTCCACTGCACTGTCCCGAGCGACATAATTAATCTCACCTGAGTATCTATTAGAGACCTCGATCACGCCTTCTTTCTGGTTTCGACTGGATACCGTCAGTCGAATCGGATTTCCTATCAAGTCGGCATCATTGAACATTACCCCAGGTCGCAAACCCCTGTCGTCAAACAAAATTTCAACTCCCGCCTCGGTTAATTCTCGATAAAGGAGCTCAGCATCTTCACGAATCGATTCATCTTTATCCGAGCCAAGTGCCACTAAAGAACAATGATATGGTGCGATCGAGATCGGCCACTTGAGTCCGTTTTCACTGGCCCCCACCTCTGACGCAGCAGCAAAAATACGTCCGACACCGATACCATAACAACCCATTGTGGGCGTGATTGAGTTGCCTACTGAATCTTGCACCACCACACCAAACGCATCTGAATAGACTTGACCAAGTCTAAATACATGCCCCATCTCAATACCTCGCGACAGAATCAACTTCCCGTCGGAACAATGACTACAGTACGCACCCTCCGTAACCTCAGCAATATCAGCACTGATAGAAGCCTGCCAGTCACGCCCATAATTCGTATTCTTGTAATGCCAATCCTTCTGGTTACCACCGGCCACCAAATTCCGTGCAGCAATGACTGATTCGTCGGCTACAACCCGAACCGCGCTTTCTAGCTGTACCGCAGACGTAAATCCGGGAGTTAATCCTAGGTCTGACAACTCATCTTCCACTAACGGCCTAAGATCGGCACCACCTAAGGCATTTGATAACTTCACTTCACTGATTTCAAGATCACCTCTCACAATGGAAAGAACTGGAATTTCGTCGCCCCCACTATGCGGGACTGCCATGTACATAACGGCTTTTGCCGTTTGACTATGGTCGATACCGAGAAAAGTTACTAACTCAGCAATGGTTGTCGCATCTGGTGTCTCAATTTTTTCAAGATCCAACATTAAATCATCGCCAAAATCCTCCCTTAGAAATTCAGCTTTTTCCAAATTCGCGGCGTAATGGCAGTTATCGCATTGAGCTACGGTATCTTCCCCATTTTCCGATAAAAAAATAAATTCCTGAGATCCTTTACCACCTATCGCACCGGAATCAGCCTCGACTGCCACAACGGGGACACCACACCGCGAAAAAATTTTCTCGTATGAATTGAACATTGTTTGATACGAAATACTCAGGTCATCGTCTGTTAAATCAAAAGAATATGCATCCTTCATCGTGAATTCTCTAACTCGAACAAGACCTCCCCTAGGCCTAGCCTCATCTCGAAATTTTGTCTGTATTTGATATAGAGTCAGCGGTAAATCCCTATAAGAAGAGATGAATTTCCCTGACAGATCCGTCACCACTTCCTCATGAGTGGGCCCTAACACTAAAGCCCTAGATCGCCTATCTGCTAGCTGAAAAAGCACTTCCCCCATCGTGGCAGATCTACCGGATTGGTCCCAAAGTTCAAGAGGCTGCAGAGCTGGCATCAGTATCTCTTGGGCACCAGCCGAATCCATCTCACCCCTAATTATATTTTCGATTTTCAGACGTACTCGATTACCAAGCGGCAAGAATGAGTATGCACCTGACATAAGTTGCGAGATAAATCCAGCTCTGATCAAGAGCGCATGAGATACGGTGTCAGCATCGCTCGGCTGCTCACG
>JAQWLS010000108.1 GCA_029247135.1 Dehalococcoidia bacterium | reverse complement strand
TTCAAGTATTTCCGTGTCATTCTCACTGGAAACCTCTAGTCGCAAGGAATTTTTACATACAGGGCATGCTAATATTTCCAAAAGTGTTGGCCGCATTTCTTGTCCCTTCCGATACCATGTACCCGCGCTACCAAAACATACCTTACGAGTATAAGACCCATATTTTAGTTGATGATAGTTACCTTTCTTGCCTTACTTAAAGTGGATAATTGTTTGGCGCTATCTTCTATCTCAGGCATAAGTTGCTCAAAGATATTTAACCAGAACCCTAATTGAAATAACAGAATGCGAAGCAAAGACCATAGGCAATCTGCTATCGTTCAGGTAAATAGGGGGCCAAATGAAAGCAGCGATATACAAAAGCAAACAGAGTTTAGTGGTCGAAGAAATCCCCACACCTGAACCTGAACCCGACGAAATTCAAATTAAAATCTCACATAGTGCAATTTGCGGCACTGACGTGCATGTCTATCTATACGACATTGCACCTCCAAACACAGTTTTAGGGCATGAATTTGCTGGAGAGATCTCTAAAATCGGGTCGGATGTAACGCGATTTAAAGTAGGAGACAGAGTAATTGGTATGGGTGGCAACCCACCTCCAGGCAAAGAGAGTCCTTTGCGAAAGCAAGAGCAATTTAACTATCGACTTGAGGGCATTACAAACAGTAGGACGCGTGGATACGCGGAATATACCGTTTGTAAAGAATGGGAACCGCTGAAACTACCTGACAATGTTTCAACTTTAGAAGGAGCTTTAGCTGAACCCTGTGCAGTAGTAACTAGAGCAGTCAGGCTGTCCCAGCAAAGATTGGGAGATACTGTTGCCGTACTAGGAGCAGGCCCCATCGGGCTTTTATGTTTACAGGCAGCAAAAGCGGCGGGCGCTAACAAGGTCATTGTCTCAGAGCCATCTGAAGCTAGACGAACTATTGCTTTAGAGCTGGGCGCTGACGCAGTGGTAGATCCGACCACGCAAGACCCTGTGGAAAGAATCATAGAACTAACAGACGGTAATGGCCCCCACGTGGTGTACGAATGTGCAGCCGCCAAACCCAGTCTACAGAGTGCCTTGGATATGGTACGAAAAAAAGGCAATGTAATGTTAGTGGCTTTAGCTTGGGAAGATGTGCCTTTATTACCTGTTGACTGGGCAGGAAAAGAAATACAGTTAAACACTACTTTCGGTAGTGAACCGTACGATTTCAAGGTCGCAGTAGATTTAATCGCTACTAAAAAATTTCTCTTGGAACCCTTATTATCGGAAACTGACACAATAAAACTTGAAGATATCCAAAAAGCCTTTGAATCGCTGATCAAGCCATCGAATCAAATACAGATGGTAATTAAGTTTTAATTAATCATATTTATACAGGCTTAATAAACATGTGAATCGATGCGGGCTGCAAACTATTTACGGTCGGCATATAACCCGTCCAACGTGCTTTTAGCCGACCAATATTCGTGACTTCTGTGACGCGACAAGAGAACCGAAATTCAATCCCATCCACCGCCTGTACATACACACAAACCCGGTCGTTTACCCAGTAATGACTCTGTAATTGACCTACCCATGAGTGTCTTTTGCAATATGATTACAAATGTGAAAAAAAACCAAAACAACACCTTAGGGCAAGAAAACACCTCCGTTCCACTATTTAAAAGCTACGCCACAATATCTGCTACAGAGGTGGTAATTAGGCCATCTAGACGGACGCTGTTAGTACCGGTTTTTCAAGCTGTGATTACTATCGCCGCGGTCATAACCCTGATAAATGGACTAGCCGAATTACCACTTTGGATTTCAATGATTTTACTGATAATCATAGTAATTTTTGGGCCTACGGCCATTTTGGGAACTGTGTATGGGATAGTGGGAAGTAATTTCGTTATGGAAAAAAATAAAGGTACCTCACGCCTACAACAAAGATATCTTGGATTAGGTATTGGCACTCAAGAAATGATACCTTTCGATCGGATTAAATCTGTCACCGTGGAAGGAAACTTCATGGAAGAGCATGCTTCTGGCGATTTACAAGATATAACTGAATGGGAAGTTTTTCTAATAAAAGATAACGACAGAAAAATATCGGTCTGTAAGGCAAATTCAGCGCGAATCTTGGCAGACAACTCTCTACTGAAAGCAAATATGGTCGCTAAAGCTCTGGCAGATATGAGTGACTCGCAATTCAATTCCGGCGTAATACCTGAATGGGCACTAGAGATTATGAACGAATCAGAGGCAAAATAGACGGCATCGATCCCGTTTCATCATCCGTCTCAAGTTCAAACTTATCCAGCTGGAGAGGAATTCCTTCCGAGGGATATTTACCGGTGAAGCAACCGGCACAATGGCCGGCACCTCTTCGGGTAGCCCAACTTGCACCTTCCAAAGAAATATAACGCAAACTATCTGCTCCTACGTGATTCTCAATAGCATCTACGTCTACAGTTCGACCGTCAGGCTGAAAATTCTGAGCCGCGATCAATTCACCTCTTGTAGCCATATCTGTGCCATAAGGACAGGGGTGGGTTATGGGAGGGGCAGAAATTCGCATGTGTATTTCCTTCGCACCAGCCTCACGTAGCATGCGAATTACTCGAGGCGTGGTTGTACCTCGAACAATAGAATCATCAACAACCAGAACTCTCTTACCTTCAAGAACATGCTTAAGCGGGTTCAATTTCAGCTCAACATCACGCTCCCGTAATCGTTGATCCGGCTTGATAAAAGTCCTACCCACATACCTGTTTTTAACTAAAGCTTCGACGTAGGGAATTCCACTCTCTTCCGCGTATCCAATCGCTGCTGGAGTTGCGGAATCTGGAACACCGATGACAATATCTGCCTCCGCTGGATGCTCCTGAGCCAACCTAACCCCCATCCTCCGCCTAACCTCATGCAAAAGCGATCCGGATAAAACGGAGTCAGGTCGCGCAAAATAGATAAACTCAAAAAGACAAAGCTTTTCATCTTTATCCGTCCTACCTGAATTTTGGCCGAGCGGGAAAAAAGAACTAATACCTCCCGCATCAATCTTTACCACCTCGCCCGGTGACACATCCCTAATAACCGTGGCCCCAAGATGATCTAAGGCACATGATTCAGATGACACAACCCAGCCGCCGCCACCGTTATCACGCGAGGGCAACTTTCCAATACAAAGGGGTCTAATACCGAGGGGGTCTCTAACCGCATAAAGCGCGTCATTCGTTAATACCGCTAAAGAATACGCGCCATTCGCCTTAGTCATCATGTAAGCGAATCTGTCGTTTAGGTCCCTGCCTGGTCCGTCACTAAGTATTCTCGCCAAGACCTCAGAATCAGTAGTTGTCTCAAAAAAGTGATCTTCTAAACCCAATGATGACTTTAATTCCTTGGCATTCACCACGTTTCCATTATGAGCTAATGCATATTCACCATGTACGCCATTTACCAACAGCGGCTGGGTATTACACGCTAAAGTAGAACCCGTCGTCGAATAGCGAGTGTGCCCTATTGCAGCAATGCCAGGCAACGCGCCTAAACGCTGCTCATCAAAAGCCTGAGAAACTAGTCCCATCCCTGCTTCGATTCTGATCTGACGACCATCAGATGCAGCAATTCCTGCTGATTCTTGTCCACGATGCTGGAGAGAATAAATACCGAAAAAAGTCAGTCTGGCGACATCTTCTTCTGGTGCATACACACCAAAAACACCACACTTCTCTGAAAGACCATCCAAGTGCTGACTCCTTATTTAGTTATCTCACTCATGAGATTTTTCGATGTTCGATTTTCGTACACCTATCCATTATCACATCGAGACCAGCTGCCTGTGCCAGACGTGCCGCTTCTTGATTCACTATCTCAAGCTGCATCCAAATTGCACCCGCTGACGCCTCTATCGCATCTTCTACAACAGTCAACACGTCCGCTGGTTTTCTAAAAATATCAACAATATCAACAGGCTTCGGTAAATCTTGAACCCGATCGTAAACCTTCTTTCCGAGGATTTCAGTCTCGCGAGGATTCACAAGATAAACTTCGTATCCAGCCTCAATCAAGTACTCTGCGACCTCGTATGACGGCCTGTCCGAGCGGGCAGAAACACCGACCACTGCTATGCTCTCTGCAGATTGCATTAGCTCAACCGGATCAACTGAATTTTTCATAATGTCACTCCTGAAAGAATGACCTTCTCGCTTTTATCCGATTGCTCTATCTTTCCCAACTCCACTAACTCGGGGACACTGGCGAGTGCTATCCTCGAGTCTTCCTTCGAGAGAGCCATTATCATGCCGATTCCCATATTAAAGGCTCTATACATTTCTTCCAATTCAATTCCGCCCTGCGCTTGAATGTAGTCAAAAATCTGATCACGCCGCCAACTTGTAACGTCGACAACTCCCACACATCCAGTTGGAATAACGCGCGACAGGTTTCCAGCAATACCACCTCCAGTTATGTGAGCGGCACCTTTAATAATTATTCCCAAGTCTTTTATTTGTTTAAACACATTCCAAAACGAAGGGTGAGGTCGCGTCAACCACCCTCCCACACTGTCACCCTCTAACAGGCTAGGACGATTTTGGAGCATCGCTTTGTCATGCAACTCTTCTCCACTAATTCCTAGAGCCGCGCGAGCTAAAGAAAACCCGTTAGTCATGAGCCCGCCGGAGGGTAGACCTAACAGGACATCGTTAGCACTTATCTCATCTATTCGAAATTTATCTAACTCTGATACCAGACCAATTGCGGTGCCTGCGAGATCAAAATGTCCGGATGTATATATGCCAGGCATCTCAGCGGTCTCACCGGATATAAGTGCCAATCCATCCAAGCGACAGGCCTCACTAACACCTTTGACAATCTCAACAACCGAATCCTCACTTAGTCCAGACATTGCAATGTAGTCTAAAAATGCGACGGGGGTCGCTCCCGTTACAATTAAGTCATTAACGTTATTAGCAACAACATCCATGCCAGCCGATTGAAAAGTTCCAGAGTAAGAATGTAATAAGGTCTTCGTGCCAACCCCATCAGTGCATGCAACTAATGTCTGATTTCCTTCGGGCAATCTAATACCCCCAGCAAAACCACCCGGCAGGTTGTCTACCATTGTGCCCGCATGAGTCTTTGATACTTCGTGAATAATCCTCTCAGTTCGACGCGAGTCTGCCTCTAAGTCAACTCCCGACTTAGCATAGGTAAGAGGTCCTGAATTATTAGACAAAAAAATGTCCCTCGGAAACAGTCATAATGAAGTCTACGTGAATCATAGGTAACTGATTTCCCGTCGCCATTAAGCCATGTAAGCTTAGTGTATCTATAGCAGGCTGGCCTGTCGAACCGCCTACCTAATGCCTGAAATGTCGATAACCTGTAGTGACCAGCACAATGTCTCTCTCGTTCGCAGCCACTATCGAGTCTTCGTCTCGAATCGAGCCTCCTGTGTGAGCTAGCGCAACACAACCTGCATCTGCAACCACTACGAGAGTGTCAGGGAATGGCAAAAAAGCATCCGTCGCGCATACAGCACCGTCTGTACGATGTTTGGCCTGGTCAACCGCAATCTTCGCCGAACCTACCCTGTTTGGTTGACCGGCACCCATCCCGACTAAAACTCGATCCTTAACAAGCACGACTGCATTTGAAGAGACGTGCTTGCATAGCGTCCAAGCAACTCCTAGATCCGCCTCCATATCCGATGTTAAAGGTTTATTACTTACCGACTCAAACTCAATCTCAGGAGTCCTATCTGGTGTCTGAAGCAAAAGCCCTCCCTTGATACCCCTGACTTCTACTTGTCGAAAATCCTGCTGAGGTGACCCGAGAGGAGCCTCCAATATTCGCAGATTCTTAGATTTTTTCTTTAGGTGTTGAAGGGCGTCGGAATCATAAGCCGGAGCTATGACAATGTCGTATAACATTCGAGATCCAAGCTCAGGGTGTCTGACATCTCTTATCGCTTCTGCTAGTGCAAAATCAACCGGCCTGTTTACCGCAATAATGCCGCCGTAGGCACTTACATAATCACCATTTATCAAAGCCCGCTCATAAAGTTTAGAAAGTGACTGATCTTGATCTTTCGTCGAATCCACCATACCAGCCACACACGGATTAGTATGCTTAACGATTACCACAGCTGGCCCCTCAAGATCAGCAACGCAATCAAAGGCGGCCGATGCGTCCAGCACATTTACGTATGACATCTCCAAACCAGGGTGCTGCGTGTATCCTCCCGCTCCTTCAACTGAACCGTGATTATCCCTAATTTCATATAAAGCACCTTTTTGATGCGGATTTTCACCGTAGCGTAATTTGCTTTTTAGTTGCGCCGTGATTATCAATTCATCTGGAAAAACAGTATTTTTATCCGTCATGAAATTAAAAATTGCGGCGTCGTAAGTACTAACATGCATAAAGGCTTTCGCAGCGAGTTGCCTTCTGACCGACAAATCAAAAGCTTCCATATCGTTACCTTCATCAAGAAGATCAATTACCTTTTTATAATCAGTGGGATCGACAATAACCCCTACGGCCTCATGATTTTTTGCGGCCGCTCGGATCATAGTCGGCCCCCCTATATCGATTTGCTCAATCGCTTCAGCCTCAGTGTACCCATCGCGCGCAATCGTTTCCTGGAAGGGATAAAGATTACAGACTACAAGATCAATTGACCTCATTCCCTGGGCCTTCATCTCACTTTCATCCTCCATATTGCCTCGACGATATAAGATGCCTCCGTGTATTAGCGGATGTAACGTTTTAACTCTCCCACCAAGCATTTCGGGACTTTTCGTATACTCCGACACCGGAATCACGGGAAGATTCAAATCACGAATAAAGCTCGCCGTTCCACCAGTCGCTAAAATCTGCCATCCAAGCCTCACTAACTCTTCTGCCAAATACCCCAGATCAGTTTTATCAGACACCGCGATTAAAGCCGTAGGTTTCACAACATCTCCACTACTCGATTTACTAATCGATCACTCTCTCTGCACGTACTACTGTTCTTCTGGGATATTCACCCGTAGCCTTATCAAACACACCTCCGCACGTATAAAGCGTTACAGAATCAACTAACACATCAGACGACCACATACGCTCCCAAAATTCTGTGTCTTTTTCTGGTCCCACGTTCCAAACCTGAGATACTGCATATCTGTAAGTGAGATAGTCCTTGTCTATTTCAACTATGTCCCCAACTACTAAGTTCCTCAGATTCACGAAAACAGACCATGCAGGTCCGTACCGCACACCTGCATATGGCACCCACGCCGCATAATCATAATGTCCAGCAAAAATTGCATTCCCTACACCGGGAGATCCGCCTAAGCTGCCACCCCACGCACTCAAATCGTACCAAACTACATCGGCTGGCCCATACGGGTCTGGCATAGCTTGACCTTGGTTAACCGTGCGTGCGGATACGAACGCGTCCACGCCAATCCGGTCAATTTTAATTTGGGCATAGGTAGCCGTTGATGGATATCCATAGTTAGCAACGAAATCGTTCAAGTCAGTAACCGCCAAAGGAGCAGTCGGGACTGGGACTGACGACGCAGTGGCCGTGGCGCTCGCCGTTCGCTGAGGAACAGGGGTTCCAGTAACTGTCGCAGACGTCACAACCGTTTCTACGGCTGCCGGGGTTTCTGTATCCTGCGGTTGCGCTGTCGCAATTACCACCACTTCAGCAGACTCCTCGGAGCATCCAACAAGCAAGCTGCATCCCAGCAGTACGAGCAGTGCTAGCCTTCTCACCGGTCTACTGATATCCAAGTGGCAGGAAAATTTTCAATTGCGCTTTTCACCGGTCTGCCAGCCATTCCACCGAGCATGCATAGCGATGCTTCCTCCATGACCTCGATCAATTCTTCAACCTTTTCCAGATCCACTGTTTCCTGCTGAAGTAACTTAGTGAGCCGAATAGTGCCTTCTCTACATGGCGTGCATTCTCCACACGACTCTCGCTCATTATATCCAGCAAGAGCGTTCGTAATTTCCCTTACCGATGATTCTGGTGACAATACGAAAATTCCTCCGGCGCCGATATTTTTCATTTCTATCCGTTCTTCAAACTTATCCCGAGGCAGGAATATTCCAGAAGGTCCTCCAAGAAGAAGCGCTGGCACAGTTTCTAATTCGGCTCCAGCCGACAACAAAAACCCATTCCAGCTCAAGGTTCCATCAGCAGGAACTTCGTAAACGCCTGGGCGAGTCACATTACCCGAAAGAGAAACAAGCTTGGTGGGAGGAGGAGAATCTTGCCAAAGAGTAGTAACCGCAGCCAGAGTCTCCACGTTATTAATCACCGTCGGCATGCCCCACAAGCCTTGATCGGTCGCAAAAGGTGGTTTAAATCTAGGGACAGGCCGCTCACCTTCTATCGAGTTCAAAATTACAGACTCTTCACCACAAACATATCCACCAGCACCGGCCCGCACCTCTATATCGACAGACATTTCTTCTGGAAGAAATTCCGATCCCAAGATCCCATAATTTTTAGCTTGATCCAGTGCGGTTAAAAGTGACTCGATCGCCTTATGAGCCTGGCCATTTACATACACGAAGGCTTTCTCCACTCCAACGGCATAACAGCATATCAATATCCCCTCGATCAGCCTATGTGGGTCTGCTTCCAGCAAATGCCTATCTTTAAAAACCCCAGGTTCACCTTCTTCAGCATTCACGACCAAATATCGCGGTCCTGCATTCTGTGCTGCCAGCTTCCATTTTAATCCTGTGGGGAAATGTGCCCCCCCTCGTCCAGAAAGCTTACTCGTCTCTATTTTACTGAGAATGGTCTTTTGATCCTGTAAAAAAACTTTCTCCGCCACAGAGTACGCGCCGAGCTCCACCGCAGCGAGTAGACTTCCATCCAATTGACCAAATCGCGAAGCTAGTCCTGTTACACCATCATCGAACACATTATGTACCGTAGTTAAATCAAGCACCTTGTTAAATTCTTCAAGGTCTATGCCCAAGTCAATACGATCGAATCGCCTACTATAAGCCGCACCTGCGTCATCGATTTTTTGCACAGTAACAGACGGTGCTGCCCAGCACCTACCATCACACGATGTTTCGATAATCTCAGCGTTTAAGCTCATTGCCATATCGATTATTCCTAGCTCCTCACAAACCGAAACAATGTCTGTCGCCATTCCGCAGGTACCCTTGTGGATAAATAATTTGGAGATAGGTTGTCTCCTCGATTCTTGGCGAATGGCTTCCAAAAAGGTGTGTTGAATAGTCATAAACTGGCTAGTCTCCTATGTCTTCCATGAAAAAAGCCCTTACTCTATCTGCGGTCAGTCTTCCAAGAATTTTCCCATGGTGATCGGTGCATACCGGAGCCAACGAACACAGAAATTGGCAATCTATACGTCCAAGTTTTTCCGGTGCAATATCTACCGCGTCAATTAGGCGCTGCGCGCCCGCGGCCTCACAAGCAACTCCGGTACACATATACCATGCTCCATATTGAGGCTTCTCCAAACGTAGTTCAGAATATGCGGTCGCTGTGGCATATACCTCAGACAAAGGAATTCGTAGGTGGCTAGAAATAACAACGATGGACTCGGGCGGAAGCCAGTCAAGGCGCTCTTGGGCTAGGTGAAAGGCTGGTAGTAGATAAGATTTGACTGCAGGCAGCACCAGCAACTCTTTTTCAAAGTTAGCCAGGCGATCTCCTGCATCATCCGCTGTCATATCGTAAGGAATCATATTAAATAAGCTCCTTTTACCTAGGACCTGACCACCAAATTATCATCAAGTTTTAACAGTCCGCCCTTCTGGACCGGTTGCAAAAGAATTCCAAATGTCGGATCTTCCTGCCCCAGCTTACGAGTCAAAGTCGTAAGTATTTGCTCATCGCGCACTCCTGTAAGCGGATTTGCATGAACGGCCAAACACCTAATCACTGGACCAGTTACCTCAAAGTCTAAATCGCCAATCGATACCCTTTTACCGATCAGCTCAAGCTCTTCCCATGGCTCAACCCCATCGATTACGATATTTGACCTGAATCTAGATTCATCTAATGAATGTGTCTCCAGAGCCATCTCCAAAGCATCTAGACTCGCCAAACTATGTAATGACAACTGGCCAGTGGGTCGGTCATGAAATCTCCCGCCAACTCCATCACCCTCCATATGCAGTGGGAATTGCTCATCTTTTGGCCTTAAGTCCTCGGGAAGATCGCGCAGAAAGCCCTCCAATTCCGTCTCGATGCTAGAACGTCCCTCGTCCGTCTGGACGGAATCACTAACCAATACCTTGTCGTCCTTGGAGATAGTCAAATACTGGGTCTCATTATCAAAAATAACATCTAGTCTGGCAATGTCAGGAAGATGCATCAACGACACAAGATTCGATTTATACCACCATCCGCCATGCGGTGTATCTCTCATTGGCTCACCGGAGTTATCGAACCGAAAGGCGAGCACCCTGTCGCCCAAAGCTCGCCCGTCATCAGCCACCTGAAGTGATTGAACCGATTCTGGGGTGAATGACTTCACTGGGTACTTAAACAGTCTGGTTACTCTAGCTTTACTACTCATCATAAGATTCTACATCAACTGCACAGGAACGCTCGTGCGTTTATTCTAAGTAAATGGTACCTAATAAAGATTCACTGGATGATATGTTTCAAAATCCCGAAATACGGGCTAACTACGTGCAAAATATGTTCAGCGAAATTGCTCCCAAATACGACCTCGTCAACAGAGTGATGACTTTTGGTCTAGATATCCGATGGAGAAATCTTGTCGCCACCGCCGCGGTTGGCACCGGTGCCGATTTAATAATCGATGCCGGTACGGGGAGTGGAGACCTCGCACTTGAATGTTCGAAGATGGGGGCTAAAAACGTTTTCGGCTTGGACTTTGCTCAACCTATGCTAACTAATGCTCGTTCAAAATCGAAAAAAAATGACGTGACAAATATCGATTTCGCAGCTGCCGATGGGACCAGACTACCTTTACGTGATGCAGTCGCCGATGCTTGGACTGGCGCCTTTGTCCTCCGCAATATTCCAAAATTAGATCTAGCACTGCAAGAAGCATATCGAGTACTAAAACCAGGAGGGCGACTTATCACCCTTGATGCGGCTCGGCTGCAACCAAGCACACTAGTGCAGCAAATCGCCGCTCCTGGTGCTCGCTTTCACTTCAACAAACTTGTACCAGTAATAGGCAAAATTCTTTCCGGACATGAAGATGCATACAGCTATTTACCTGTTTCAGCTGAGAATTTTTTTAGCCCAAACGAATTTTCCGCCCAACTAAGAATTAACGGCTTCACCGTTGTCCGGGTATTTGAATACGTTTTCGGCACCGTAATGATGCATATTGCCATCAAGGAACAATGATGCCTAATGACGGCTAGATTGAATCAGGGTATCTGTGGAGTGTGTGCACACGCCACAATTGTCACAGCTAAAAATACCACCGAATACCTCCGGTGCTCCTTAAGTGACCATAATCCCACCAAATTCAAAAAATATCCTTCCTTGCCGCTCATAACCTGCGACGGATTCAGTAAAAAGACTAAGAATCCCGCCACCGAGGAGCTGACTTCTCCTCAAAGCCTACTGCAGGCAATTGGAGGTAAACCAGTGATCCACAAATTTGTTGAAGTGTTTTACGCCAACGCTTCTGTGGATGAGTTAATTGGGCACCTGTTTAGTGAAAATGTAAAAGCCGGCCAAGCAAAACAATCTTTATTCATGGAGCAATGGCTTGGCGGTGAACCTGTGTACTCAAAAATATGGGGGCACCCGCGTCTCCGAATTAGGCATTTTCCCTTTGTAATCGGTCCTGATCATGCCGAAAGATGGCTAAAATTAATGCGAGAGGCACTGATCCAGTCCGGAATCGCTACTGATTTAACTAATGAAATAACGAACCGATTAAAGCCCTTGGCCAAACATATGATTAACATCGACGATGACGTGCCACGCGAGCCCCAAACCAACAAGTGGATGAATTAAGAACAAAATTCATATATCCCTTGATCCAAGGGAAGTTCATGCGTAACCTAAGGATCCAGATTTTTTAAGCCCATAGGAGGGCAACGATGCCCGATAATAATCCATTCAAAAAATACTCTCCGTCTATTAAGAAGCGTTGGAGAACCACAGAAAAGCGTACAGCTCGATTAAAGCCTTATCGGACCCGTGCAACTAGTAGTGTTCGAGATGCTCGGATAGCAATCCAAAACAACGATGCCGATAGCGCTGATTTGGTTAAAGCCGCTCAGGCTGCAATAGATAGGGCTGCTCGTCGAAATATTATTCACAAAAATACAGCAGCTCGTCGAAAAAGTCGGCTGGTAAAACTCCTCAAAGCTCAATCTGACGCTAACTAAGTACTTCTACTTTTCATACGCCCAGTCTGGCAAACTCGCTGATGAATTCGAATCGTATTCAGGAATGTACGGCTTGATATCTAAAACAGGAGTCGTGTTAACTAAGTCGAGCCCCTGAACCAATATATTATTCCCGTCTATTTTTAGTAATTTACAGACGGTCACAGAAATGGGATTTGGGCGTGCACCACGCAAAGCAAAGCTGCCTAACTCAGGTAGCGTCAAATCACCACGAGGGAATGCAAGGGTTCTGTTTCTAAGGCGATCTGGGAGAAGATGTAGCCAACCAATAACAAAAATATGAGAAAAACCCCCAAGTCCGCTTAAAGCCTCTGTGAAATTTTCATCAATTAAGATAGATGACTTCACTTTATCCCAAGAAGTCTGAGTGACATCGTCGTGCTTACTCTCTACATACCCTATTGGTGCGACGCTTAAACTATCCGAAATACTCACTTGGCTCTCGCCCCATCTATCATCCGGTTTCCAGATTCACCATTCCGTAACATAAGTATTTCTGCGATAATCGCAACCGCAATCTCTTCCGGTGTTTCTGCCCCTATATTTAGACCGATAGGAGTACTCACTGCATCAAGCAATTCCTGATCCACACCCTCCTCGGCCATATGTCGCAATACCGTTTCGGTTCTGCGCTTTGAACCGATCATTCCTATGTAGCTAGCCCCAGTTTTAAGAGCCTGACGCAACCCTTCCTCATCTAGTCGGTGGCCTCGTGACACAAGCACAATAAAGGTCTCTGCCTGTCCCACCAGTCTTGGAATTGCATCTGATGGCTCGGCAACATCTATTATTACAGCCATCGGAAATCTGTCTTTGTTAGCAAACGAGTCTCTGTCATCCGTAACTACAATCTCGAATCCTACTATTTCCCCCACACGCGCAAGCGCAAGCGCTACATGTCCTCCGCCAACAATAAGTAGCCTCGGCGAACCGGTAAAAAGTTGCGTAAGCACGCGAGCTGATTTTTCTTCTGCCTCACTGCGACGATTAGTTAGCGCCAGTTTTCCCCCTAAATTACGATTGATATAAACCGTACTCGCCTCACTGCTCGCGGTTCCCGATAAGGCTGAGTGAGCGTACGACTCCAATAGCGAATCGAACTCTAGGTCTCCTGATGAACCAATTTGCACAATTTTCCTACCGCGGAAGGCAATCTTTCTACCAAGTCTTAAATCGGAAAACTCTCCAGAATTAGTGATCGTAAACACAAAAAGCGCCTCGCCGCCTTCGAGTGCCGCCAGAGCATCCTGCATTATCGCCAATGTTTCATTGTTTTGTTCCACAAAATCCCTTTCACCGATAGGACGATCATACGCGCTTAGAGTGAGAAACTTATCATTATGGAACTAGCTATATTAGGACTCCCGCTTTCGGGTAAAACCACTTTTTTTAACGCCATCACAGGTCAAAATGCTGAGACCGGTGGATACAGTGGTGGAGACCCAAATATCGGCATCTTAAAAGTTCCAGATCGACGACTCCAAATTCTGTCTCAGATAGATAATCCAAATCGGATTATACCGGCAGAAATGAAATGTATCGATTACCCCGGTGCCGTATTTACTGACTCCGCAGGCACGGGACGAGGACTCGCCAGATTTATAGATCAATTAGCGTTATCTGATGCACTTGTTTATATAATCCGAGCATTTGAAGATGAGCGAGTGCCACTACCGAGTGACGGAGTAAATGCAGAACGAGATGTTGAAACACTGGACCTAGAACTGACCGTAGCTGACATTGGACTAATTGAACGTCGCCTCGATCGAATCGAGGTAGAAACTCGATCAATGAAGGCCAGTGAGCGAGTAAATGCAGAGCGACACGCAGCGCTCTTGGCTCGAATGCGAGAACACCTTGAATCAGGAAGAGCTTTACGCTCCTTCGAGCGAACAAGCGACGAGGAAAAGGAATTGCAAGGTTATCGGTTTGTTACTGATAGGCCACTACTAATCCTCGTGAACATAAATGAATCAGACGTAAGCCAAACCGCTGCATTTGAAAATCAATATCAAAATCTATCCAATGATGACTACACAGCCGTGGCGGTAATTTCAGCCGAAATAGAGCGTGAGGTCAGTCAACTTGAACCGTCCGAGGCTGACGCTTTTCGACAAGACCTAGGCCTACCCGAAGAATCTTCCCGAGATAAAGCCCTAAACGCTGCTTACTCATTACTCGGCATGCATTCATTCCTTACCACCGGCGAAGACGAGGTTCGGGCTTGGCCAATCCCTATAGGAACCACCGCCGTGCAAGCTGCTGGAAAAATCCACAGTGACCTCGAAAGAGGATTTATCAGGGCGGAGGTCACTTCGTTTTCTGACTATCAGGCTAATGCAGGGTCAGCCGCATCGCTCCGACAAAGTGGCTTAACTAGGACCGAGGGAAGGGATTATGTTGTTAATGATGGAGACATTTTAAACATTTTATTCAACATTTAACGTCAACATTTTAATGGTACACTTAGAAAAATCGTTGCATACGAGGGCTTATTTACTTTGAGTACGGAAATTTTTAAAGAACTTATAAAATCCCAAACTGCTGGCGAAGCACGTGTTTTAGCCACCGTGTCTGAAACCTCCGGCTCTACCCCGCGATCCACTGGGGCAATAATGCTTCTGCGTCCCGATGGGACGTTCGCCGGAACAATAGGGGGTGGATGTGGCGAAGCAGAGGTCTGGCAAAGTGCGATGGAAACAATGCTCGATGGTGAATCCCGAACAGTGGTTGTTGATCTGACTGAACCAACCGAGGGTGAAGATAAAATTTGTGGAGGAATCATGAATGTCTTCGTTGAACGAATCGCCCCTTCGCAAATTATCAACTGATTAACTCTCTATATGGATAACCAGTCCGCCCTCCTAAACGAGTATGATGCCTGGTTTGACTCGACCGGCCTTAAAGGTTTCCTCGCTCGACAGTTATTCGGTACCTTTGGCCTATGGGCGGCCTCAACCCCTCTCATAAGACTGCCTGAAGAACTGTCGCTAACAGCAAAAACAACACATCTGGATATAGGTTCCGGAACCGGTGCACTTGCCCGCCATCTATCCCTTCGTACGGAGAGCCCTAATGCCCCGGTACTAATTGACTTCTCTTCCATAGCCTTAAAAATTGCTCGAGAAAACAAGCCGATGGGAATGCCAGACCGAAACACCGTTCCCCACCTGCTTCAAGCAACCGCAACTGATATACCTCTAAAAACTGCTACATTTAACCTAATAACATGTGGTTATGTCGCCAAACACCTGGACGAAACTGACTTATTTAAACTTTTTTCTGAAGCCTATCGATTGTTGACACCAGGCGGATTGTTTCTACTTTGGGAATTTGGCCCAAGCGGCAACAAAAGGCTTGATCGATGGAATTCTTTTGTCTTATCACGTTATGTAAGTCAACCAATTCTTCGCTCTACTGAAACACTGCAAGAGATTGCGGACGATGCTGGGTTTGGCTTTTATGAAGATGCTCGACTTCGGCCCTTTCTTTTCCCCCCCATCCCGCGAGCATCGATACTTGCAGGAAAGCCACCTGAGGGCTTTGAGGTTTCAGATCGACTGCGAACTGAAACGCCGTGAATCAAATGTTTGATCTCTGCCAAAATAATTTAATCTTTTGTGAATATCTTTCGCCTGTCCATATACGAAAAATCTGAAATTAGAACCCTGGCGAGCGTCGTCAGCAAGCTTCATTTTCTTGCACATAACATTAACAAATACTTCGCATAACCTTAACCAACCAAATTGTTGCAACAGATAGGCAAAACGCTTATTTAGGGGAACCTTTTCACACATTCATTTCACCTACTACTACTATTAAATAAATTAACACTAACTATGCGTTCAACTTAAAAAAAACCAAAACAAAGTAAATAAAATAAAATTAGGAATTTTCATGCTGGATGTGGTTAACTTCGAAGTGATAGGTGGCGACGGTGGTGATGGAGCTGTTTCATTTAGGCGGGAAAAATTTATTCCGCGAGGAGGCCCAGATGGTGGCGACGGAGGGCGCGGCGGCGATGTAGTTTTTATTGCAGTGAACAACATAAGCACTTTACAAGAGTATTCCAACACGCGAACAGTTCAGGCGACAGGTGGGGTAAAAGGCAACACCAAACAAAGACATGGAGCAACTGGCGACGATGTTGTACTTTATGTTCCGACAGGTTCGATAGTATGGGGTGTGATGGGGGACAGTCACCAAGTAGGAGTCGCCGTTAAAGAAATAGCGATGAATGGTGAACGGCTGGCAGATTTAGATGAAGATGGCATGGTGTTTATTGCGGCACGCGGCGGCCGAGGAGGTCGCGGTAATAAGAGGTTTGCTAAATCAACCCGGCAGACCCCGATGTTTGCTCAGAAAGGGATGGTCGGGCAGCAAAAGCATTTACAAATCGAGCTTAAATTGTTAGCAGATGTGGGCTTAGTTGGTTTACCAAATGCGGGAAAATCGACATTACTTTCAATGTGGTCGAAAGCACAGCCAAAGATTGGTGCCTACGAATTCACAACTCTCGAACCGAACTTAGGTGTTGTATATTTGGGGTTTGATTCGTTTGTCGCGGCAGATATGCCAGGGCTAATAGAGGGTGCCAGTAAGGGTGTCGGGTTAGGGCATGAGTTTTTGCGCCATATCGAGCGGACTAAGGTGTTAATTCATTTGGTCGATATGAGTCGAGAAGATCCAATCCAAGATATTCGGATAATTCAGGGTGAACTGGCTAGTTCCGGCCACAATTTGGGCGAAAAGCCGGTTATGTTAGCACTTAATAAAATAGACGATCCTGATGCGAGTGTTCGAGTTGAGCTTCTACACGACGAAATTAAGAACGAGTTTGGTAATTTTTTTGAGATATCAGGACAAAGTGGAGAGGGCCTTGACAGCTTAGCTAATAAGGCGCTGGAGCAAGTGCGCTTAAATACTAAAGCACCGAGCGACAGCGTTCCGATCTTAAAGCCAAAAGTCACGGAGACTCGAAGGTTTTCAGTTTTAAGTGAGGACGGTAAGGAGCCAGAGCTTGTGGGAGAAACTCCCGAGTGGTGGGCCTTGACCCTTGACCTACAGCAAGAAGAAGCGCGAGCGGAGTTTTTTGACAGAATGAAAAGATTAGGTGTTGAGAGAGAATTAAGGAGAGCTGGCGTCAAGGATGGCGACAGGGTCAAAATAAGGGGTTTGTTTGTTGTGTGGGATATGTAATGTCGATGGAAAGTCGCATAGGGGTACTTGGTGGCACTTTTGACCCTCCTCACCGTGCCCATTTGGAACTTGCAAAGGCTGCGAGGCTGGAGCTTGATCTTGGTTCAGTGATATTTATGCCCGCAGGTAATCCGTGGAGGAAAGATAGGGCTGATTTAACTCCGGCAAATCTTAGATATGCGATGGTCAACGAGGCGATAAGGGGATTGAGTTGGGCTACGGTGTCGCAGGCGGAGATTGATAGGGCGGGGCCTACTTATACTTTTGAAACGCTAGAAGCACTACATGCCGAACATCCAGAAGCTGCGATCTGGTTTATTGTCGGCGCCGACTCTCTTGCAGATATGAGTAATTGGGTTAAGCCTGAGAGAATCCTAGCGACGGCCCGCCTAGCTATAGCCGACAGGGCAAGTACAGGGACTGTCCCAGATGCAAGCTTATTGGAACTAATACCAAACATTCGTGAAAAGCTCGATTTTGTACCGATGAAGCCGCGCGCAACGGCATCGACGAACTTGCGAGCCCGGCTTCAAAGCGGGGTGAACCCACTTACCGAGGCGGACTTACCCAGTCACGTGGCTAGATTTATTGCTCGGGAGGGTATTTATTTTTCTAGTTAAGCAGCTTCATTAATCTTTTCAATCAATGTAGCTACCGAATCGCGCAGTGAGGGGCTTGATTTCATTTTCAGAGTAATGTCTTTTTCTGCGCGTGATGCGTTCGAGTAGTGTTTAAGTCCCACGAATCGAGCAGTTTCCTTCACAGGTAATTCGCAAACGGTTCGGAGAAGATACATCGCCATGTGCTTGGCTCGGGTCAGATCATGAGTTTGGCGACCTGAGATTATTTCATCCCAGGGTATATCAAAATACTCTGAAATCACTTGAGAAACGATGGACGAGTCAATTACGCCCTCCGGTGCAGGTGCGCTCATCTCCAATGCCGCATTAACGGCATCAACGGTCGGTTTTAATTTAGTAAATTCTAAGTAAACAGCGAGCTCGTTTACCCCTGAGACGAGTCTTGACACAGATTGTTGTCGTCTTCGAGCCAGAGTAGTGGCGGCCTCTTTTGAAATATGCTTAATACCGATAGCTGAAGCGAGATGCTTCACGATAATCGCACCGTCTTCAGTTTTTGGCTCTGCTAATCGGACAGTAAAGCCACCGTGCATTCTATTTTTAAGTTCTTCATGTACCTTAAGACTAAGTGGGTTTTTTCTGGACGTTACGACGACGAGTTTTGATCGAGTATTAAGTTCATTGATAACTTCGGCTAGTTCTAAGACGGATTTAGGCTTGGAGCCATCAAAGAAATCCAGACCATCAATTAATAAAGCATCAACTTTTCTGTATTTTTTTCGAAAGTCTGAGATTTTAGTTCGTTTATTTTGACCATCCTTACCTGTTACAGCGGAGATAAATTCCGCTGTAAATTCGTCAGCGGTTGTGATTGTTATTTTCTTACCAGCTTTTACAAGTTCAGCGCCAATTGCGTGTAGGAGGTGTGTTTTGCCCATACCAGCAGGGCCGCTGATTTGTAGGGGACTGTATTCAGTGGCTTTTCCGATGGCGGCTTCTCTTGCTCGACCGAGGGCGAAAGAGTTGCATTCGGCTTCGGCAAATGTACTAAATGTAAATCTGGGATTAAGTCCGATATCAGCCAAATCATCATGCAGAGGCGAGGTGACATTTTCACCAGTCTCGATTTGTTCTGTCGATCTTGCCTTAGTCACCTGCAAAGTAATCTGTAGCCCGTGGCCGCCGGCATTAGTTATAGCTGTATTAAGTTCATTGAGCCACTGCTTTTTTATTCTCTCAACTGCAAGATGCGGCGCTTCCATAATTATTGACTTAGATGTTATTTCTGAGATGCGAACATCAGCGAACCAAGTCGACCAGAGGCGCTTACCTATTTCCTTCTGTAGTAAAACAGTTGCCTGTTCCCAAATATCACTTGCGGCGTCTAGTTGGTTGGTGGGCTTCTTAGTAGTAATTGGTATTCCCCTATAAAATCAAACTAGTGGCGCGCCCACCATCAGCCGTGGCTCCGATAATAAAATATCGAGTATTTTTTATAAAATCAGGGGTTTCCCCGCCCCTTAGTGAAGAAATACATCTAATTAATTAAATGTGTATTCCGACAACTTGAAAATACGACAAAGTGACTATGCCTTGCAAGTCCACATACGAAGATTTAGGTATTTTTTTTCAAAAATGCAGACATGTCTGAGGATGAGTCGAGAGAAAATAATGACCGATGAAGTAATAGAGGAGGTTAATTATCAAGAAAATAGCAGGCAGCTTGCTCGGAGGAAAGTCGTAGTAATCTAAGGCAAGTCTTTTAGACTAAAGATGACAGCAAATACTAGAAATAAAAGGTGTAAGATGCCAGAGTTTATAAGTCCAGAAATGCAAGACCTACGATCGCGAGTTGAGTCACTGCTGGTTGAGCTCACGGAGCTAGAAATCACCGAAATGGATAACGTTAATTTACGGAAAGCTGCAATAGCTAAATCTAAGGAGTATGGAGTATTTCAACTTACTCAACCTATAGAATTCGGTGGTTCTGGGGCTGGTCCGTTAGCACTTACGATAGCCCGCGAGTCTGTGGCAGCGGCAAATAGTTCGATGGGTGGCTTCGTACTTGGTCCAGACCCTGGGTTTTTGCGAAATCTAACAGGTGAGAAAAAAGCGACCTATTTGGATCCGGTGATGCAAGGAGAGAAGCGTTGGTCGTTTGCTTTTACTGAACCCTCAGGAGCATCAGCGCCCGAGAAGCAAACATATGCGATTCGCGACAGAGACGATTTAATTATTACAGGCTCAAAATCATTCGTCACGGGTGGAGCTACGGCTGACTTTTTTGCAGTATTTGTAAATGTGGAAGAGTTTGACGGAGTAACGGGCGGTCCGGCGATGGTTTTAGTAGATAGTAATCTTTCAGGAGTTGAAATAACCAGGAGCTTTAGGTCACTAGAAGGTGGCAGCCATGTTGAATTAGACCTAGATCAAGTGCGTGTTTCTAATAACCTCACCGTAGGAGATATTGGTGAAGGTATGCCGCGCGCGATGTCTAACATAGGTGAAGAACGCCTTCAGATTTCCGCAAGTGCTTGCGGAATGGGAATCTGGACCATCAAGCACATAACCGATCGATTAAATGCGGCTCATAGATCAGGGACCCGACTGAGCGACAGAGAAGGGGTTCGCCTTCGCTACGCGGATATGCGAATTGATTTATATGCAGCAAGATCTGCACTATATAGAACTGCTCGTTTGGCAGAGTCAGGCGAGGATGTTGTCAACGAAGCTGCTGCAACTAAAGTACTCTGTACCGAGATGATAGGCAGGATCGTTGACACAGCAGTCCAACTCGCTGGCGGACAAGCTCTTATTGAGGGTGAGGCGCTGGAACAAATGTACAGGCGAGTGAGATCGCTAAGGTTTGCCGGAGGAGCTTCAGATATTTTGAGACTTTCTATTGCTCGGGGTATATTCGACTTCAACTCAGGCAGAGTGTAATTAATAAGTAAAAAGTCAGGAGAACTTAGTGACAGCAAATCCGCTTCCAGAAAACATAAAATACTGTCCGAGGTGTGCGAATTCCTTAATTTGGAAAATGGATGGAGGCAGAAATCGACCAGCCTGCACTACGCCCGGCTGCAAATTTATTTTTTTTGGGGAATCCTCTATCGGATGTGCGGGCGTAGTGCTTCGAGACAATAAAGCTCTTTTGGTGCAGAGAGGCTGGGAACCATTTTCGGGCACTTGGCAGTTGCCGGGCGGGTACGTAGAGCAAGATGAGGTAATCACAGAGGGTGTAGCCCGAGAGGTGATGGAGGAAGCCGGAGTGGAAGCAAAGGTAAACCGCGCTGTAGCGTTCAGACACTCTTTAGGCGGGACGGCAGGTGGCCCTTCCGCGAATGTATACATTGTTTTCGCCCTAGATTATGTTTCAGGTGAGCCTGTTTGGGATGGCGATGAAATAGCTAATGCGGGGTTTTTTTCCTTGGAAGAGATGGGACAAATGGAAGGAGTTCAAGGATTGTCACGTTGGGCTATCGAATTAACTCTTAACTCAAATGACAACCAAGGTCTTCGCATTCAGCAGGGCGGATCTATAGCAGCTAGGCCGGGTTGGTCTCTGTTTGGGATTGAGATAGCTGACGCCGACTTACTATAGCTTGATAGGCACCTGTCGCTTTTTTAGCAAAATCGAGGTCGCGCCCGGTAATTCCACTTACGTCGTGTGACCATACTGCAAGAGTTACTTGATCGTAGAGATTCCAAATCTCTGCGTGGTGATCGAGTTCCTCAGAGATAGATCCAATTTGCGCAATCAACAACAGAGCTTCATGGAAGCTGGCAAGCTTGAATGAGGTCTGAAGTTTGCTCTCAATAAATTTCCATTGATTGAGGTTATTTTCAAGCTCTTCTTTGATTTGGTCACTAGTCAATACTAAATTATCCATAGGCACTTAGAGATATCCATCATTCCTTAAATCATTTATTGCCAGATCAAACGCCTCTACGGTAAGCGCTATTTCCTCTGTTCCGTGAGCTGAGGAGACCATGCCACCATCAGCCATTAAGTCCACACCATGGTTATACAAAGCCCACCTCAGCGGCTGAAGCAATGGTTTGTCTATGCCGGAAGGCAAATAGTTGGGATCGGTCTCAACGTCAGTCGACCTAGGCGAATTTTCGCCTAGGTTTAGGTGCCACATGCTTGATACATGCCAAGCGGACGCATCTAAAGCTCGAGCCTGAAAGAGCTTATTCAACTCAAATACAAGTTCAGCGGTTGTGGCATCAGCTACCTGCGTGTGTGCACCGTCCTTTATAAGGCTTAGCGTTTTTGACCCAGCAGCAGCAGATACGGGGTTTGCGTTGTAGGTTCCTTGATGGGCAATCCGCTGTTCTTTATTCCAAGCGTCATCAGACTCACGTAACTCAAGGATATCCATGATTTCTTTTTTGCCAGCCACACACCCCCCAGGAAACCCTCCAGCTAAAATTTTTGCGTGTGTTGAAAGATCGGGGAGTATATTGTATTTCCCCTGAATGCCGCCGGGGGAGGCTCGGAAGCCAGTAATCACTTCGTCCATAATAAATAAGGTGCCGTACTTAGCGGTTTGCCTTCGAATAGCTTCAAGAAAACTTTGATGGATTGGATGCCTTCCCCAGTGAGCGCCCGTAGGTTCGATAATTACGGCTGCTATATCATTTTTCCCCAACGTTTCCATCAACAGATTTTCGTCATTTGGTGGCAGAATGACAAGTGATTCATAAAAGCTGTCTGGTACACCAATAGAAGACGGTAAAGACATATCTTCTCTTTGTTGCCCAACGACGATGTCATGCCATCCGTGGAAGTGATCTGTGAATTTTATGATTTTATCTCGATTGGTATATGCCCGTGCTAATCGAAGGGCCATCATTGTTGCTTCAGTTCCGGATGAGGTGAAGCGAACTTTTTCTGCGCAGGGCACCAGTTGCAAGACGAGCTCTGCCCAGTCTATTTCTAAGTCATGAGACGAGCCAAAGTGAGTTCCTCGCTTAGAAGCTTTATCAGCAGCATCCATAACCTCGGGATGCCTGTGGCCTAAAAGCAGTGAGCCATGCCCTCCAATAAAATCCACATACATATTTCCGTCTACGTCCCATTTTTTACCCCCCGTGGCCCGTTCGACGTAGATAGGAAAAGGAAAAAAAGATCTCCCATCATGCGTGACTCCAGATGGGAACAGCTTTGCTGCTCGGGTGGCCAGAGCTAGAGAGTTTGGATGTGATTTTTCGTAATTAGATAAAATTTTTCCAGGCATTATTTTCCTTGCAACTAATACGATTTATTACCTAGCATATCAAGCCTTTGCAAAATGGTTGAAGAGGGGTCTAGGATTAAACCACACGATGGCGCGAAAAAGGGGGTAACTGTGGCAGGTGCATTAGAAGGAATACGGGTGTTGGAATTTTCTCAAATTATTGCCGGACCATATGCCTGTCAAAATTTGGCTGAAATGGGCGCTGAGGTAATTAAAGTAGAGCCACCGGATGGTGAGCCGTGGCGTCAGTTTTCACAATTCTACCCAGGCGAGGCTAAATATTTTCAAAGTTTAAACAGGGGTAAAAATTCATTGGCGCTTGCTCTTCAAGATCCAGCTGCACAGGACTTAATTGCTAGGCTGATACCTTTTTGTGATGTTGTTCTTGTCAACTATCGACCTGACGTTGCTAAGCGTCTTGGGATTGACTACTCGACTTTATCAGGCATCAAATCTGATTTGATATATGCCGACAATACCGCGTTTGGAAGGAGTGGCCCTTGGTCACATCGACCAGGTTATGACATAGTCGTCCAAGCCGTATCTGGAATGATGGCTGCTGAAGGTAAGCTTGGCGACGCTGGCGAACCGAAGACAATCAGCTCTACGGCTATTGCTGACTATGGAACCGGTCTCGCTTTAGCTTGGGGGATAACTGCGGCCTTGTTTCATCGTGAGCGTACGGGGGAAGGTCAACTGGTTGAGTCGACGCTGTTACAAACAGCATTGTCATTTCAGGCGTCGTCGATTTTTGATCTCCCGTTGGCTGATTCGCAATCAGGCGCATATGCAAGCAGAGAGATGGTTGCCGAGAAGCGCTCGGAGAATGCGACTTATGTAGAACTTCTTGAAGCGAGGAGCGGTGGAATTAGTTCTTTGCTGGGAGGTATCGCTAATATTTACTATCGCCCCTATCAAACCAAGGATGGGGCCATGGCTGTCGGCGCGCTGTCATCGGGTTTGTGGGCCAAGGTCAGAAAGGCTCTCGAAACAGATTTTCTCGGGTGGGCCGATCCCAACCTAGCCTCTGCTACCCCTGAGTGGATCGAAGATGCAACAAAGCAAGTCAAAGAGCTTGAAGCGTTTGTCAGATCGAAAACGACAGAGGAGTGGATGGAGATTTTAGATAAAGAAGGAGTGCCGGGCGGCCCGGTTAATTTTCCGGAGGACATGTTGACCGATCCACAGGTCATAGCGAACGATATGCTTGTGGAGCTCAATCACGAGCTAAGTGGCCCTCAGACTCAGGTGGGTCCAATTATTAAAATGTCTGGAACTCCATTAGAAACTAGTGCGTCACCGGCGCTTGGAAGAGATAATGATATGTACGCGAAGATGGCTGGTTTTTCGGATCAGGAGATAGCTTCTCTGCGAGAAACGGGCGTAATTCTGTAATTACGCTTCTATGTTTTCTAGAATCCATTGAAAAAGAGTAGCTGATGCGCTGTACATCGTTTCTGTGCGGTTGCCAGAAAATAACAGGAGTTCACTTTTAGCAGTGCCTGATTTTTTAATTAGAGATAATGCGTAGAGACCGCCAGGGCGATCTGGGTTCCCGGTAGTACTTGCGATGCCACTTTCCGACAGCGATATATCCACGTCGAATTGGCTTAAAGAGCCTTCGGCCATTTTGATTGCAGCTTCGTGACTCACCGAACCGGAGTCAATGAGGGTCTCTCGGTCGACATTGAGCAGGTTTATTTTCGGTCGTCCATGATAGGCCGTGATGCCGCCAATAAACACTTTGGATGCCCCAGGGACTGATACTAGCAAGTGACCAACTAAGCCTCCGGTGGTTGATTCCGCGGTGGCGATAGTAAGACCCAGCTCAGTACATTTACTAATTACTCTCTGCGCTAGCTTTGAAGCTTCTACTGGTGTGAACGACGCCCCGCTTTTATATAAATCTGACATTGTATGATCCGTATCTAATCAAGATTGCTATCTATTGAGGGTAGCCAGCAGTATCTTTTATGGTTGCTATTTGGTTTAGATGGTCGGTATCGTGAACTCGTATAAATAGGAACCAGGCCTTACTTGTAAGTTCCCCGAAAAATGAATGTGGGGACGTTAATTCCATGTTTGGATTTTCCGGCACCCGTTGGCGCATCGTCGCCAAATGCTCAGAGGAATCAAGCAGCAAGGGCATTAATTCTGAAAGTTTCAAGTTATCAAGGTTTGGTGAGTTCCGATCAGGCGCGATGTTTCCGTTTGCGAGGGCTTCAGTAGAGGCGAGAGTACCGTCACCAGCAGAGATGACATGTCTGACGATTTGTGTGATTCCCCAAGCTTCCTCTCCAGTCCCTGTTCCTGGCTCCCAGTCCCCCTGCTCATCAGAAACTCCTGCGAGCGATTCAACTAATGTTGCTCGTGAACCGACAATACGAGGCCACAATTGATCCCATGTGTATTTTCTACCCTGAGCTAAAAGATAACCGCGTACCTTTTCGGCCTCTTCAGCACCTGGGCCGCCCGTGTTTTGATTTGTCATGACTACCCCTTCTTTCCCGTAATTTTTGCCGTTGCCCGACCGAAGCGTTCCTGATGGTCTATTCCGCCTCGCAGAAGCAGATCCGCCTGAACTTCAAGCCCGACCGCATCCCCACCATTTATTGATGCGTTAATTGTTGATTTTGACCATTTCAAAGCTAATGGAGAAGCGGCAGCCACTTGACTGGCTGTTGAATCTACAGCTGCGGGAAACTCCGCTTGAGAGACGCACCTATTGACCAGTCCAATACTTAATGCCTCTTGAGCATCTACTACTCGGGAAGTAAAGATTAGTTCTTTAGCAGTTGGCCCTCCAACGATGGATGGCAGAGCCGCGGCTCCGACGACTAAACCATAATCAGCACCAGGAAAACGGAAGCGAGTTCTATCGCTACATATTCTGATGTCACATGCACATGCGAGTGCGGCACCAGCGCCATAGGCTGGACCGTCGATACTTGCGATAGTTGGTTTTTCTGAGGCACCTACTCGGTTGGCCGCCTCTTGAGCGGGATTAAATCTTCTTTCGCCACGTTCATACGCCGCGTTTGCCTCTGCCATGTCTGCTCCTGCACAAAACGAACCCTCGGAACCCTCGATCACTATAGTGATGATGTCAGAATCTGCATCGAGATCCGACATAGCTTCAATGATTTCTACGGCCATTTCTTCATTGATGGCATTGCGCTTATCGGCTCGGGTTAGCCTAAGGCGGCCTACGCCATCCTTTTTCTCGACGGTGACAAATTTAGAAATGATAGCCTCCTAATTTGCAAATTATTACAGTTACAGAATAGCTCCATTTTGCCTGAGATCAGCTATTTCGCTTTCTGAATAACCTACTTCAGCAAGTAGTTCGTCGGTATGCCGTCCTAAAGTGGGGCTAGCCCCCCGAGGGGCGGGAGGAGTTTTTGACATTTTCCAAGGCGGTGCTTGCATTTTGATAGGTCCGGCGAGCTCGTGTTCGAGTTCAATTACGTAGTTATTAGAAATGACTTGCTCGTCTTCGAGTAACTCTTGCACGAATTTCACGGGCGCACACGGTACGCCGCCAGCGGTAAGTATTCGCTCCCATTCATCTGTGTTACGCCCAGCAAAAATACCTTCTACGTGCGCGATGACTGATGCATCGATCGCTAACTGGGCTTGATTTTGCGGGTCGTAACCATCTTCATCTCGGTTATGTTCAAAACCGACGGTGGTTCGTACCTTTTCACGTAAGCTTGCTGAAAGTGCACCAATTGCAATGGCACCATCAGCTGTTTCAAAAACTCGATAGTATACGTTTCCCTGAGCTGCGGTTTTGAGTAGCTCGTCGCGTTTTCGGAGAACGTCTAGGTACGGGATTCCGGTGTCGCGAGATTCGCTTAACATTTGCAAAAACGAATCTCTTTGAATTTGGTCCGCTACGGGAACGCTGTGAAACGCACTCATATGAGTTGTAAGTGCGTTTATCAATAGGCTGGTTTCTACTTTCTGACCCTCCCCTGTTCGCTCACGATGAAACAGAGCAGCGAGTACGCCGGAGCAGATGGCATAGCCAGTTGTGGTGTCCGCATATGCTGGGCCGACCTGCGGTGCACCGGCATCTGTAACTTTTCCAACCGACGACATCATCCCACTGAAGGCTTGAACCACTATATCGTAGCCAGGTCGGTCAGCAAGATGGCCTTCACGTCCCCAAGCGGTGTTGTCGAGATATATTATGTCTGATTTAATCGCCGAAAGTGTCTCGTAGTCAATTTCTAACCGCTTTGCTACGTCTGGTCGATAATTTATAACAACCACATCTATTTCGTTAACTAGGCGGTGAATAGCTTCTCTGGATTTTTCGTTTGCGAGATTGATTGCCAAAGATTTTTTTCCGCGATTAAGCCCAATGAATGTTTTTGATTCAAGTGGAATAAATTGAGCGGCTAACCTCCACGGTTCTCCGCTAGGAGGCTCTATTTTGATTACTTCTGCTCCTAAGTCGGCTAAGAACTGGCAGCCAAGAGGCCCGGCTATAATTTGGGTGAATTCGAGAACCCTTATTCCGTCAAGTGGCCCTGATGTCATATGCACTCCTATTTTGAATATTTTAGTGCTTGAACTACACCGGTAATACTAAGACCTAATCAACAAAAGATGATGATCTGTAACTTGCTGCTGTATCATAGTTAATTCAAGAGTTTGCAGCTATAGAAGTAAGGTTAAGACAGTGTTATTTGGTTTATTGGAGGGATCTAAGAATTTTATCCGGCTAGGAGAGCTCGTTTTAATTCTCTTTATTTCCTTTCTTTTTTTCTTGGCATGCACAATAGAGACAGATACTAGTCTTGTGCAGCCAAATTCTAATTCTGTAGTAGCTGTCGGGACAAGCAACGGAACTCAAACAACTTCTACCGCGACGGCAGGCAACACCGAAACAGTCTCGGAAGAAAGCCTAGACTTAGAGCGATTTACTAGTCTCTATGGTTATCATTCGAATTGCGATGAGAATGTTCGTTTAGAAATAAAGAGTTTGGGTGTGAGCGCTACTATCTGTAACCATTTTGTCCCTATTGGGTCTAATATGCCCAACCCATATGGTCCGGCTGATGTTGCTATGTACGACTTAACGCAATGGAATCGGTTGGGTGGGACACCTGGGTCTGGAGGGAACACCATTTTGGCTGGTCACGTTGATTACAATGCCACAGTTCCTTATGCCGGAGCGTATTATCGGGGACCCGGGATTTTTCAGAATCTTCGGTTTTTGTCGCAGGGCGACAGAATTGAGATTCATACGGATGAAAGAGTTTACATATATGAGGTAATTTGGCGTCGAGCCTTTGATGTAGACGTGGAAAATTGGAGAGAGGCTTGGACAGCCGATGTCCCAATCGAGAGCGTTACCCTGTACACGTGTGGCGGTACCTTTGATGCTGAATCTAGGAAGTATAGCGATCGTTTAGTAGTAAGGGCGCAATTGCTTCCGCAGGGATAATCGCCGAGACAAGGGCGTAAGAAGTGAGGGTTGATGAGCGTTCATGACGATGACAAGCTTGGGTTGCTCCTGTCTAATCGATTGGAACAGCTAAGTTCACCAACATCAATTTCGAGTCTGGAGTACGATCTTAATGCGGGAGTTCCAGATAGCGAATCCCTTCCACTTGAGGCATTGCGGCGAGCGTTTGACGAAGTGCTTTCAGTTAACCCTAAGCAGGCACTTACATACGACACTCCAAATTTTGGATTTGAGCCGCTGAAGCAAGCGGTTATAGAGACGGTCGCAAAAACACTTGGTGGCATTGATGAGTCTTGGGTGAGTCTAGTATCAGGTTCAGCGCATGGGCTTGATAACATAGCCGCTACTTTTGTGGATGAAGGAGACGTGATTCTTGTTGGGGCACCGACCTATCCAGGTGCGATTAGAACATTCACCTCACGAGGAGCAAAATTAATTTCAGTAGATCAGGACGAATATGGATTTAGTGCTGTGGGATTGGATGCGGCGCTAACAAGTGGTGCTGCTGCTAAGTTAAAAATAAAGGCAGCGTATCTAATTCCGAATTATGACAATCCTTCATCGACATTAATGCCTCTGGAGCGTCGTGAGGCACTAATCGAAGTTGCAAAGCGACATGAGATTTTGTTGATAGAGGACGGCGCGTATGCGGGTATTGATTTGTCGGGGCCACCCCCAGCCTCTTTGTTTCAACTGGCCCAAGGCCGAGGTGTCGTATACTGCGGGACTTTTTCAAAAACAATAGCTACGGGGCTGCGAAGTGGGTACATACTGGCATCCCCGTCTATCACGAAGGCCCTTAAATTTATGAGATTTGATAATGCCTCATCGTCTTTGGTCCAGCAGGCTATTCACAATTTTTTTACCTCGGACGAGTACCCTGAGCATCTGGAGAAAATTCGGAAGATTTATCGCGGTCGGCGAGATGTCGTGACGGAGGCGCTTGATAAATACTGCAAGTCTTTCGTGACTTTTTCGGAACCGCAAGGTGGTTTTTTTCATTGGCTAACACTGCGAGAAGGGCTTTCTGCCACCGAAGTTCGAGAAGTGGCAGCTTTACAGGGCGTGGCTATTTCACCCGGTCGAGGCTATTACTTAGGAGATCACGTGGAACAAGAGTCACGAGTTAGAATTGTTTTCTCAGCCCTTGATGAAGTTTCTTTAGTACAGGCAATTAAATTACTTGGCAAGTCACTCGAAATTATTAGTAAGTAAGTCGACTACAATAGTTTTATCCTTCAGTGGCAAAGCAGCTTGCCACACAAAGCAATTACGCTCTAGGATCTTGGCAGCGTTTACATAATAAAAATGGAGTATTTACATGAGTATTACGGGTGAATTGGAAGCCATATGGTCTGACTTCGATTTAGATGAATTGGCGTCTGAGGGCGCTAAGTTTCTCTCGAGAGGATCGTCCACTGACTGGGGGCTGCCTGCGGATATAGAACCCAAAGTCCCGCCAATCACTCTCGGGGGTGGAATTCCTGATCCAGGCTCCCTTCCAAGGCAGCAATTGCTCGAGTCCATGGGCCGCACCATAAATGTACCCACAGATGAGCCTCTTAGATATGGCGGTGGCGTAGGATACGAGGATTTGAGACATGAACTGGCTAAGCGATTCAATAGAGAGCGTGGGGCTAAAGTCACTGCCGAACATTTTTTGATGACTAATGGCAGTGCTGGTGCAATTGATTTAGTTTGTAGTGCATACTTATCACCTGGCGACACGGTTATTACCGAAAGACCAACTTTTTCTGGATCGGTCAGAACATTTAAAGGCCATCAAGCAAACATAGTGACTGTTCCTATCGACGATAACGGGATGTGTACAGATCAGCTGGAAGACGTTATTGATAAAGTCAAGAAAGATGGATCTAGAGTAAAAATAATTTACACCATAGCTACTTTCCACAATCCTGCAGGTATTTCAATGTCGCAGGACCGTCGGGAAGAACTTTTACGAATCGCTGCAAAACACCAAATATTAGTAGTCGATGATGAGGCGTATTCGGAGTTATACTTTCCGTCGACTCAATTGCCAACAGATTTGTCAACGCTTTCAGGCTGTCACGGAGTGATTTCGGTTGGCACTTTTTCAAAAATTATTGCGACCGGTCTAAGGGTGGGTTGGATTCACGGAGATCCGAGAGTACTTGATCATGTGCTACGCATGAGATTTGATATGGGAAATTCGCCATTATTGCATCATATGCTGACAGACTTTATGAGCTCTGGTCAGCTTGATGAGCATATTATTTCGATGAGAAGTATTTATCAGGAGAAGTGTAGCGCGCTTGCGAGAGGACTTCGTGATTATTGCGAACCCTACTTAACATTTAAGGAACCTTTAGGCGGTTTTTTTATGTGGATTAATCTACAGCAGGGACTGGATCCGAAAAGTGTTCAAGCCGCGGCCGTAGAAGAAGGCTTGATTGCACCAGCGGGGCATGCTTTCTTCCCTCATCAAGAAGAGATGAGCTCTGGAAATATCAGACTTGCGTATTCATGGGCCCAGAAAGACGATCTTGAGGAGGCGGCTAAGCGTCTCGGGCGAGCCTGTGAGAGGGTCGCCGCCGGAGACATATCTACGGCTTCGTAGAATTTAAGATTATGGAACGGTTGATGCTCTGATAATCAGAACTTACGTGGCCGTATTAATAAGCGATTCGAATTCAAGCCAATCGTCAACTTTTGCAACACGATCTGATACTTTGGATGCGTTGCTGTCCCCTCCAGCAAGGCTTGTGGGCATCCATCCGCCGGCAATTAGAACCGGAACAGTTTGGTGGTCGACAGTAAATGTATTAATTTGAGAAATCATGTCATCTAGGTGAAACGCTAGCCCTAATTCTTCGGCGATAGGTCCTTTATCTTCACGATTGGTAGGATAGACGTTCGCTTGAAGTCCGTGCTTAGACAGCCACTCGTCTATATAGTGAATTTCACGATCGTATCTCGCCGTCAGGATAATAAATTCATGACTTGCTTTGATCAATCTTTGCATTACCTCTATCGAATTTTGTCGAGGAGCAAGCCGAAGAGACAACTCTGTTTCTAAAACTTCTTTGACAAGACTTTCACTCACCTCTTTTCCGATAGTGGAAGCTAGTGTCTCACCGGATTTTAGATCATGATGGTGGCGCTCACGGACTAAATCTTTTAGAAGGGCTCGATAGTCATTGAGTGTGTCGTCAAAATCAATTCCGATTTTCATACGGGCAATCTCCTTGCGGGTAGTTATTTTCAGACACAAATGTCAGGGTTCGATTAATTAGATTGAAAAGTCTAGTCCGATGATTGTAGCAATTGAATCGTATTATTATCAGGGTCTCTCATTGTTGCTATCCAACCACCCCATGATTCTTGTTCAGGTTCACGAATGAAGTCAATTCCAACAGCTGACAAGCGCTTTGTGACAGTGTGAATATTTGCCACGTGTAAGTTAATCATTATGCGATCGGGGTCAGTGCTCTCAGTCCGGACTTTAGAGTGGACGCCAATTGTCAGGCGAATATCTTTTTTGTCCCCGGACCACTTAAAGTTAACAAAGTTTTCGCGCTGATGTAGCGGCACTAAGCCCAGTTTGTTTACGTAAAAATCCTCCATTTTTGCGAATCTATCTGCCGATGTCCAGATGATTATTCCGGCGATTCCAAAAGGATTAATTTCAGCCATGGTGAGATGATGTTCTAACTTGCACTCTTAGCCGCAACATATTCAATAAGAGACTTGGTGGGTACACCGGAGCTTCCTTTAATATGAATCCCAGAATCGCTTTTTGCCGACATTAAACCCGCGATATCAAAGTGCGCCCAAGGATTATCGCCCACAAACGCTTCTATAAATTTAGCCGCAGTGATTGAGCCTGCAAGACGGCCGCCTGTGTTTGCTAGATCGGCAACCTCACTTTTAATCTGCTTGGAGTAGTAGTCATCAATCGGCATTCTCCAGATTAACTCTCCGGTGGATTGCGCTACTGAGTCGAGTTGCCGAAATAGGCTGTCTTGGTTGCAGAAAACCCCAATTCGGTAATCTCCTAACGACACACTCATAGCTCCGGTCAAGGTTGCCACGTCAAGTATGACACCGGCATTTTTAACTTTTTTCGCATAGGCAATACCATCTGCAAGCACTAGTCGACCCTCAGCGTCTGTGTTTATGACTTCGATCGATTGGCCGTCCATGGCATAAACGACGTCACCTGGTTTGGTTGCGCCTCCTCCAGGCATATTTTCGGTACAGGGTGCGATTGCAACGACATGTGTTTTAAGCTTTAAGCGAGCTATAGCGCCGATTGCTGAAATCACGGTTGCTGCGCCAGACATATCATATTTCATGCTTTCCATACCACCTGGAGGCTTGAGAGACGTGCCACCCGTGTCAAAAGTGATCCCCTTACCGACCAGCGTAATTGGTTTTCGGGGGCCGCCGTTTTTATACGTCATGACGATGAACTTAGGAGGTTGGTGTGAGCCATTTGCGACAGAGAGGTAGGAACCCATTCCTAATCGCTCAGCGTCAGATCGCTCGATGATTTCGATTTCAATACCAGCCTGCTCGGCTATCTCACGCGCTCGTTCGGCGACGATGGTGGGAGTCATTAAATTTGCTGGAGTGTTGGCTAGATCTCTTGATGTGTTGACAGCTTCGGCAATTATCGAGCCCTTGGATGCACCATTGGCTAATTGCGATGCCGGAGTCTTTGTCCCGACTGCAATCGTAATATTGCCCAGCGTGAATTTCGGTCTATCAGCCTTTCTTGTGTGATGGGTATCGAACCGGTATTGACCAAGAATCAGTCCCTCTGCAGCGGCTTGCGATCCAAGGGATGCTGATTTAAGAGCAGAAATGATCGGATCAATGGTCATAACCACTTCACCCGCGTTTGCAGACCGGAGTTTTCTCGACAAATTTCCAAAAAATTCACGCGCTCTGATTTCTGTGTAATCCGAGGGCTTACATTCTCCAGCACCCGCTAAAGCGACTCGTTTGTAATGAGAATTTTGCACTGGTAACCAAATCAACTCACCTAAATCGCCCGTCAATGAGCCATTTGATTTCAACACGGTGAGTCCACCCTTGGCCAGTGTGTTTATTTTGGTTAACAAATCGCCCTTAAGCGCGTCTCCCTTTTTAATGATGATGACGAGAGTGTCTCCAGAAAGAGTCATAGGAGATTTATTACTTGTAAGAATTTCTGTATTGGGTCCGGGCATAAAGTTTATCTTTCTCACTTCAGTTATTGAAGAATTTGCTAACGATTGGTAAATTTATTTCACAATTAGTTTAGCTCTTTAGAGAAGCAGGTGAACGCACGATATTTTATTGGTGTTCTGAAATATATTTGTTAACACATAGAGGATTTATGTTGAAATCTGGCCTGCACATTGCTAGTAAATTGTTAGACCTTGGTTGGGTAACTCTGGGCTTGCTTTTGTATTTTTTGGTCAGAGGTTCAGTCATCGACAGGCAAATACAAGCAGAGCAAAATGCCGAGTTGATTATCAATTTTGAAAAAGCAGCAGGTTTATTTTTTGAGCCACAACTTAATCATTGGACTGCTTCGAATGAGGTTGTATCGCATATTTTTAATAGCGTATATTTTTGGTTTCATTTTCCGGTGATCGCGGTCACCGGTGTTATTTTATCCATAATTGCTCGGCCGGCATTTGTCCTGTTGAGAAACTCCATGTTGCTCTCTGGCGGTGTATCGCTAGTGGTCTACTGGCTTTTCCCAGTGAGTCCACCTCGTCTTGTTGAGGGATACGATTTCGTGGATACGATGGTCTTATTTTCGCATGTGTCTTATCAGGCACAGGAATTCACGCCATTTGTGAATCAATATGCGGCGATGCCTTCACTTCATGCAGGATGGGCGCTATTGTTGGTTTTATCGGTTATGAGTAGGTTCAAAAGCATGACCCTTAGGCTTTTTTTCGCAGTAATTTTTTTAGTTCAGCTCGTAGCTATTGTTTGCACAGCTAATCATTTTTGGCTCGACGGATTAATAGGGATAGCGATATGTGTTCTAGCTTGGTTGGGCGCACGGTTATCGCACCGGATGTTATATTTTGAATGATATAACTCGCAGGTATTGATGCACGCTTTATAGACATAAGTTAGTTTTATGGGTGGTTTTTTGACGACGAATATATTTTTGGATACTGATGTGGCGGTTCTCCTGCCTTCGCTTGAAGTGAGCGGCATTAAAGTACACGCGTTTCCCGTAGCTGCTGCCGATCCATCTAATCTCGCCAACGAGAGTTCACTAACAGTTCCATATCTTTTTTCGCTAGTAGGCCCTTACTCCGAGCACGTCATTGAAGATGGATTATCCAGATTGTTGCATCGGTTTAATTGGAGTGCAGATTCTGCTGTTTGGATACGTTGTCTTGAGGGACAGATACCTCCTAATCTGAGAGACGAGACAGGAAGCGATGTGCTTCAAGACGCGGTAGAGAAATTTTTTACTAAACGAGAAATGGACTTGTACATTGTAGGAGCAAATAACGAGGCAGCTTCAAGCATTGCTGCGAGCTGGCAGGCTCGAAGCGTTGCTGAGTTAGTAGCGAGGGGGGAAGCCGGAGTAAATGTGGCACTTGCTGTAGAAAGCCTGAAGAACGAGACCTCTTGTTGTTCACGAATTTTATGCCTATTTGAGTCAACCTCTTTGCCTGAGCGACATGGGTACGGAACGTTTCAACACTCCAGATTTATCGGTAATTTTATAGATCAAGGAATCCGAATGCTCACATCGGATAAGGAGCGTCCCAGTCGCTCTAATCTTTTACAAGAACTCCGTGATTTGGTTACGTATGAAATCCAAAAATCACATGTCGGTGAATCTGTTGAACTTACGATTATGTATTCTGGATCTGATCAAGCAGCGGAAGCTTTGGCTTATTCGATTAATAAAACAGTAGATGGCGCTCATTTAAAAACGATGGTTGCACCTATGACGTTGAGGTCGGCGACGTTATATGGCCCAGACGCGATCGTTGTCGGATGGAAGTGCTTTAGCACTTAGTACCATTCCGTTTCGATAACTCGACCCGCGTGAGAGGCTAACACACTAAGAATCATTTCATCATCTAAATTGAATCCTCTTCTGCCCTTTCGATCTGTTGCGTAGAGTGCTCCTCGCACTGACCCTGAGACCCATATAGCTACACCTATCATCGCAGTCATCTCTGGGTGATTACTTGGAAAACCAAAGGCTTTTGCATGATTTTGCACATTTTCAAAGTGCACAGGCCGGCCGTCCAATCGCAGAGAACCAAGCGGTCCATGTCCTTGAGGTGGTGTAGAAAGTCGAGCGAGCTCCGAGTTACTTAAGCCAGATGTAATAAACCCTTCTACGCGATCATGTGTGTCCGTAATGGATAAAGCCACATATGTTGCGCGAGTAAGTTTTTTAGATAGGTCTGCAACAAGCTGTAAGGAAACGTGGGGTTGGCGCTTGGCGGGGAGACCTTTTATACCTTTATGGAGTGCGGCAAGAGCACGTCTTTCCGGATCGCGTTTGATTTTACGCTCCAGTATTTCTGACTCGGTTGCGATTTTTCTAGGCAAGTATTTATCCGTAAATATATTTATATATTATTTTAGTCTTTACCGAGATACTTATCGATTGATTCGTAAATCTCTTGCGTTATATGATTTTGTTCTAGGAGTCGCCTTGCGAGGTATGAGATTTTTAGAACTGCATGGACGCGTACTCCAAACTGCTCCATTTTTCTAGTCACCCCAGCTTCTCTATCGACCAATACAATTGCATCGGACACAGTAATTCCCATGGATCTAAGCACTGCTACAGTTTCTCGGAGTGACGACCCACCCGCCGCCAAATCATCAATAACAAGTGCGCTTTGGCCCGGTCTGTATGAACCTTCAAGATACGGAGGTTCGGCAAGATCGGCAGGAATACGAGGTGGTCTTACATAGAGTAGAGGCTCGTCGAGATATAGTGAAAGGGCGGTCGCGAGATGTAGCCCACCAAAGGGAATCCCAGCAATGAAATCGAAGTCACTTAGGTGTTGACGGCGACGGGTACGTAACATTTCGAGCTCAGTAGCGACTAGATGTGCGGCTGACATAAGCACAGATGGTTTTGAGATTATTCGTTTTGTGTTAATAAATATTGGGGAATTTCGAGTAGTATTACCTTCTGAAAATTGACCAAATTGAAAGGCACCAAGATCCCAAAGCTGCTCGATTAAAACGTCTTTATCCTGGTTAGCTCTATTTTCCGGTTGGTTAGGTGCCAATGCTGGGGGTCCAAACTAAGGATTCACCAAATTCGGTGGGGTATTTCCTTCTATTGTCGCAATAATACTGTCCGCTACTAAATTCGACATGGCCAGTCGAGTCTCCAGTGTCGCACTACCGATATGTGGAGTAATTGTACAATTCGCAAGTTCCAGCAGAGGATGGTTCGCTGGAAGTGGTTCTGGCGACATAACATCGATTCCTGCCCCAGCAATAGTTTGATTTTTGAGAGCGCTTATCAAGTCAGGCTGGTTTACTAATCCACCTCTACCAGTGTTAATGAAGATTGCACTTTCTTTCATTTTGGAGAAAAAGTCTGAGTCACAATAATGCTGAGTGCTCTCGATTAGTGGTATATGCATGGAGACAAAGTCACTTTGTTCCAGTAACGAATTCAGGCTTGCGGGTTGACCAGGAAAATTTTTCTTCTCATTGGTTCCATGATACAAAACATTCATTCGAAAGCCAGCAGCACGTTCGGCAACGGCGGTTCCAATCTTTCCTGGTCCGATAATGCCTAGTGTTTTGTCAGCAACCGAGGATCCTAACATCCACGAGGGATGCCACGCCCCCCATTTTGATTCCCTAATTGCTGCGTTGGCCTCAAAAAGCTTTCGAGCGCTCGAAAGCAATAACGACCATGTGAGATCGGCTGTTGCGTCGGTAACAACATCGGGTGTGTTGGTTACAAAGATTCCCCGTGCACTGCAAGCAAGAACATCAATATTGTCAAAGCCAACACCTAACTGAGAAACGATTTTTAAACGACTTGCGCCTTCTAAGACGTCAGGGTTGATTTGCTCAGCGATAGTGGTTATTACGCCATCGGCTGTCTCAATCCGTGCCTTCAGTTCTAAGGGCGTAGGCGGCACATGACTTGGCCAGATATCAAGCTGAGCGACCTTAGCAAGGCGATCAAGTGGACTTCCAGGTGATAGTTCACCTGGAAGCATGCGCGCCACGAAAACTCGTGGTCCGCGAGTGTTTACCACTTTCTTCGGCCAGAATCGCCACCTTCGTCGCGATTGCTGGATTGCCTGTCATTCCGTGGCCCTCTGTCATTCCGTGGCCCTCTGTCATTCCGTGACCCTCTGTCATTCCGTGACCCTCTGTCATTCCGTGGCCCTCTGTCATTCCGTGGCCCTCTGTCAGGGCTGTCAGTATCATCGGATTCGTTACCTGTCAGGCCGACCCGACCTTCCGTACCTACAAGCCCAAGATTAATACGACCACGGTCGTCGATTTCATTAATTCTTACCTTTAACACGTCTCCTACATTAGCAAGTTGTTCCATTTGCTGGTCGCGAGATTCAGCAAGTTCAGATATATGCAACAATCCATCTTTCCCAGGAAGTAATTCTACAAAGGCGCCGAAATTCATGAGTCGCACGACAGAACCTTCAAATTCTTCACCAACTTCTAATTCTCGAGTTAGGGCGTCTACTTTACGTAGAGCTGCTTCTAGCGAATCACTGCTCTCGCCACCAACATAAACGGTACCATCTTCTTCGACATCAATCGACGCAGAAGTTTCCGCAATAATTGCATTTATATTTTTGCCACCAGGTCCAATTAACGCGCCTATTTTTTCAGGATTGATTTTCGCAACCGCAATCTTTGGCGCGTGGAGACCAACTTCTTCACGAGGTTCCGATAAAGCTTCGTTCATGGCATCTAAAATAGTCATCCGACCAATACGTGCTTTTTCAAACACTTCGTTCAAGAAATTTGACGGGAGTTTTTTCAGCTTTATGTCCAATTGCACCGCCGTAACCCCAGCTGCGGTACCAGCGACCTTGAAGTCCATATCACCTAAGGCATCTTCGATTCCCGCAATGTCTGTAAGTATTTCATATTTGCTTGCATCTGAATTCGATACAAGTCCCATTGCGACACCTGCCACAGGTGCCTTGATTGGAACACCAGCGTCCATTAAAGCCAAAGTAGATCCGCATGTCGCAGCTTGAGATGTCGATCCATTTGATGCGAGTACGTCTGATACTAATCGGATTACATATGGAAATTCATCAAATTCTGGGAGAACGGCTTCAAGTGCCTTTTCAGCTAGCATCCCGTGACCAATTTCACGTCGACCGGCTGTTCTAAGGGGGCGAGCCTCACCGACTGAATAAGGTGGAAAGTTGTAGTGATGCATGAACATGTTCCATTCGCGTGGAGCGATAGTGTCTACGCGAGCTCTGTCGCGTAAGGAACCGAGGGTGGCTACTGTTAACACTTGCGTATCACCCCGTTGAAAGAGCCCACTTCCGTGGACTCTAGGAAGAACATCTACCATTGCTGAAAGCTCGCGTATCTGATCAGAGGATCGATCATCGGCGCGCTTTCCTTCATCGAGAATTCTTCCACGCACGTACGTCTTTATTGTCGATTCTGTTTCAGCACGGACAGCTTTAGCGTCCAGACTTTCTTCGTCCACGCCATCTTCAATTAACTGTGCGTGTACTTTTTTAGACATTTCATCCATGCCTCTAAATCCGTCGCCTTTGACTGCATCAAGAATCGCTTCTGGGTTACTTAATAACATGTCTTGAATACGTGAGCTGAGAGAGGCGTCCGTCTCTGCTGGTATCCATTCATCTTTATCGACACCGGCAGCAGCGACAACTTCTCGCTGGAGTGAATTAAGTTCTTTACAAATTTCCTCGGCGTATTCTATCGCTGCGATGAGATCCTCTTCGGGAATTTGTTTTGCACCAGCCTCAATCATAATTACAGAGTCATCATTTGCGGCAACAACTAGATTCAGGTCACTAGCATCAATTTGTTCATATGTGGGAAATGGAATCAGCTCACCATCTATTCGACCCACTTGTACAGACGAGACAGGGCCCTCGAAAGGAAGTGGCGACATGTTAATTGCTGTTGATGCGGCCGTTGTCGCTAGTACATCAGCTGGGTGCGCTCGATCCGATGCAAGAAGAGTGTTTACTAAATGAACTTCACGCCTATAATTTTTGGGAAAAAGAGGCCTGATTGGTCTGTCAGTCATTCGGGCCGCTAGCGTTGCATCAGTACCCGGTCGACCTTCGCGCTTGAAGAAAGAACCGGGGATTTTCCCGATTGAATACATGCGCTCTTCAAAATCAACGGTTAGCGGAAAAAAATCCGTACCTGGCCTTGATTCACCGTCGCACAATGTTGTGAGCATTACGGTGTCGCCGTATCTAATGGTTACGGAGGCTAGCGCACTTTGCGCAAGTCGCCCTATACCAATTTCAAAAGTGGTTCCACCGATCTCCCGAGAGAAAATCTGTGTTTGTCCACCGGTAGTATTACCAGTGACGGTTAAGTTAGTCATGTTTATTTATTTCCTTACTATTTGTTTAATCATGATTTGTTTTTTTAAATTAAGAATTTAGACATTGGTTTTGTGGCATCGAAGATTAGGCTGAAATCTAAATATTGACGAGCACTCAAACCAAGTGAGTAGGTGAATTTAGCGACGAAGCCCTAATGATGCGATGATCTTGTGGTAGCGATCAACATTAGTTTTCGACAAGTACCTTAGAAGCCTTCGCCTTTGCCCCACAAGCTTTAACAACCCACGACGGGTGTCATAGTCGTGGATGTGTTCCCGCAGATGCTCAGTTAGTGAAGATATTCTCTCAGTCAAAAGTGCCACCTGAACCTCTGTGGATCCGGTATCACCTTCTTTTTGTTGATAGGTTTCGATTGTCTGTAGTTTTTTTTCGTCAGTCATAGTAAATTCGAAGCATCACAGTCCGTTGCTATCGCTTCCGATTGTCGAGCGCAGAAGTTTTCGAGCGTAATCGACTTAGTATTTCCTTTTCTTTTCGTTTTTCTTAATTTATATCAAGTGAAACTCTATCAGTTAGCTATCATACGTGCGAACGATCAGAGCGCTTCATTATTTTAGGTTAGAGTGTTCATGGGAGCGTGGATGGGATTTGATGAGATTAGTTGTGGGTTTCAGGTGATTAGGGATGTGAGTATATGACATTAGTTTATCGTCCTAGGAGAATGCAATTTGGGGTGTTTTTGGCGCCATTTCATAGGGTAGGTGAAAACCCGACATTGGCTTTAAATCGAGATATTGAGCTGATCGAGTTGTTAGATAGTTTGGGTTTTGACGAAGCTTGGATTGGTGAGCATCACTCTGCAGGTTGGGAATTGATAGCTGATCCCGGATTAATAATTTCAGCAGTTGCGCCTCGGACGCAGAGTATCCGACTAGGTACAGGAGTAACATCGCTTCCTTATCATCACCCATTAATGGTGGCAGATCGTGCGGTCCAGCTAGATCACATGACTCGAGGTCGAGCGATGCTAGGTGTGGGCCCCGGTGCTCTATCTTCAGACGCATACATGATGGGTATAAAGCCCGCCGATCAGCGACGACGTATGGACGAGTCATTGACCGCGATAAAGGCTTTGTTTGCACAGGAGGCGCCAGTGAATATGGAGACTGACTGGTTCACCCTGAAAGATGCAAGATTAATGTTGTCGCCATACTCAACTCCACATCTTGAAATGGCTGCAGCCCATATTGCATCGCCGGCCGGACCGACCGCATCTGGCAAACATCAAATTGGAATGATTTCGATAGGTGCGAGTGCCGGCGGGGTTTCTAACCCTGGCGGGTCAAGTTCATTGGCACAAGCTTGGCTTTGGTCCGAAGAGGCAGCTGATCAGGCTGGGGTTGCCAAGCCATCTCGGGAGAAGTGGCGCATAGTTATACCATTTCACCTAGCAGATTCCAAGATCGATGCCTTGGCTCAAATTAGAGAAGGCTCAGCTAGATATAACGAAGATTATTTTCAAGGAACGTTAGGGCGAGCGTCATCCAAAGAGGAAGAAGATATTTCGCAGATTGTTGACCGTGGGGGCGCCATCGTCGGTACTCCGGATGACGCAATTAACGCTATTGAAGAATTGGTCGAGAGTACAGGTGGCTTTGGTGGATTTATGGGACTAGCGCATGAATGGGCGAGCTCTGAGCATACCACGAGATCCTACGAACTTTGGGCCCGATATGTTGCACCACATTTTCAAGGTCAGCTGGACAGCGTAAGAGCTTCTCGTGATTGGGTGGCAAATAATTTAGAGGCCATTAACCGGGGTCCGAAAGGAGGCGTTGTTGCTAAGGCATTTGAGGATGCTGGCAAGGTCGCTCCAGACTCAATTGCGTCGAGAAATACACCGGGTCGAGCCTAGTCAGTCAAGTCGTTGCAGCCTTTCGTCCTTTTCATGGACAATTTGCGCAGTATTTCTTCTAAGTTCCGAGAGTTTGTTTGATAGTTCTTCGTCGGAAGTTGCTAGTATTCGAGCTGCTAATAGCGCGGCATTTCGGGCATTTCCAATAGCGACCGTAGCTACTGGAACACCCTTTGGCATTTGAACAATGGATAAAAGAGAATCCAGGCCATCAAGCTGACTTAATGCCACAGGAACTCCAATTACGGGTAATGTTGTGACTGAGGCAAGCATGCCAGGCAGATGGGCAGCACCACCCGCACCGGCGATGATAACTTTTAATCCCCTTTCCTTTGCTTTTTCACCATATTTAATCATTTTCTGTGGTGTACGATGTGCCGATATTATTCTGAGTTCGTAGCCTATACCCAATTCATCTAGACACTTTGACGCGTCTTCCATTATGGGAAGGTCCGAGTCGCTTCCCATTGCTATACCAACTTCAATATTGTTTTTAATCATTAAATATATCCTTACTTTTGAGGGCGCCTTACACCAGATGCTTCATTAATTCTTGAGCGTTTCGGTATATTGTTTCAGCGTTGTCGCCGATGGTTGTGATGTGTCCTAATTTTCGCCCAGGCCGGGCTACCTTTCCATAAAGATGAATGGCGGTGTCATTTGTATGATTTAAAGGCAGCCGATCGCTTGGATCGACTTCACTGGCACCAAGTATATTGATCATCAAAGCAAATTTACTGGTCATGGTTGTAGACCCAAGCGGCCAGTCCATCACGCCACGTAGGTGATTTTCAAATTGAGACGTTATTGTTCCATCAATTGTAAGATGACCACTATTGTGAGGACGAGTAGCTATTTCGTTGATGAGAATGACCCCATCTGCCTTAAGAAAAAGTTCTATGGCGATGATTCCTCCGGCCTCTGTGAACTCAGCAACGTCTAGCCCAATTTTTTTGGCAGCTTGCGCGACAGCCTCACTTATTTGGGCAGGTGCTACTGCTTCATGGCAAATTCCATCTTTTTGGCGAGTTTCTATAACCGGGTAAGTTTGCAGCTCACCTGATGGCCGTCTCGCGACTAATACAGCTAACTCTTTCTCTATTTCCACATACTCTTCGACGTACAGGCTGATGTTAGTCCCTTTAGTTTCACTCAGTAATTTCTCCGCGGCTTTTAAATCGTCAATTATCCAAACACCGCGGCCGTCGTAACCACCCGTAATTGTTTTGACTGCTAATGGCCAGCCGTGATGGTTTCCAAACTCGACAAAATCATCTAATGTTTCGATTTTTTTGAAGGTTGGAACTGGAAACCCAGCGGCCTGAAAAGATTTGCGCTGATAGAGCTTATCCTGAGCAAATCGTAAAGTTTTCGGAGTTGGTTGAACTCTAACCTTATTTGCCAACAGCTTTTCTAGCCCAACTAGATTCACCAGTTCGTGATCTAG
>JAQWLS010000104.1 GCA_029247135.1 Dehalococcoidia bacterium | reverse complement strand
TTTTACCTGCAAACCCGGATCCGATCAAGGCTGCGATTGATTCAATTTCGGAGGACGCTTGTCCAACAAATTTGTCATCACCATTTAAATTAGTTTCCATATAAGTCAGCATCGTTGTTGCGGGCGAAATTGGATATCCGATAAACACATCAAGTCCCGCCGCCATTGCTCCGAGGCAGGCCGCCTCGTATCCTCTAATCAGAATTCGTTCACGGGCCTCAGCCTCTTCCACTGGTGGATCGACCTGTGCAATCTCAAATCCAGACTCGTCTGCAGCGGCAGCACCAAGATGTAGTGCTTTAATATTACCTTCAATGATCGCTGCATCGCCAGGTCGGCCTCTGTCCCACCGCACAGTAATGAAGCTTTCAAGCGCCTCCAGTGAAAACCCGACCGCTTTAGCGACCGCGCCGATCATAACGATAGTGCCAGCACGTGCATTTCCAGCTTCGCGCGCCATGTCATCAGTTGGCAATGCGAGTGCTCGGGGATGTTCGATTTGGAATTCTTGACTGTTGTAAACAATTATTCCTTGATCAGAGAGTTCTGGAAGATTCGCGTCATAGGCGTATTCATTCTGGCAAACAAGCACATCCAAGGAATCACCCGGTGTCAAAATTGGTTCTGATGAAATCCGAGCTTGGCCCCATGCCGGACCACCTTTGATCTGCGACGGATAAGTCGCGAAAGTTAAGACATGGTATCCACTTTCTGCTGCAGCTGAAGCCATTAGCTCGGAGCCGCCAACCACACCTTGTCCACCTTCACCAGCAAAACGTACGACCAGATTTTTACTCATTTTTATCCCGTTTCATGCTGCAACTCCGGCCATGAACTGCCCGGAATGTACTAACTTGCTCACCGAATTTAATTAATAATTGCCTCGTTAACCCTGACACCTACGGCTAGAATAGTAAAGCATTCCGTTCTATCACGCTTCCCCATCTTTTGCTTCGTAGTGAATTGACAGCGTCTCGAGAAAATATTATTTGCCATTGAACTTAGGCGCTAATCTTTTTGCACATTTACGTAGTTAATTTGAGGGTTTAAAGTAAGATTTAGGGCAGGGGTACTCGCAACATGATAAAAACATATGTCTTGATCGTCACCAACCCTGGTGTAACTCGTGACATAGTCGATACACTCTTGGCCATGGATTTGGTTGTCGCTGCGCACGAGGTGATGGGGCCGTATGACATCGTTGCGGAGATCGAGGCGGAAGAGTTATCAGCAATACCAGATTTTCTGGCCACACAGATTCGTACACTTGAAGGAATCCATTCCACCACATCATTGGTGGCTTCAACTTAACTTATCTCTTTGACCTTCTGCTGGCGCAACTCTGGAGATGTCAACCAGATTAGTATCGCAAATACCGAAACCGTACTGGCCGCGATGGTCAGTGCTGGTCCAAGTCCGACAAATTCTGCGATACTCGCGGTCAAGAAGCCCCCCACCGGAGGTAAAAACCAAGTTAACGACCAGATTCCCATAACACGACCGCGCATTTGATCCGGAACGTTCAATTGCATCGTGACCATTCCGATGTTCAGGAATATTGATGAAGAAAATCCAGCTACAAAGAGAATCAACATACTTAGAGGAATTAGTCGGCAGAATGCGAAGAGCCCAATAGAGATTCCGAAGATTACTGCTGTAATCAACATCAACCAAGATCCCTTACTCTGTGCGTCGAGTCGCATTATTACCAGAGTGCCGAGGACTGCTCCTGCACCTGCTGCGGCTTCAAGTAACCCAAATTCGAGCGTTGAAGCGTGCAGAATATCATTAGCAAATGAAGGGAGTAGAATGACATATGACATCCCAAACAATGAGAAACTAAATGTCAAACCAATAACATTAAAAAATAAACGATTGCGTACGATAAACCTAAGTCCTTCCATCATTTGCCCAGAAGCGCTCAAGCGTGAATCAGCTCGTTCTCCCTCTGGCTTAGGTTTCAAGATGATCAGAAGAATTGCCGAAATAGTAAAACCAATCGGCATCAAGATAAATCCAGCGCCAAATCCAAATACGGTGATAACCGCTGCGCCAATCGCAGGTCCGGCAACTCGCATTGAATTCCAAACCATTGATGTCAATGCGACCGCACTCGTCATAGCTCTCATATCAATAAGTCTTGGAAGAATCGCATTTTGCGCAGGGCTTGCGATTGCCGCAAAGACGCCAGCTAATACAGCCCAGATTAATAATTCCGTAACTCCAGCTTGATTAGTAGTTACGGCGATCCAGAGGATCCAAGAAATGACAGCGGTTAAAGCGGCAGTCCAGAGTAGGATTTTTTGAGTGTCGTACCGATCGGCTATGACACCTGAAGGAAGGCTGAGCAGTATCGTCGGAATTGATGACGCCATCGGAAGGGCTGCGACCCAGGCGGGAGAAAGTTCGAGAAAACTGGCGGCGAACCAGCCAATAACTGAAAACCTTAGTGTTAAGGCAAATACACGACCAATCAGGCCCGCGTAATATAGCCTGTAAGCTGGATATGACAATGCCATTGAAGATGTAGTGGCGCTGTCCTCAGGTGAAATATCAGTAATACTTTTTCCTTAAAGTTCCTCGGTAACTATAGCTTGGAGTGTTACTAGTAGCCTGCAGATAGGATTGCAAACTCAGCTTGCGAGTGCCCGTGCCACGAGAAGAGTTGGTCTTATCAGACCCAGTTGCACCCGTATGGCTTGATCCACAGGCACAGAAAACACTGACGACGTCAGCTACCGCAACACACTGCCAATCTTGATAAGTGCGTCGATCAACCTAAATTAAAATCGTCTCTAGTGGGCGTGTCTGTACCAAACTCGGATCTCTTCGAGCTTCAATACGTTATGCTGAATCAATTACAAATAACAACCAATACATGTTTAGGAGCACTGCATGGTAATTACACTAGAAACAGGCGATGCAGCACCAGGCTTCGAGTTACCTGACCAAGACGGAACAATTCGTTCACTGGGCGATTATACGGGGCAAAATCTAGTCCTTTATTTCTATCCCAAAGATTTCACTCCTGGCTGAACTACCGAAGCTTGCGCGCTCCGTGATGAGTACGCCAAAATTCAGGCAGCAGGTGCAACGATAGTTGGTGTTTCACCTGACACTTCAGAAAAGCACAAAGCGTTTCGTGAAGAGTATGATTTACCCTTCGACCTCCTAGCTGACACCGAGCATGTAGCCGCCGAAGCGTATGGTGCGTGGGGAGAACGAAGCATGTACGGCAAAACATTTATGGGTATATTTCGGTCAACCTTTTTAATAGGGCCGGATGCCAACTTGCTTAAGGTATGGAAGAAAGTCACGCCAGATGAAGCTGGGACAGACATACTAAGCGCCCTGGAGGCGGGATAGAATCTCCACTACACCGGCCTACAAATTATCTATGCGCTATCAAAACGCCACGAGGAAACCACTTCTATAGTGATAGAAATAAATGTCCTATCAGTGAAACTAAGCTCTTCGTACTGTCGGTATTTCTTTCTGAAGGTGCTAGGAATCTTCAACTGCTGTTGCTCAGAAAACTCTTCGAATTCAAGAATTTCTCCGGCTCCGCGAATTAGTAGCCACCACAACGCGGTCCATTCGTCTTCATAGTGATCAATCAATACGGCTACGGAATTATTCTCGCGGATATTTTGCACCCGTCGCAAAGTTTTGCCTGACTTTGGCTTATCGTCGATGACAATTAGAATTCGGTCATCACTTAAAATAAACGTTATCGGGACTAAAGAAGGCTCTCCGCTAGCGGCTGATGTCGCGAGTCGGGCGATTGGTTGACTGCTCAATAATTTCCGCTGAGCAGGGCTCAACTTGGACCTCGTGGGCATCTAAGTAACTCCATCACTTAAATTTGTGCGCAAATTCCAGCTCACCTAAAAAAGTCTTCGGCTTCCTGGAGTGGTTGCAGCATTGTAGCTGTCACGATAATCTTAGTCACATCACTTGAACTAGATTAAGTTGATTGCTTTACTTGGGTATAAGCCGGTACGTTAGGAAATGCGATGACGCTCGACATAGTAGGAATGGTAGGGGTCAAACCTAATGAGGGAGATCCTTCAGTCTCCATTATTGGAGGAGGAATTGATCTTGATTATCTTGAGCGATTCTCGAGAGTTCATGAAGAGAGCGGCTTCGATGCGGCCTTGGTAGGATACAGCTCGGGCTCTGCAGATAGTTTTGCTGTGGCCCAAGCAGCCGCAGGAGCTACTAGTGATCTTCGCTTTTTGGTCGCTCATCGCCCGGGCTTTGTCAGTCCAACACTTGCTGCCAGGCGTGCAGCTAGTGTTGATATTTTTACTGGTGGACGAATCGGTGTGCACTTTATAACAGGCGGTAATGATGCCGAGCAGCGCCGAGACGGAGATCATTTGCTGCACGACGACCGATACCACCGAACGAGCGAATATATGAACGTCTTCCGGAAAGCGTTGGACGGCGATGTTTTTGACTTTAAAGGTGAGTACTACGATATCGAGAACGCGTCTAGTGACGTCGGTTCTGCTCAAGCAGAAGGGCTACCAATCTATTTCGGTGGAATGTCAGAGTTAGCTTTTCAGATCGGAGCTCAACAAGCGGATATATATATGTTCTGGGGTGAGCCGCGTGCCTTGATACAAAATCATATTCAAAGGCTTGACGACCTCGCTAGCACGCATAATCGCGAATTAGGATACAGCATATCCTTCAGACCGATTATTGAATCTACTGAAAAATTGGCTTGGGAAAGAGCTCACGAATTACTTAACAACATTCAGAAGGGCAAGAAATCTAAAAAGGGATCCGTTCGACCTGGCTCGACAGGTTCCAAACGACTCTTGGACATTGCAGCGAAAAATGAGATTCACGATGAGCGATTGTGGTTTGCTCTGGCAGCAGCAACAGGCGCTGCCGGAAACACCTCAGCTCTGGTCGGAACAGCAGAACAAGTCGCGGACTCTATCATGAAATATTATGAACTCGGTATTGAGACCGTACTCATTCGGGGCTGGGATCCTTACCAAGACGCCATTGATTATGGAAAAGAGCTAATTCCTTTACTCAAACACCAAGCCCCAGCCAAGTACAACTCAAGTCGAGTATCTGCCTATTCTAGCTAGCAATGAAACCAAATATTAATACTCTCAGTCAACCAAGAGTATTAGCAAAACAATTCAGCGATAGCTGAGAGACAGGAGAAAATAAATGTCCGAAAACCAGGAAGCCGAAATATTAGACGTCAGAGGTGAAATATGTCCTTACCCCATGATACGAACTAACAAAGAGTTAGATGAGCGAGATCCAGCACCGCTGACTTTAGCGGTTTTGACAGACCATCCACCGGCGCTCTCAACGATTCCACCAGAAGCAATGAAGCGTGGTTATGGGTGCGAAATTGAAGAAATCGCGTCCGGCGAATGGCGAATTCAGCTCTTCAAGTAATCAATTCATAAAAAGAAAGAAGTAACAACAATGATTAAATTAGTTTTCCCAATAATCCTATTGATTGCTTTACTAAGCGCCTGTTCATCCGGAGCCGTAGGAGCGTCTGACGAGTCTTTAGAAAGTAGAGGATACACATCTACTGCTCGACTAGTATCCACCGACTGGGTGCTGGATAATCTCGAAAATAAAAATGTTAAAATTATCGACATTCGTAAAAATGAAGACTATGCCACGGGGCATTTGCCCGGAGCAATTAACTATAGTTACAAAGAACTTCAAGTTGAGGTTGATGGTGTCAAAGGAATGATTCCTGAGAGCAGTCTAGTTGCAGAGAAACTCGGCGCATTAGGAATCACCGAGTCGGACACTATCATAATTTACGACCACGTGAAGAATCTATGGTCAACGAGATTTCTATGGACTTTAGCAGTCTATGGGCACGAAGATGCCCGCATGATGGATGGGTCGTTCGGCCTATGGGAAGCCCAAGGGAAAGAAATTTCTACAGATGTAATTTCATACGAAGCGGTTGAATACACTTTCAGCGCCGCTGCCAATTCTGCTCTTATCGTTAACTTGGATCAGGTCACTGAGTCCATTACTGACCCCGCAAAAACCGTACTTGATACTCGAAGCGCCGACGAGTACACGGGCCGCGATGTTAGAGCCGAGCGGGGCGGACACATCCCTGGTGCAATTCATGTTGAGTGGGTAAATAATGTGGCCGAAGACGGGACATTTCTTCCAGCTGCAGACTTAAGGGCACTATATATAGGATCCTCACTTGACTCAGATATGGAAGTCTACACTTTATGCCAAACTGCTGTACGAGCAACTCACAGCTGGTTCGTTCTCTCGGACCTGCTAGGATACGAGAATGTTGCAGTTTATGATGGATCTTGGACCGAATGGGGCAACAGAGAAGATACTCAGATAGCTCAGTAATTTTACGCTAAGACTACTTGCTAAGAACTTTTAGTAAATAGTTTTAGAATTCAGGTTATTACTGCGTGTGAAAAGATCGTGATGATTTAAATATGACTTTTAACTCGAACAATCTCTCCATCAGTCGCCCCAACTATCAATTCTGGGTAATTGTCGTTGCTTTGGGTATAGCTTCCTTGTGCGCGCTATTGTCCCTCTTCGCTGAAGCTTCAGTAGCTGTATTTTGGTTGGTTGGTCTGGCGTTCGGTGTCACAGTTCAGCGCAGTAGATTCTGCTTCACCTCGGCGTTTCGTGACTTCTTTTTATTGGGTCAAGTGCGGGTGCTTAAAGGAATACTCGCCGGCCTAGCTGTGTCGACAATTGGCTTCGTTGTAATCATGAGTATGAGCTCTCCGAATCCTGCTTTTGGTAGTCCTCCGTCTGATGCCAACATCTTACCCGTCGGGCTATCTACGCTAATTGCTGGAACGCTTTTCGGGATTGGCATGGTACTAGCCGGAGGATGTGTATCAGGGTCTCTTTACCGTATGGGTGAGGGTTATGTTGCCTCTTGGGTGGCGATTTTCGGCGTTATAACCGGTTTATTTTTTCTTAATCAGACTTGGAATTGGTGGTGGCATAACTTGATTTCGCGAGAAACACCAGTTTGGTTACCAGCTGAGTTCACGTATACGGGAGCCCTGTTAATCACCACAATAGGCTTACTCGCAATTTTGTACGTATCGGTCTGGAAAGAAAGAAAAGTTTCTGCCGGCTTTACGATGCCGCAAATAAAGCAGCTCACATCAGATTCGCAACCTACGAATTCTATTTCAGAAATATTCTCATACGTTAGGAGAGCGTTTAGTAAAGAATGGAATCCTATTACAGGCGGAATAATCCTGGGACTCCTAAATATTCTACTCTTTATACGTTTTCATCCATTGGGAGTCGTTGGCGAAATATCCAGGTGGAGCACTTCACTATCGAATAGCTTAGGGATTCCAACACCGCATTTAGAGGGCATGGATTTATTGGGAGCGTGCGCACCTATTTTGGCTGAAGGAGCATCTTGGTTCACGGAGGGATTCTTCCTGAATACGGGCATTGTGGCTGGAGCATTTTGCTCTGCCATGTTCGCACGAGAATTCAAGCTCCGAATACCAAAGTCCCCCATTAGATATGTCCAATCTATGGTTGGGGGAATCGTGATGGGTTATGGAGCCGGCCTGGGCTTAGGTTGTACTTTAGGGGCTTTCTTTTCAGCGATTCCTTCGCTCGCGCTAAATGGCTGGGTTTACGCGGTAGGTTTAACAATAGGCGCCTACATCAGCGTTCAGTGGCTAAAGAAATTTTCTTAATTGTGCCTGCAGAACCCCACGAGATAGATTTAACCAATGAAATCGTAAAAAATCAATTTCAGTTTATTGACGAGGCTATAGAGCAAGCAGTCTTAGGAATTCACACAACCATCGCAACACGTGAGCGAATCGTTGCGACTTATGCCTTGCCTAATGCTGTAACCAAGCGGATTAGATGCAGAGTAATTCCTGATGACCAGAGTTCAATTTTCCGGATACACTTCACGCCACAGAAGTCAGAATAGGCCTGAGAAATTAGACAACTATCTGTCGTTGGTAAACTTTCAACTTCCTTAAAATTCTCTCTATTTTTTTCTAAGATACCTGAATAAAGGTCCATCGAAAAAATGATTTGATTTAGCTCGAAAGTATATTAGCGAGAGAATTGCATAGCGCTTACAATCTCACGATGCCTCAAAATAATTCAGGGCCACTGGCAGATTTGAGAATCTTGGACTTAGCAGGTGAGTCAGGTCTCTTTTGTGGACGCATGCTTGCTGAATTAGGTGCTGAGGTGATAAAACTTGAGCCTCCCGGTGGAGACGCATTCAGATCGCGTGGTCCATGGTTGGCAGGGGAAGAAAACAACCCTGAAGCAAGTCTTTATCACCTTCACTACAACGTGAACAAAAAGAGCGTCACTATTAATTTACTGAAGCCAGAAGGACAAATTCTTTTTAAACAGATGGTCGCTTCGTCGGATGTTGTCTTAGAAACTATGACGCCAGGCGAAATGGATTCTCTAGGAATCGGCTTTGAATCACTCCAAGAAATAAATCCTGAACTCATCTATACAACAATCACACCGTTCGGACAAAACGGCCCTCTGAGTCAATGGTCGGGTAATGCACTAACAGGTGCAGCAATGTCAGGCCTGCTTTATTTGAACGGCGATATGTCAGAGCCACCCAATCAACCAGCTGCAGAACAGGCTTACCACATGGCGTCGCTCGTAGCAACATGGAGTACCTTAATTGCTATCAGGGCACGCTCAACCAAATGTGTCGGATCGCGAGTGGATATCTCAGTTCAGGAAGCAGCTGCCATGGCAACTGTTCAGACGGCTAACGCCAATTTTTATACGTGGCATGGGGAACTTCCAATGCGGGGAGGTATGCGACATTTCGGGTCTAGACATCTATATCTTTGTCGGGATGAAAAATGGGCTTCGATTTCTATCCGACCAGTCCGTTGGCACGATTTTGTTCAGTGGTTAAACGAGGAAAAAATAGAGCCAGATCTTACCTCAGAGCAATGGAGCGACCCATTCTATAGACGCGATCATCAGGACGAAATCGAAGAAGCTCATGCGAATTTATCGAAAAAATTTAATCGAGATGAACTCGTTAGGGTAGGGCAAAGTCGTCGTATGCTTATCGTTCCTGTAAACAAGATCGATGACTTGAGTCAACACACCCAACTTCGAGAACGTGATTTCTTTAAAGAGGTGACGTATGACAATTTTGCAGATTTGAAGTTAGAGCATCCTGGACCGGCCTATCAATTTTCACTCACAAAGCCACCCGCGTACACCCGTGCGCCACTCATCGGAGAACACAACCATTATATGTATAGTGAAGTTCTAAATATTGCGACAGATCGATACGACAGACTAGCGATTGAGAACATTATATGAGCATAGGATTAAATAACCCAAAGCCTCTCGAAGGGCTCAGGGTCTGTGATTTCTTCTGGCTTATAGCTGGCCCAGCCTGCTCAAGAGTGTTCGCAGATTGGGGAGCAGAAGTAATCAAGGTTGAGTCATCAAATCGACTCGATGAAATTCGACAAACTGGTTCATGGCCTCCAGACTCGATGCGTTCTGCCGATTCACATAATGGGGTCTTCAATGATTGCAATACGTCTAAAAAGGCTATCCAAGTTGACCTCAATACCGAAAAGGGCATCGAGGTAATCAAGAGACTCATCGCGAAGTCAGACATCGTCACAAACAATTTTACAGGTGAGCGGATGGATCGTTGGGGTCTCGGATATGAAGATCTAAAAAAGATTAACCCCGAACTGATCATGCTGACTATGCCAGTCATGGGAACGACTGGTCCACAAAGGAATTTTGGTGCAATAGGCAATAATGTCATCGCTCTCGGCGGAATAAATTATGCAATGGGATTTCCTGGCACACCGCCCACTGGCATGGGCCCGTTGTATTCTGATTTTGCTGCTCCGTATTTTGCCGCCAGTGCCATACTAGCCGCCTTGTACCATCGTGACAAAACAGGGGAGGGCCAATTTATCGACTTGGCACAATTTCAAGCGACTGCTAGTCTCCTCGGACCCGCATTGTTAGATTACAGTGCGAACAAGACCGTACCCGAACGCCCCGGTAATACTCATCCTGATTTTGCTCCTCATGGTGTTTATCCTTGTGCACCCGCGACTCATAATTCTGACCGCTGGCTTGCTCTAAGTATTGAGAATGACCTAGCTTGGCAACGATTTACTGAACTGATCGCCGATCCAGTTTTGTCCGATAAATCTAAATTCGCCACTAACGACCTACGCAAGACTCACGAAACTCTCCTAAATGACGCGATCGCTAACTACACCTCTAATCACGAGGTATGGGCACTTGCCGGAAAGTTGCAGGACGAGGGTATAACCGCCGGCGTTACTCAGGATCTTTCTGATGTTCTGGACCGTGATCCAGGTATGCGAGTTCAACATTTTGAAAATCTCACAGACCTTGCTGGTCGAGTGACTTACACCACACATCGCCAACCCGTCCGAATTAATGAACAAACCGCTCCAATGGGCAGGGCACCACTGTTTGGTGAACACAATTATGAGGTCTACACTAATTTACTTGGCTATAGTGACATCGAGTACGCGCAGCTCGTAGCTGCTGGAATCGTTAACTAAAGGCTCTACATCTTGATTGTCGCACTATTATAGTTATGTAATATTCGATATCGTCCTCTGCGAGTTATACGGATCTGCAATCTAACTTCTGATCTATAATGGTATTAGACGTATCGACTTCGAATTATCAAGAGGATTGATTTATGCTTCAGAAGATTATAGTTGGAGTCTCTCTATTTCTTATAGCGGGCCTTCTTGTCACGCTAGGATTTCTGGGCCGTGTCGTTACTGATACCGTCGAGCCCGTGCAAGTTAGACAAGACACTCCAGTTTCGGCGGCCCCAGCCGGGTCAACAGAAACCTCATCCCTGGCTGCAACCGTTCCCCAAGACTTTCTATTACTTGACGAAATACGTGAAGTCCTACAAGAAGAATTCTTTGACCCTGATGCTGTAGCAAATAGAACCTTAGAAACCGGTATATTGGCTGAAATTATCGCACTCGGTGGAAGCGATACCTTCGACTTAGAGCGAATTAGTAACATTATCAACTTCATTATCGAACTGAGCCCGGACATGGACTCAGAAGATGTTCAAAATGCAGCAATACAGGGACTAATTCGGTCGCTAGACGATCGAAATACGTCCTACTTAACTCCTGAGGATATGAAATATAGCGCTGATAATTCCGACGGAAACTATGAGGGAATTGGAGCCTCCGTTGACTCTGATGGGGAATATGTCATCATTATTGCTCCATTTGACGGATCACCAGCCCTCGCCGCAGGCATCCAAGCCGGGGACAAGATTCTTAAGGTTGACGGGGTCGATGCACTTGGGTGGACGGTACAAGAAGGAGTAGATCTCATTCGTGGCCCTGCAGGCACAACAGTCGTTTTGACGGTCCAGCATCCCGATGGTTCAGTTGAGGATATCGCTATTGTTCGAGGAGAAATTCCGTTGCTGACGGTAAGTCGTTCACCGAGCGGCATAGTATTCAAGGACCGCGCAGATAACCTGGTGACCGATTTAGCCTATATACGTATAGCTCGTATTAATCCCAATACCCCTCAAGAAGTCCGCGATGCAGTTGCTGCTGCTGAAGAAAAAGGTGTCGAAGGGATTATTTTCGACGTGCGAAGTAATCCAGGTGGATTACTAAACGAAACGGTAGAAATAACAGATATGTTCATAGACGACGGAATGATTTATTCAGCTCGCTATAGAGACGGAACTAATGTTGTCAAGGAAGCTTCTAGCGGAGTTATCACTGATCTGCCTATTCTTATCTTGCAGGATTCTTACTCTGCCTCAGGAGCTGAACTCTTTGCCGCAGCTCTAAAAGAGAACGATCGGGCGATAATTATAGGTGAGACGTCTTACGGAAAAGGATCGGTAAACAACGCCTTTCCTCTCTCGAATGGCGGCGCTTTGTATACGACTATTGCGCGTTGGTTCACACCCGACGGAAATCTTATAGAGAAGGAAGGGATTGCGCCTGACGTAGAAATTCGTCTCACGCTTGAGGACTTTGAGGCTGGTATTGAGCGCTATAAAGTGCTCTGGGCAGGAATAGACCTTCTTCGTGAACAAATAGCAGCCGAGTAGTCTAAAACACAGTTATTTATGGCAAAATCAGTTACACGAAGATCTTCAGGTAGTACAAATCAACTAGCAACAAACCGACGGGCTCGATTTGATTTTGAGATAAAAGAAAGCTTTGAAGCTGGACTGGCATTGGTGGGCACCGAGGTTAAATCAGTTCGTAATGGGCATGTAGATATTGCGGAGGCTTATGCCCGCTTCCTAAATGGTGAGTTATGGCTATACAATTCAAACATAGGGCCATATGCCCCCGCAGGTGAGAATCACGATCCCATGCGATCTCGAAAATTACTGCTGCACCGAAAAGAATTGATTCGGGTACAGCGAGCACTGATTGAGACGCCTCGGGCGACCGTAGTTCCATTGCGACTGTACCTTAAAAGAGGATTTATAAAAGTAGAGGTCGGTGTTGCTGTTGGAAAGAGAAAGTACGACAAGCGACAAACGATAAAGAAGCGCGATGCGGATCGAGAAATGCGCAGAGCTCTCCGACACGCATCAAGAAATTGATACGTGCTTACTGACCTAGTTATGGGGACGACAGGAATCGACAGTTATGTTAGTGTTTCGGTCGCGAGTCGAGGCGACATCTACCTCGCTAATAAGGTGTCAAAAAAAATATTAACTGGCGAACGAAAAGTCGCCCTCGCCGCTTAACCGCGGTGACGTAGCTTTTGAACTCTCTCTGACGGTTTAAGATGCTGCGACATATAGTCGGAGTGCTCTTCACAATCTGTATCCTACAGGCTGTGAAGTCAAGACTAATTAGGATCGGTTAATGTCAGCTAGGACATCAGAGACCATTAACACGAAATAACTGATGACTACACTCGTAGACGCCGCCTCGCGGCATAGTCTGGACGGGGAGTTCGATTCTCCCCCGTCTCCACCAAAAACCTTGAATAATCCTTTTTTTGTACGGCCAGAAATCCCTACTGAGTTATTCGTAACTGCTTTCCGCCTGCGCGCTTCATGGCAACGAGCCATGTTGTAACCAGAGTAACTAACACGACCACGAACAAGAATGCCACAGCTGCACCTACAGCGTACCAATCTGTGATGAGTCTGAATGGTGGAAGTACAGGTGTCCCTTGTTCAGTCACTTCGAGGAACGAAAGCATGAGTTGGGATATTACTCGTCCAAGAATAAGTCCTAGCCCTACCCCTAGGACTAGGACCGCGCTCCATTCAAGGACTAGGGATCGCAAGATAGTAAATCGCGACGTGCCCAATGCACGTAACACAGCAAACTCTAAGGTTCTTTGCCACGTGGTGAGAGTCAAAGATACGATGAAGCCTAAAGTCGTGAGCGTAAGTACAGCGACGAAAGCAACGGTCAGAATTCCCGTTCCACTCACTCGCAGTGTAGGATCTTCAGTAGTTCGTTCTAACAAGTCACCAAGTACGACTTCGTTTTGAACAGGAATTTCAGCACCAAATTCGGTCAAGTTTTCGACCAGCTCAACGGTCTGCGAAGAGCTGATACCATCCTCAAAATCGACCCACAGTTCACTCGGATGCCTAAAGTCCTCCACTTCAAAAAGTGCCGATAATGCGTACAAATATTTAGGATTTGTAACGATGATTCCCGCTGCAGGATCCATACTAGGGAAATAGTCAACGATGCCTACTAAGACAATTGGAACTACCACATCACTCAGTCTGGCAAATGCGATTTCGCCTTCATTACCTACTCCAAAATATGACATTGCAAGAGGGTTCATTAGCACAGGCAATGGAAGCGAGCTTCCCTTTAACGGGGCAATTACCCGCGGAGATGGTGATACTGCCGACGGAAACAGCAACTCAGCCACGCGGTTTCCCTCTAAGGCCTCAGCAGTCTCAATTATCGAAAATCGATCTTCAACTCCTGGCGCCGAATATAGAAGCCAGTCTGAAGTTTCTTCAAAACTTTCGATTAGTGTGTCTTGGCCATCGGAATCTAACGCAGAAATAGAATCAATAAGAATGATTCCCTGATTTCGCAGACTCTGTCCCACGCGATCAATTGCCCGAAAGCCTAATAGTGAAACAGGCTGTACCATTTTCTCTGGAATCTCTGCCCCAGCAAGGGTCCACGTTCTACTATCCTTGTTGATATTTAACACACTAGTGAAGGGTCGACCATTTGCATCTGCAAATTTTGCTGTGAAGCTTGCTCGCTTTATTGGATTAATTGCCCGCATAGCTCCCTGCGCACCATCAACCGTCTCTTCAGAAATTCTTGGAAATATTCCTACCTGCAGGCCGACGGAACCAATCGGCAGTTCTATTCCTTCTTTCACGTCACGAGGTGGACTGAGTCTTTTAATTAAATCCACAAATGGATCTAATGCAAAATCATCTCGAACCCAAATACTGTTATTCGCAAATTGTGGGTCTATCCCGAGTATCGGAATAGGAATACCCGAAAGCGTGTTAATTTGTTCGCGCATGACAAAGGCGGCCGCAGTAACTTCTTTTGTATCTAGTCGAGCTTTTACATTTTGTCGTTCCGCTAAAATTTCAAGCTCGATCAAATCTGCCCTGAAATCCACCGCCGCCAGATATCGTTGACGCTCCTCTAGTGATTTTTCCACAGTAGCTCCGTACGATGCGGCAAACGTACCAACGGAAAGTGACATTAGAATGAGCAGCATCAACCTTGCATAGCCCGCAGGAGCGCGGCCAGCTCTTCGGAGCCCGATCGCAGTCGCGAGCGACCTGGTAGTCAAGAGTATTGCGGTCAGGACTTTAAGAACAGGAGGATAAAATCTAAGCAACATCGCGGCAACAGCCAAAATTAAGACAAATGGTGTCAGAAGTAATACAGGATCGCTTGACCAACCACCAACCGAATCGGGATCAAAAAGAGTTCCACGTTGATTCACCTGCCAGAGGAGTACCGCGGCGAATCCTAGTAATAAAAAATCAAGGTAATAACGCTGAATTACCGACTTTCTGTCAGGGCGAGCATCATCACGTCGGACATCTACTATGCCCTTCCGTGCTTGTATAAATGTCGGAATTAAAATCCCAATCAATCCAATGCCTGCTCCAACTAATCCCAATAAGTATCCATCTTTCAACAATTTAACCGGTAATAATTCACCATTTGTTACTGGCTCAAACGGTGGAGTCAAACCGAGCAGCGCCACTGCTCCAATTGCAATCCAAGGTGCAAGAATCGCAGCTGGGATTGCAAGTAGAAGTGCTTCAAATAATCCAAACCCCACAAGCTGTGCTGTGGTTGCTCCTCGGCTCCTAAAGACCCCAAATTCATCAGATTGCTTCTCGAGCAGATTTGTCGCAGTCATAGCTACGTAATAGATCACAATTCCAACAACCTGCAACAAAATTAATAACAACGGCACTGCTGAAAAAGATTGCTGGTTAACAAAATCTTTCAAAATTAGTGCTGCTCGCGTGTGAGTGACAGCAACCAACTCTAGGGTTTCATCAATATCATTCGTCCAAGCGCTCATGGCGTTTATTGCCGGCTGCACGTCCTCTATATTGATTCTGTCAGGATCAATAACCACACCTGCCCTATGAACTGTGCGTGTTTCAGGCACAGCTCTCGCAAAGGGACCAAAAAAATGTTCACTTGTAGTGAGTAGAGGCATTTGGCCTTGGCCCGTCATCGCGCGTCCAAGCCGCGGATCTAATTCAGGTTCTTGCGTGTCACGGTCACCTGGTAGTGGTATTAGTGGAGTGTCAGGTACTTCTAATACGCCCTGAAATAATTCCCATCTCAGGGATTCTTCATTAAGAATTTCAACAAAACCCACCAATGTTGCCAATAAAGTTGATCGTCCAAAGGTTTGAGGAATACAACGTGCTTCATCGCGAGCTGTCGCAGCATCTTCCGACAATGGAACAGGGGGGCAATCTGTGAGAATGCCATCTACATCCAGTCTAATGGAGTCGCCGATTGCTGCGTGTGCGCTCCATCCAACTGGTAATACAAATTCAAAGTTTTCTGTTTTTTCTGGATCGGGCCATGCGCCTTCCATTAATCTGGTATCTTGGCGGAGATTACTCGTTGTGTGTACGAAGGCGCCCCATGGTTGCCGCACTGGCTCACCGTCTAGGCGCTGGGTTACCGTAAAAGGACCGAGTCGATTGACTATTCCATTCTCGTCAACGGCGATTCCATCTGCCCCACGTTCGCCATAACGTGCGTCATCACCAGTATTTCCAGACCGCTCAAACGGATCAGTAAGCAGTGGATAGTCCGTGAATGACGCAAATAACCTGACACTTCGTTCAGTTACGATTACTTGCTCGTCATTACCGAGCCACCCCACCCGCTCCTGGGTGACTAGATCAACGGCAGCGCGACGCTCTAGGTCGACTGGATCGTTAATTTGTAACAGGAAAGTATCTACGCGAGCGACCTGTTCGCGAGTAGTAGCAAGATCCCTTTCGAGCCGGTAGCTTAAACCCAGATCGGTCATTGAAGCTGCATAGATAGGGGCCAGTGCGAGTAGTACCGCAGCACTCATTACGCCAGCAAAAACAACGGCCAAAAAACGCCAATTCGACAAGAAGTGGCTCCACGCATAACGCCAACCGACAATTAGATCATTCACTATCGGATTGTAAAGCCCCACGTCCTCAGAAACCATGTGGTTGGTCACTCCCAGACGTCACTGATAACCACTTAGAGCCCGATCACTTATCATTGGAGCATCTGTTCTTTTAACGAAATATGAATTGGTACCGGTTTACCGATGAAAGGATTTTTTATGCCAGCGCCGTGGAGTGGCTATGCCGAAATCATTGATCATATCTTTAACGTTGCGCCCGAAGCGACTCCAATGAGGTCTGATTTTCTTGATATCTGTTATGCCAACGATATTGATGATGATGTTGTTGACGGATTTGATGCGCTTCGCGAGGGAGTCCAATTCACGAATGCAGACGAAGTGAAAGCTGCGCTCACCGACCTAGGTCAAATCTCCGACTAAGTAAACGAGCGGTTAGCAATTATGACGTCAGTAAGTAGCACTGAAACAACTCCCATATTTTTTGATGTTGCCTTAGCTTGGGGGAAAGAATTCGCCCAGTCAGCTGACTGGAGTGATGTTGCTGATCGGATGTCTCTCGTTCTCCTATCGCCTCTTATACCAAGTAAGATCTCTCAACTTGATCCGACCGTATTAGATATAGCGGCGTACTGGTTAATTATTGATAGAAATACGTTAACTTGGGCGCCAGCTGAGGTTGCTAAAGAACTCAAGAATGGAAATGCCGTAGTTCAACAATACGGACCTTCTGCAGCTTATCCGGATGCGCCGGACGCGCATGTAACAATTTTGCGAGATGATGCTGCGGAAAAAATTTTGAATAGTATCGCGTCTGACCACCGACAGGCACTTGAGGCTCGCTGGCACATTCAAAGGGCTACTTCGATTCATGATCCACTCCGTAGATATGATCAACTCGGTAAAATGCCACATTCTGTGGATGAAGCTGAGCTTGAACGAGTAATTCGGACACTCTGGGTTTCAACTCATGCCTCCGCCAGAGGATTGCATCTAAATCGCGACATACAGTCGGACAGCTTTAGCATGACGGCAGGAGAATTAGCTGCCCAATTACTTCGACTGTCGTTCGTATTAGAAGAAACCGCTTACCCTACCCCTCCATATCTTTTACAAGCTCTGGAAACAACTCATCTTGGACGAAGAATAGGATCGTGGATCTCACTTTTATTATCGCCAGATCCTATTGACCGTTCGCAGGCACAGAGAAGCACTGAAGCTACGTTAAAAGAAGTTAGGAGCATCCTCTCGATTAGTTACAGGACGAAACAGTGGCTAAACTCGCCCGCAGCCTTTCCTTACCGAACCAGAGCACAGAGCGGAGATTAGTAAAACTGGCTGGGTTCATTCGATCCAAAAAATTCATAAAGTATTCTTGCACGCAACTTAGCTATGCCCCAACGCTCCGTGGCAGAGACAAACAGATACTCATCTAACGGGTCAATACGAAGACCTATTTCCTCTATGTCGACGCGACTCATAAGTTGATCCATATCAGTATTTTTCCTGGTCGTATTATCTGAAAATAACATGTCCATTTTATTAACCACCGTGAGTAACGGCATATCCCCCAAACCTAAATTATTCAGCGTTTCACGTACTACGATTTCTTGTGATTCCAAGACAGGAGAATCTGCGTCTAAAACATGAACAAGTAAAGATGCATTAGATAATTCTTCAAGCGTTGTTTGAAATGCTGAAACTAGTTCGGTGGGAAGTTTCTGCATGAACCCAACCGTGTCGGTCAATAAGACTGCATTATCTCGATTACCGCCTAGTCGACGAGTTAACGGATCTAATGTTGCAAAAGGGGCATCAGCCACGAATACATCTGAGCCGACTAAAGCTTTTAGAAGGCTTGATTTCCCGGTATTGGTATAGCCAACAAGGGCCACGATTGGCAATCCCTCTCGAAGTCTACGATCTCGTTGCCGTTCACGATGATTACGTACACCTTTAATGTCTCGCTTCAATTTGGAAATCCGACGATCGATCAATCTCCTATCTGTCTCTAGCTGTGTCTCGCCGGGACCACGTGTTCCGATCGCACCATTTCCTGCCCCAGGACCACCGACAGTTCTCGATAGGTGTTGCCATTGGCCCCGAAGTCTTGGTTTTAGGTATTCGTGTTGTGCTAACTCAACTTGAAGCGTCGCTTCACGTGTTCGGGCACGTTGAGCAAATATATCCAGTATTAAAGCTGATCTGTCCAATACCTTAACGCCAAAGGCTTCCTCCAAATTTAATTGCTGACTTGGAGACAATTGATCATCAAACACTATCATCGAATACTTTAGTTCTTCTCTGAGAGCTTTTATTTCCTCGATCTTTCCCCGTCCGATATACAGGGCTGGATGTGGATGCAGACGGCGTTGAGTCGTTCTGCCGGATACTGTTCCACCCGCCGTTCTAACCAAACGCGCGAGTTCACGTAACGAGTACTCGACAGGCATCAATACGTCAGGCCCAGAGCGGCTTTCAACCGCTACAAGATACGCATTCTCTTGTGGCTGAGGTTCAGCAAATTTACGAGGTTTTGTTTTTCTCTTCAAAGTCAAGGCTTATGGCTCTAAACTAATAGTTGTCATGTTTACTGTTATTTAGAGTTGATAGAGATCACCTCTTTGAATCGAACTCTTGGAGCCTTACGAGGGCTTCATCAAGACGATCATCCGGTGTGGTGAGCGAAATTCGTATGTATCCCTCACC
>JAQWLS010000039.1 GCA_029247135.1 Dehalococcoidia bacterium | reverse complement strand
TACCGCGCTCTCGCTCTTCAGGTGCGTTATCAATCTGCTCAAATGCTGAAAAATCAGCCTGGCCCTTCATTGACTGACGCTTAGTAATCGCTGCAGTCAGTGTGGTCTTACCATGGTCCACATGACCTATTGTTCCAACGTTCGCATGCGGCTTCGTTCGCTCAAATACACCCTTAGACATCTCTATCTCCTTGACTCAATCTTCTCAATCCAACTATCGTTTTCTTTTATTTATTTCTGTTGACCAGCTAACTCTAGGACCTTTGCCTTCTGATATCCATCTATTTTCCAGCTCAATCTAAATAACTAAAATGGAGCCCCCAATGAGAGTTGAACTCATGACCTCGTTCTTACCAAGAACGCGCTCTGCCACTGAGCTATGGGGGCACGTATTCTTCTGGTGCACGGGGCAGGATTCGAACCTGCGTAGCCGTAAGGCGGCGGTTTTACAGACCGCTGGATTTAACCACTCTCCCACCCGTGCTAACTATGACCTCTTAACTCAAACCCCTTTACTTGAATATTTTTTCGCTGTCACTATCAGGTAATGGGCTGATTCACTGAAAATAAATCACGAAAACCAAACAAACACTATCTGATAACGACTGTAAAACAAAGTAATACAATCATCAGGACAGACTTACAAGTGTATGATCCAGACGCTATTAGGGTCAATACAAGCTAGTGTCATAGCATATTCCAAGTAGTACCGTCGACAGTGTCATCTAACGCAATACTCAGACTCAATAATTCATCTCTAACAGAATCTGCCAGTATAAAATCTTTGTCTAATCTAGCGTGCCCTCGATACTCAACTAAGGCATCGATAATCTGTTCTACTGAATTCGAAGTGACATCGAGTCCAAATTTAGCAACCAGTTGTTGTAACTGAACCAAGTCAAGGTCTAGACCACCATCTTGTTCGCTATTTAATGAAAATCCAAGAACCGTAGTTGATAGTTCCTTCAAAAGTATTTGAGCCTCTGAAATATCAAACCCTTGATCATTTGTCCGGTTAATTTGTTTAACTAAATCAAACAACACTGCCACCGCTTGAGGAGTTGAGACATCGTCATCCATTGCAGCAGTAAATCTCTCAACTATCGAGCCACAATCAATAGATGACTCACTAGCACCTCGATTGCTCAAACTAATCGCATTTCGCAACCGCTCAACACCTAACACAGCAGCATGCATCGCATCATCCGTTAGATTTCGACCTGATCGGTAATGAGAAGAAAGTACAAATAATCGAATTGCATCACTCGACCACTGATCCAATGCTTCTTGAACCGTAACTACATTACCCACTGACTTTGACATTTTTTCGCCATCACGTTGAACCATGCCATTGTGCATCCATATCCGAGCAAATACATCTGGTCTATTAGCCGCACCTTCGGCCTGTGCTATTTCGTTTTCATGATGCGGAAAAATTAGATCTAAGCCTCCACCATGAATTTCGAACGTTTCCCCGAGGTAACGTCGTGCCATAGCCGAGCACTCAATATGCCAACCGGGTCTCCCCGCCCCCCAAGGCGAAGCCCAACTCGGTTCATCTGGCTTAGTTGCTTTCCAGAGGGCAAAGTCTAATGGATCTTCTTTCGAATTATCCACTTCCAAGCGTGATCCGCTTTTAAGATCATCAACTCGTCTATGGCTTAATTTTCCATAATCTGAATTCGAACGGACCCGATAATACACGTCCCCATCACTAGTCGAATATGCCAACCCGTGATCAATAATTTCTTGAATCATTCCGATGATTGACTCTATCTCTTGGGTTACTCTGGGTCTGACATCAGGAATCAGTAAGCCTAACGCTCTCTGTTCTATTTCCCATTCCTCGATATTACGATCAGCAAGTTCCAGTGGTTCTATCGCCAGCTCTCTAGCTCGATCAATCAATTTATCATCAACATCGGTGTAATTCGAAACGAAATTCACCTCATAATCACACCAGCGTAAATATCGAATTAAGACGTCGTACACCATAAGTGACATAGCATGGCCTACATGAGCACTGTCATATGGGGTCACTCCACAAACATATATTCCAACTACATCCTTACCGACTACCGATTTGATGGTGGATTTTGAACCAGTAAGGGTATTAGAAATTTTCATATTTATGTGCCTGATATAGGTATTCACTTGTGGGTGATACGGCTACGAATCATTCCTTCCGGTTATATCATTCTTCAGTTTTAGCTATAAATTCTTCAATATCCTTAATCCGAGCCTCAACTGCTTCTAATCTTTCCCATTCAGGATCAGGAAGTCTTTCAATTGTCTCATTGCTTATTCCAACGACCGAAGTAATATGCCCTGGCACACCTACTACCGTAGCTCCGTCTGGAACTGATGTAATAACCACTGATCCAGCACCTATTCTGACGTTATTACCAATTTTAACGGCACCGATAATCTTCGCACCAGCACCCACTGTTACATCTCGTCCTAGTGTTGGATGTCGTTTTTCATGTCTAGTAGAGGTACCACCTAGCGTTACCCCTTGATAAAGATGACAACCCTGACCCACTACGGCAGTCTCACCGATTACGACCCCCATACCGTGATCGATGAAAACTCCTCTACCTATTTGAGCGGCCGGATGGATTTCTACTCCGGTAAGTAGTCGTGATAACTGGGAAAAAATTCGCGCGATGAGAAAAAAGTCAGCCAAGTATAAAAAATGAGCAATTCTGTGAAACCAAATCGCATGAATACCCGAATAGGTTAAGCCTACCTCTAGAGCAGACCGAGCAGCCGGATCGATTTCCCGAGCCAAAGCCACATCTTCCCGCATCAATTTCACACACTTAAGAAACATTTCCAACCTGATCTCGAACTAACACTTCTATGAAATGAAGTCTACTCGACAGTCTCCATCAAACTTGCCACCGCCATCACAGCTATTGCATCACCAGAACCCAATGACCCTACTTGTTCATTTGTCGTTGCTTTAACATTAACCTGATTCTTCTGAATCCCCAAGGCTGTTGCCAAAGACTCACACATAAGACCCAAATAGTCTCCTAAACGTGGAGTTTCAGCGATCACCGTCGCATCTATGTTCACAATCGAAAAGCCATCAGCAGCCACAAGTCGTTGTACTCGCCGAAGTAACTCTCGGCTATCAATTCCCTCGGTTGATGGATCATCTGAAGGAAAATGACTGCCAATATCTCCTGCACCAGCGGCTCCCAAAATCGCATCTATCACTGCATGAATCAGTGCGTCACCATCAGAATGACCCAGCAAACGTCGTGCCTCATGAATGTCAATTCCGCCTAGACGAAGAGACAACTCAGCGTTTACCTCAAACTTATGTATGTCATATCCAATACCAGTTCTCATTTACGTATACCTATCGAATGTTTTCAATTTCTCACTTACTAACTCTAAATCAGATGGATATGTAACCTTAATATTATCAATCGCGCCTTCAACTACTGCGACTGTGCCACCCAACGACTCAATCATCGCAGAATCATCTGTGAAATTACCTTCACATAGGTGATGTGCTTTTGTTAAAGCTACATAAGAAAAGCATTGAGGTGTCTGAATCAGACGCAACTGCCCTCTATCAAGTGTCTGATCAACAAGGGACACACCAGCACTCGTCGACTGTTGTACCGATTTGACCGTGTCACTAACCTCAATCCCAGGTACTGCTGCGCCAAACTTTACAGCTGCTGAAAAAACTCTCAAAACCATTCCGATTGATACAAGAGGACGTGCGCCATCGTGAACCAAAACCCACTGAGTCTGGTCAGATACCACTCCTAATCCAGACCTCACTGAATCTTGTCTCGATACACCTGGTGGTGCGAATCCAAATAGAGGCGCTTTTACTCTATCAGTTCGTTCGTCCAACACCTTCTTTATTCTGTCCTGCTGCTCAGTCCTCGCAACAATAATTACTTCTGCAAGATTGACCTTCTGAATAACATCACGATCTAACAGCCAATCAAGTGCGTAATTAATGACAGGCTTACCAGCTACCTCCGCCCAGATCTTATCGATTCCTGTCATCCGAGATGACTGTCCACCCGCGAGCAGAATTACAGCTGCTTGTCCATCGCTCGGACCACGATCAATCATAGAACTAAAAATTCCTGTCAACCAAGAACAACATGGGATAACTCTATATTAAGTCCGGTCCCTATTGCTCTAGTCTACTACTCCGGTTCAGCAATGTACTGGGTCGTCATACCAACCGCAGCAAGTTCAGCTTCACTGGGTGCCTCTGAAGAATCTTCACCAAACGCCTCAATCTGTTCAAATTCGAATAGAAATGGAAGCATTAACGATTCTGGAATAGCCATCTCAGGAATTTTCTCAGGACGTTCCACAACCACCTCGGCTTGAGCTGGAATGAGTTTTCCGATGATAACATTTTCCTTCAATCCCCATAGGTGATCAACTTTTCCGGCAACTGCAGCCTCCGTTAACACTTTAGTAGTCTCTTGGAAAGACGCAGCCGCTAAGAAAGATTCCGTCGCAAGTGATGCTCGGGTTACCCCAAGTAGAATTACATTACCTTCTGGAGGAGTTTTTCCTTCAGCCACCAACTCTCTGGAAACTGCTTCAAACGAAATACGATCTACTCGATCTTCGTCTAAGTAATCTGAATCACCCGACTCTACGACTTCAACTCGCCGCAACATTTGTCTAACAATTATCTCTATGTGACGATCATTAATGAATACTCCTTGCGTTCTATAAACGCGCTGTATCTCTTTAGTTATATAACTTTGACATTCGGCCTCGCCCCGCATCCGGAGGATTTGCTGAAGATTTAACGAACCTTCCATCAATTGATCACCATAGCGCACAGGCGCAAACTGATAGAGACCTCTATACAAACCAGCTCGTGCCGCTCCTTGATATGTTGATCCGAATACTATATAGGTCGCCTTAGCACCCTCCACGAGATTAATTACTCCGGTGAAAGGAGATGAAAAGCCCGCCAATTCCAAACGTGCTCTTGTTGTAGCCGGGATTTTTGTACCGACTGGAACTGCTAAAAGATCGCCTTTAGCTACCTCGTCACCTTCTTCTACCATTAGCTCCCAACCTTTTGGAATTTCTAGGAAGGCAAGCTGATTAGGATCGATTTCACCAATAGTCTTTTGTGCCGGAAGGTCCTCTTCAATTTCACGACGTGTACGCGGAGCAAATCGATGAACTACCTCGGCTGGCAATTTACTGACCCTGGACCGAGTTATAGTCGCGACATCGCCCTTGATCTCAACATCACCATCAAATGGCATAATTATAGGAGCAGCAACAAGTGAATTACGTGAATTTTCGTCCTCAGATACCTCAACTTGCGCAAGGGGTTCATGTTTTTTAAGTTTCAAAGAACCTTTTGCCTTCGTTGCCCATGAATATCCAAGTGGCAAAGGTTGCTCCCACACTTCCTGTTCAGCGATAGCGTGCAATAAACTCACAGATCTCCCCTGAGAAGTTGTATACACCCAGCCGTCATGCTCGGCCATAGGTGCTTCCCCCTTAGGCGAACGAGCTTCCACTAACTCTTCAACTCTCGGCAAACCAAGCGTAATGTCCAATCCGACCGCTCCACCACCATGAAAAGTTCTCAGAGTGAGCTGAGTCCCAGGCTCACCAATGGACTGAGCTGCGATAATACCGACTGCCGTACCAGAGTCGACTAAGCGTTTAGTAGTCATAGAATGACCGTAGCAATACTGGCAGATACCTCTCGGTAATTTGCAGGTTGCTGGGGAGCATACTGTGACTACTTGGACTTGACTCTCTTCAATACTTCTTGCTATTTCCTCTGTAATTTCAGTCTTAGCATCCAATAAAACCTCACCCGTGTCAGGGTCGATTACAGGTGAAGCAGTCCAACGACCAGCTATTCTCTCGGACAATCCTCCAAGTATCTGGTCATCATCTGATTCATATCTACCGATATCGAGTCCACTGATAGGCTGCTCCTCTGGAACACACCAACCTTCATAAACAACTACATCCTGAGCAACATCAATCATTCTTCGAGTCAAATAACCAGCGTCAGCCGTACGTAACGCCGTGTCTGTCAGCCCTTTCCGAGCACCATGAGTGGATATGAAATACTCACGTGCTGAAAGCCCATCCCGCAAAGACGAATACACGGGAGTTCGAATTACCTGACCTTTTGGATCAGTCACGCGGCCCATAAATCCAGCCATCTGTCTTAAGTTGGCAGGGCTTCCTTTGGCACCAGAATTCATCATGACAGCTAACGGACCAGAAGGAGCCAAATGCTTAGCTAGTGACTGTTGCACCTCTCGTTCAACAATTTCCCATGTATCAATGGTGCCACGATAAAGATCTGCATCACCAACCTCACCCATTCCCCATTGATCCTCTAACTCTGCTATTTTCTTCTCTGCCCCAGCAATAATTTTCTTTCTATCCTCTGGAGGAAGAATGTCGCTTGTAGCTAAAGTAAGTCCAGACTTTGTAGCATAATTAAAACCAGTATTTTTTAAGTCATCAACCAACTTTACAGCCACATCCTCGCCATAGTCTTGGTAAACATTTGAAACAAGATCATTAAGTGCATTTTTGCTCATAGTATCGTTTACATAGGGAATCTCAGCAGGAATATTTAGGTTGAAAATAGCCCGACCGACAGTCGTTACAATTTTCTCCTCAGTCGCCGGCTTTCCTCCTAGTAAACCATCAATTGCTCTGAGTTCAATAGGCGTATGAACATGTATATTATTGGTCTCGTGCCAAAGCTGAACATCAAGCAATGAGTTGAAGGCTTTGAGTCGGACTTTTTCATCAACAGAGCCATTATCGCTTGATGCCGATTTATTATCATGTAGTTTGGTACCCATGTCAGGCACAAATAGTGCAGTGATCTCATCATCAGTCAACAACGCTGGACGATCCCCAGGCGGGTTCAGTCTCTGGTCATGAGTTAAGTAGTAACAGCCAACTACTATATCCAAAGTCGGACTCACCACAGGCTGACCATCTGAGGGCTTAAGTATATTCTTAGTTGATAACATTAACTG
>JAQWLS010000058.1 GCA_029247135.1 Dehalococcoidia bacterium | reverse complement strand
CCAAAACCATTCCATCGTATCCGCACTTAAGCCGAAGCCCTCTGCACGAGTGAGGTAAGACTCGGTATCCATAGCAGAATCAGTAGCTGGGCATATCAATAACTGATGCACTACTTTCGGGCCACCCCTATCTCTGAGCATTAGACAAACGACAGCAGCCAAAGTGGCTCCAGCGCTCCAGCCTCCCACCGCAACGCGATTCTCGTCAATTTCTAATCGTTTTGCATTCTGTACAGCCCAAACAGTCGCAGCATATGCGTCATCTGCGGCAGCCGGATAAACGTCTTCTGGGGCCAAACGATATTCAACAGAAATGACTACACACTCAGCTTGATCGGAAATTTGTCGACACATTCCATCATTCCACTCTATATCTCCAATAACCCAGCCTCCGCCGTGGAAATATACAAGAGCTGGAAGATTTGTCTGTTCTGATGGACGATATATTCTGACTGGAATTGGTCCCTCAGGACCGGCCATCTCCATATCCTCAATAGAATGTATTTCAGGGCCAGGTCCCGTCCCAGAGGCCTTAATACCAGCTCGGACCTGGGCAGGCTCAAGCTCCCCAATCGGTGGTGCCCCTAAAGCAGCCGCATCTTTTAGAAACTTTAAAGCAATCGGATCAAGAGTCACAACGATAACCTTTCATATATGTCGTTAGTTATAGACCGTGATCATAGCCGTTGTTGAAGTGGTTGGTCATAATCTAACTGTACAATTATTCTCACTATTTCAAACGGTGAACGTAACTTAAGGAAAATCATGTCTTCTCTTAACGCTGAAGTACAACTAGCAGAATTTATCACCAGCTTCAAACTTGGATCGGTGGAGCCTGCCGTTCAACATGAAGCTAAGCGAACACTCGCCAATCTTATTGCGGTCTCAATCTCGGCCTCACAGCACCAAACAGCAGCAGCCATTTTCAATTTAATCGATGAGGAGGGTGGAAATCCACGTGCCTCTGTCATCAGTAAAAAAAGTAAAGCCAACATCTACCAAGCGGCTTTCACCAACGGGTATCTTGCCCATTTACAAGACTTCGATGACACACACTTTCCGACCGTGCTCCATCCGTCCGCGCCAGTATGGCCCGCCATACTGGCTGTAGGGCAAGCGTTGAACTCGTCAGGTGCGGCCGTGCTAGAAGCCGGGATCATAGGGCTCGAAATAGCTTGCCGTGCTGCGATGTCAGTCCATCCATGGCACTATGACATGGGCTGGCACATCACAGGAACTGCAGGCGTGTTCGGAGCCGCAGCTGGGTCGGCACGGCTGCTTGGTCTGAGTGAAAATGAGACAATTCAGGCGCTTGGACTGGCGGGTACTCAATCAGCTGGTATTCGCGAGACATTCGGTACCGCTGGGAAACCTATGCATGCGGGACACGCAGCCGCATCTGGAGCAAATTCTGCACTGCTGATAAAAAAGGGATTTAGCGGTCCGACTACTATTTTTAGTGGACGTCGTGGTTGGTGGACTGTCTATTCACCCAATGGACACGACAGCGAAAAACTCACTGGCAGACTTGGAGAAGATTGGGAGTTACTAAAAAACGGGTTAAAACCATATGCAAATGGAGTCGTCTCTCACCCAATTCAAGATGCGGTGATAAGACTACGTGAAGAAAACCAACTAGCAGCTGAAGACGTCATAAGTATCGATTTGTGGGTAAACTCATTGGTGTTTGAACTAATGAATCGGCCAACCCCAATGACTGGATTAGATGGGAAATTTTCCTTTCAGCATTGTGCGGCAGCGGCACTAATTGATGGTGCGGGCACAGATGAACAATTTACTGATCAGCGAGTTCTTGATGAGAAAATTGTCAATATACGTAAGCTGGTAACAGCTTCAATAAATACCGAATATGATGAAGATCAAGCTAAGGCTACCATCACCACAAAACAAGGACGTGTTTACACGGTAGAGGTTGAGCACGCGACCGGATCACCTGCCAACCCACTCAGTGACATCGATCTAGAGAAAAAATACCAGCGACTGACAAAAATACTTTTAGGTTCATCGAGAAGCCACAAACTGTATACATCCTTACTGGCATTGGACGAAATTCCTAATATCAACGAGCTGATGGAACTTTGCGAGGAACTGATCTAACACCCGCTAGGCCCGAGCCAAAGTGTCCAGAAGTGATTCCTTTAACTCAGTAAATTTTGGAAGCGTTAACGTTTTCATCGATCTTGGGCGAGAGAATTCGACTCTAACTTCCTTTAAAATTTTACCTGGACGATTTGTCATCACGAGCACACGGTCTGCCAGCATCAGAGCCTCATCAACATCATGTGTAACAAGCAACACTGATCTCTGTTCTGAATCTAAAACTCCTTGCAGCCAGTCGTGCATATCACGGCGAGTAATAGCATCCAGCGAACCAAACGGTTCGTCTAATAAAATTATGTCTCGGGGAATTAAAAAAGTTCTGAGCAACGCTAACCGTTGGCGCATACCACCTGATAACTGCGAAGGCCATGATTCTTGAAATCCATCCAGTCCGAACTGCTTGAATAATTGGGGTAATTTAGATTGGATTTCCTTTTCGTTCACACCAGCTAGTTTCGCGCCAAGCATTGCATTTTTCCGCACGTTCAGCCAAGGTAATAAAAGATCTCGCTGAGGCATATAGGCACTAAGGTTGGAATCAAGAATCTTATGTCCTTTGATAAAAGCGTCACCACCAGTTGGATGAATTAGTCCCGATAAAATACGAAGTAACGTACTTTTACCACAGCCACTAGGGCCCACAATAGCCACAAACTCACCCTCCATAACTGAAAAAGTAAGATCGGTAAGCACCAAAATATCGCGAGCATCTCCTCTCGCAATATTTTGACTAAAGTGATGAGTTAATCCTCTAACGTCTATAACGGTCATAGCTCGAGTCGATTAATCCGGAAGAAATTCATTCGTCCATGTGCTTGCCAAGTCTGGTGCTTCCTCCAAATATTCTGCCTCTAAAAGGAATTCAGTAAAGTCTTGCCATACCGAGCCGTCTTGAGTACCCCAAGGTGCGTCTCCAGCGCGATATTTATCGACATGATATTCAGCGGCGAGCGTTACCAAAGTTGAATCAAGTTCTGGAGCTAATGCCAATAGAGCCTCCGCAGAGTCTGTTGGATTCTTCATGGCTTCGTTGTAACCCTTGCTTGCAATCTTCAAAAAATCTTTCACCAGTTCCGGATTCTCCTCCGCCAGCGAGTCTCCAGTTATCAAAATTGGCGTATACCAGTCAGGAATGCAGTTTAAGTAATCAATGAATCTTAGAGTGGTCACATCACGCCCAAGAAGTTCTCTGGAACGAATGACACCCCAGCCTTCAAACTCCCACACAAAGTCAAATCTCCCCGCCTCCATACTCTCGACCGCCGGGACGTTACCGACTTCGACAAACTCAAGTGAGCTCGCGTCGCCACCATCACAGGTCACTAGGGTTTTAATCAAATGGGTTTCAAGAGCACCCCCCCAGCCACCATACAATTTACCCTCCAGGTCTCGAGGTCTTGTAACCCCAGATGAACCTAACAACATCAGACTGGAGTCATTGTGAGGGAAAACTGCGGCTATCGATAACGCTGTAACACCTGCATTACGGGCCGGAAGTAAATATTCGGAATATGAAAAGCCGAAGTGCGCGGTACCTGCTCCCACAGCTGCCTCAACTCCTACCTCAGCAGGTTCAATAATCGTTAGGTTAATACCTTCATCCTCAAACCAACCTTTATGCTTTGCTAA
>JAQWLS010000051.1 GCA_029247135.1 Dehalococcoidia bacterium | reverse complement strand
CCGAGAATTTTTTCGTCTCCTGATGGTCTTGAAAAACTTAACGCGATTGTATGGCCTGAAATTCGATTATTAGCCGAAGCAGAGATAAGTAGAATTAAAGCAGAAGATAACGATGTGATAATAGTTTTGGAGGCGGCAGTTCTGATCGAAGCTGATTGGCAAGACTTATGTGACGAAGTGTGGGTTGTTAGCGTGCCAGTTGATATTACGAGATCACGCCTGATGGAACGGAATAATTTGGATGAAGAGTCAGCTCAAGCGCGAATTGAGTCACAAATGTCTATTGAGGAACGAGAAGAATTTGCTGATGTGGTGATTCGTAATGACTCATCAGTTGCCGAATTTAATAATCGAGTGGAAGAAGCATGGATTAGCTTGCTTGAGAGAGTAGGCGCGTAAGCGTAAGGCTGGTTAATATAGCGCATCAGTTGGCGTTTATTTCGGTTGAGAGTAATTCTCTTCCGGGAGAGTTATTTATACGGAAAATTGATTACGGACAGAGGCGAAATGACTAAAAAAAATGAAAGTTACACTCAGCTAGCAGTTGAAGATTTCAGGCTAACAGAAGAGCCTTATTATTTGGAAATCAATGATGAAGTTAGTCTCTTTGAAGCAGCCTATGATAATAATATTCCTGTTCTTTTGAAGGGTCCTACAGGGGTCGGAAAGACTCGGTTCATTGAGCATATGACGTGGCGACTTCAGAATAGTGCTGGGGAAACATCCCCAGATGGTGTTCCGCTCATAACAGTTGCTTGTCATGAAGATTTGACAGCATCTGATTTAGTTGGTCGATACCTTCTTGAGGGCGACGAGACCAGGTGGATCGATGGCCCGATAACGCGCGCGACTAAAGCCGGAGCTATTTGCTATCTTGATGAGGTTGTTGAAGCTCGTAAAGACACCACAGTCTTAATCCATCCATTGACTGACTATCGACGACTGTTACCGGTAGAGAAACGTGGAGAACTACTTGAGGCTGCCGATGGCTTTTTGTTGGTGATGTCATACAACCCCGGTTATCAGTCTGCACTTAAGGACCTGAAGCACTCCACACGGCAGCGATTTATATCTATTGATTTTGGTTATCCTGATCGTGATCAAGAGACAGCAATAATTGAGGTTGAGTCAGGGGCATCACCTGAATACTCGAGAGATCTAGCCAAACTCGCTGAAAAAGTTAGAAACTTAAAGGAGCACGGTCTTGGTGAAGGTGTATCGACTCGATTGCTTGTCTATGCAGGTAAGCTTATTGCGGCAGGTATTTCGCCTCGTCGTGCATGTCAAGTTTCAGTTGTCTGGGCTTTAACTGATGACATGGAGGTTCAGCGGTCAATTGAAGAAGTAGTAACTTCTATTTTTGACGAATAATCATTGTGTTAATTATATAAAATGCTTGAGAATAGATCTAAATGCCAGAATCTTACGTAGATGAATTAGTAGCTCGGTATGAGGAGCAACTCCAAGGGTTTGGGGCATCTCTGCCGGAAGAATTCAAGAAGAGTGCTCAACTTTTAGATGGCGTTCTCGATTCGTCTGAGCTTGATCAATGGGCTGAAACTGGAATCGGGCTTGCTGGCCAAAGCCTCAGGGCCTGGGAGGCTGCCACTGAGTATTTTCGAGCCACTCCGATCATACACACGACCATAGGATTTCAGGGAATTATTAAATGGGCTGAATTGGCTGCAAATATTGCAGAAAAGTCGTCATTGGTTGCGGCTTCGTTCATTAAATATACTCCCTCTGTCTTGGAATACTTGAGCTTGGATGATCTGGAAGAATGGTCGTCACAGGGCGACAGACTATTTAGAGGTAATTGGAAGTCCGGTACCCTATCTGCTGCTTATTTCGAACATACTCCAGCTTTGTTAGAGTTTTTACCGCTTGCGTCTATAGAGAAGTTGGTCAGTATTATTGACGCACTCACTGAACGTTCCTATGAACTTGCTAGCACATGCCTTGAAAGCGCCACACGAATATTCGGTGAACTTGAGTCATCTGATAGAGAACCATTTCTTGGTTTTGCTCGAGCAGTCACTCGGGCATCATGGGCAGACACCAGACTCTACTTCGAGCGAGGTCCTTCATTAATCACGTCTATCAGCCCGGAGCATCGTGCGAACTTTCTCGATCTTTCGGCCAAAGTCACGAGTGAGGTAGGTAGACAAGCATTTCCACTATTTGCCGATGCAGCCGAGTCATTAGGTCAATTACCTGAGGATACGCATGCCGAACATATTCTTTTTGCTTCCAATATTGCGATAGGCAGCCCAACTGCTGCGATGGAGTATTTAAAGATAGTACCTTTTGTGAGTAATCGACTGACTCCTGATCAGCTGCGGAGATGGTCAGCAGTTGGTGAAGAAATTTTAACGGTTGAGAATAATGCCGAAGGTACGGAAGCATTTTTTCGACTCGAATCGACTAGAGCGGAAAATACACTACAGGAGCTGTCGTCACGAATAGAGCTTGCCTCAATAAACACATTATTACGCATGTATGCCAAAGCTCTAACTGGTGAGCAAGTAGGTATTTATTCAGTTGAGGAACTTGTCGATCAAAATATTGGATGGGTGCAGGAATCGGTAGCTACGACTGAGGGTTCTTCTATATATTTACCACCCTTCGTTGCCACTTTTGACGAGCAAGAAGCTAATTTCCAATCATATAAGGTATTTGCTACTCATCAGACGGGAAGGATTGAGTTCAATTCGTTTGGCTATAGGTGGAATCAGCCTGGAGTTTATACAGCTGCAACTCTTCTCAAGCGCGAGGAATCTGCTCAATCTAGTGCAGAAATGTCATCAGAGCCAGATGAGCTGCCAGGATCTACGGCGCTTACTGCGATGCAGAGATACTTCAATGTATTTAATGAACGTATTCTTATTTCAGGTATCTTTACGGTAGTAGAGGACACGAGAGTCGATGCATACGTAAGTCGCGAATATGGTGGAATTAGAAAATGGCTTCGACAGTTGCAAGCTCATGAAGGTAATCGTCGGCCACGAATAGAGAATATGCCGCTGAGGGCCGCTTTTGTCGAAAACTTATTAAGAACATCTTTGGGAAGACCAGAGACGATGCGCTGGCCAACCGTGTACCGGGAGTTTCTGGAAAGCGGCCTGTCTGCGTTGAAAATCGTTGAACAAGATGATGCAACTATTCAGGATTCGGCCGAGGCAGCGGCAGCTATTTTTGATATCGCTCAGCGAATTCCAAATGTTACTCCTGCCATGGCAGACGGTAAATTTGAGTTTGATTCACCTTCTGAAGATATGTTGAGTATTCAACCAGCAATGCCCTCGGGTGATGGACCACCGTTGGATATGCAGTCGAATGATCAAGAAATTGAATTTGAGAATCCACCACAACCGGAGTTCCGTGGCGATTTCAAACCTGAGCTCGTGCAATTATTAGCTCGACTCAAGCAGCAGCAAGAGGGCCAAGTGGATGGTGAGGGTGCTCCTCTTACCAAAGAACAGCTGAAAGAATTATTAGAAAATTCAGTGGAAATCACTATTGCGGAGTGGGCTGAGGGTGATCTAGACGAATCTTTGGGAATGTTTCTAGAAAATCTTGAGCAGGCTGCTACACCTTCCGGTGAAGGAAAATCTGATGACGACAGTGAGGGATCGGATGAGTCATCAGGTGGTCCGGGTGACGGTGAGGAGCAGGAGCTGCCAATGGAAATTGACTGGTCCTATTATGATGAATGGGACTTTAGAGCTTCAGATTATCGCCCTCGTTGGACCCGAGTTGGACAAAGATTCCATGAAGCAGAGGAAGAACCTGAATTTTACGAAGAAACGCTCCGTCGGCATCACGGTCTGGTCATGGAAACACGTAAACAATTCGAGATGATGCGACCAGAGGTATTTAAGAAGATCAAGCGAGTTGAAGATGGCGACGAACTCGATGTGGATCTTGCAATTGAATTCCATATTGATAAGAAGGCTGGTATTGGCCCAACCGGTAGAGTCTACAACAAGCGAAATAAGATGGAACGAGATGTAGCGGTTGCATTTTTATTAGACATGTCTGCGTCCACCGATGAAGAGATCGAGAAGCAACGTCAATCTAACTCAAGCGATGATGATGATGATGACTTTGATGGCGACCCAAGAAAATACTTCCAATGGCTTGCTGCTCGACGTGCAAGCCAGATGATTGAGCCGCCGAAAAGAATAATTGATCTTGAGAAGGAATCGGCCGTCTTGATTGTTGAAGCACTCGAAGCTATCGGAGATTCATATGGGATCTACGGTTTTTCAGGCTATGGACGCGATAACGTTGAGTTTCATATTATTAAAGATCTAGAAGAATCTATGGGGCCACTAGTTCAACGACGAATAGGTAAAATTGAACCTATACGGTCCACTCGCATGGGGCCAGCGATTAGACATACTATTCATAAATTAAATGAGCATGATTCCAAGGTTAAAATTTTGATTATGGTCTCTGATGGTCGCCCCCAAGACCACGGTTATGGAAAAGACCGAACTGAAAAAGAGTATGCTGTTCACGACACGAAACAGGCTCTTCTTGAGGCAAAGCGTGACGGAATCACTCCTTTTTTGATTACTGTTGATAAAGAGGGGCATGACTATTTGCAACAAATGTGTGATGACATTGGGTATGAAGTGGTGGATGATATTGAGAGTTTGCCAAGAAGATTACCGACTCTCTATCGTCATTTAGCAGTTGAGTAGATGTTATACAGCGGTCGTACGCTTTGATATTTCTTGTAAATCTGAGTGGCCAATAATTTCAATCATTGCCTGTACAATTTGCTGATTCGATACTCTAGGGAACATTAATCGGGCGATCATATAAGTACTGTGCCCTTCGTTATTTTCAACTAGTGAGTTAATTCGAGACGCTCTTTTTTCATGGTGTTTCAGGAATCTTTGGAAAACACGATCTGGGTTATTAATCTCCGAACCGTGCCCAGGGTATATTGTCTTGATTTGTTTATTTTGAATTTCAGTAACCGACTGGATGAAGGCTGGTAGTGATGGCCAACGGCTGTAATTTGAAACAGGCGAGCCAGTATTTTTCGGCTGGCTTTCCACAAAATGGAGACCAGAGGTAGGGATGGTTCTTTCTAACAACGTGTCGCCAGAGAATAACGATGAGTCCTCGTCGATATACGCCACTAGATTTCCTCGGGTGTGCCCGGGTGCCGCGAAGATTGTGAGTTTTTCGTTTTTGGCTAGATCTATTTGATCTAGATGATTTACCGGCGTAATAGCCGAGGCAGGGCAGGGTTGCCACCTCAAAGTAGGGACAAGGCTGCTCTCAGTTAAGTCTCTTACTATTGAATCAGGAAGACCATTTTTTCTAAGATATTCAAGTCTTCGCGCTCGATCTGTCGCAAAGGCCGCATCACC
>JAQWLS010000045.1 GCA_029247135.1 Dehalococcoidia bacterium | reverse complement strand
CTCCGTCGTTTAGTTGGGACGACTGGTAGTAAGTCGAGAGTGAAATTTGGACTGGATTTTAGCACCGGAGCCAGACCTTAGTGGTTTTGAAAGTGCAGGTCCTGACTTGCCCGTAGCGATAAGAAAATTATTGATGTTGCGGGATATTGATACAACGGAGAAGGCCCGTATTTTCTTGGGCTCACCCAAAAAGCTCACCAATCCTGATTTAATGCCTAATATACGACCAGCAGTTGAGCGGCTTTTGCAGGCCTGTCAAAATTCTGAAAATGTTGTTGTCTTTGGAGATTATGATGTCGATGGAGTAACGTCGTCAGTGCTTCTAGTGGAGGGTTTAAGGGAACTCGGTGCCAAGGTAGAATCATATATTCCTGATAGAAATATAGATGGATATGGACCAAGCTCTCGGTCGGTTCGCCGCATTGCGGATATGGGCACGAGTCTGCTGGTGACCGCGGACACCGGTACATCCGCTGTGGCAGAGGTTCGAGAAGCTAATAGCTTAGATATGGATGTTGTGGTGATTGATCATCATGCAATTCCAAGTGAGCTGCCTGAGGCATATGCAATAGTTAACCCACTACTTTTCGATAATTTGTATGGGTCAGAGCCGGCAGCCGTGGGAGTCGCCTACAAAGTTCTGGAAGAGTTGTTTCTCAAGATGCAGATAACATTTGATGGCGATAAATTTCTTGATTTAGTAGGTTTGGGGATGGTCTGTGATATGGCTCCCTTGAGAGGTGAGAGTCGTGATCTTGTTCGATTGGGTATAGATGCGCTTCGCAAGACTTCGCGGTCTGGTATTAAAGCTCTTTGTGGAGCTGCAGGTTTAGCAGAAGTCGATATTGATGCTGAAAGCATTGGCTGGATTCTTGGTCCTAGGTTAAACGCTGCTGGGCGACTGGCACATGCGGATTTGGCGTTCGAGTTACTTATTTCTACAAATACTGATGATTCTGTTCAGTTGGCGAGGCAGTTGGACGATCTCAATAAGTTTCGTAGAAAGGAAACAGAGGCTGCAGTCGCAATTAGTGATGACATTATCCAAGATAAATATCGTGACGAATTGCCTGAAATTTTAGTTGTGGCATCGGATAGTATCAGTGCTGGCATTATAGGTCTCTGTGCGTCACGCCTAGCGGACATGTACAACAGGCCGGCAATAGTTATTAACTCTTCTAGTGACGAGGCTCGAGCTTCCTGCAGGTCAATAGATGGCTTTGACATGCTGAGACCTCTACGAGCAGTTTCAGATCTGCTGATAAAATTTGGCGGACATCGAGCTGCAGCAGGTTTTTCAATACATAAATCGAATCTGATAGCCTTGGAGGAGAAGCTTGGCGGACTTGATTTGTTTTCACAGCCAGGGGACTTAGTTGCGCCAAAATTAGCTATTGATCTTGATCTCCCATTCGATTTGATTGATGAAAAATTTCTACAATACCTTGCGCTATTTGAACCACATGGAATTGGCAATAAGAAGCCGGTATTTTATGCGTCGGATGTCATGATGAGTAATTCTAGAACGATCGGCAAAGATTCCAGACACCTCCGAGCTACATTTACTAGCGGTACTCAAACATGGCAGGCAGTTGGGTGGGGCTTTGGAGAATATTCTGCTTTTGAAGGACAACGTTTTGATTTGGCGTATAAGTTTAAGAGGAATGTGGCGACCTACGGGCGATTATATGGATCTCCTTTGGAGCTGGAGATTATCGATTTGCAGCGTCATTCTAGTTGGTAAATTTATTATTACTAATTTTCTTTGATTCGAAGAAACGTGTGACGACCTATTTTTACGAAATCTCCGTCTGAGAGGATGAAATTTATATCTTCAGCCTTCTGGTCATTTATCTTTATGGCACCTTGGTTCACCATGCGCCTCGCCTCGCCGCCGCTGTAATTCATACTGTCCATGATCACGCTAATTAACCGCTTGTCTTCATGTAATGCATACTCTGGAGCATCATTGACAGGCTCTTGTCTTTTTTGGAAGGTGTTCTCGAAATATTCTTTTGCGGCTATAGCCTCGTCCTTCGAATAGATAAGTGCCACTACTTCTGCTGCTACTTTTTTCTTAGCCTCTATAGGACTTATTTTCTTTTCTTCGATATTTTTGAGAAGTTTATTGACCTCGGTGGGGTGTAAATTCGTTACCAAGCGAGCATATAGATCTAAAGCTTGATCGGGGAGTGACATGACTTTACCGAACATGTCATTAGGTGCATCCTGCAATCCAATAGTATTCCCAAGTGATTTTGACATTTTTTCTTTGCCATCCGTCCCAACTAATATTGGTAGAGTTAGAGCAACTTGAGGCTTTTGTCCTCTTGATGTTTGTAGTGTTCGACCAACATCTACGATATTGAAGATTTGGTCACTTCCACCTATTTGGATATCAGTTTTCATATGTAGAGCGTCATATGCTTGGAGGATAGCGTACATAAACTCGCTAATTCTAATCGAGTCTCCTTTTTGAATTCGATCTCGGAATGTACTGTGTTGAAGGAAATGCCCTACTGAAAACTCAGCCGCTAGTTTGATGACATCAGCGAAATTTAGGGGTGCCAACCACTCGTGGTTGTAGAGGACTTCAGTACTTTCAGCATCAAGAATTATGAAGGCCTGGTCAATATATGATTGGCTAAAGGCCTGAACGGCCTCTTCATCCAGCATAGGTCGAGTTGATTGTTTTCCAGTCGGATCGCCAACCTGAGCCGTAAATGAACCTATAAGAAATATCACTCTGTGACCGAAATCCTGAAATTGACGAAGTTTAACCATGGTCGGAATATGACCCAAATGGAGGTCCGTAGCGGTCGGGTCATATCCACAATATACAGTGAGTGGTCGATCCTCTTCGAGTAGACTTGTGAGTTCACTTTCCATAGCTTTTTGCAAGGTTGATGAACCTAGATCTACACCATCCATCAAGATAGTTAATTGATCAGCAACGGGAGTCATGGTTCTAGGCTTATTCATGAAGTCCTTACCTAATATTACTAAAATAGTTCAAAGCTTTTTCTACATCATTTTTGATTTGTAGGACTAGTTCATCTCCAGAGTTAAATTTTTTTTCCTTTCTTAGACGTGAAATGAATTCGACGGTGACATGCTCACCGTAGACATCTTCATTGAAGTCCAAGAGATGGGTCTCGAGATGATTCTTCGAGTCTATAGTAAAGGTTGGTCTTGAACCGATGTTGGTGACGGACGCGAATTTTTTGCCTTTGACAAATGTTTCCGTTATATAAACACCGTTTGGCGGAATTGATCGATTTGTTTCTATATCTACGTTCAGGGTAGGAAACCCGATAGTTCGCCCCCTTTGATCTCCTATAACGACTGGACCATCAAGTTGATATCGATGTCCCATTAGTGAACTGACTTCTTCCATAAAACCAGAGTAAAGTGCTTCACGAATACGAGTAGACGAAACCTTTGAGGTACTTTCTTGAACAAGCGGAACGCTAACAACCTCAAATCCAAGTTCCAAGCCTATATTTTTCAAAATCTTAATATCACCTTCGCCATTTCGTCCTAGCTTGAAATCATCTCCGACAACAAGGAGTTCCATCTGAGCTTCCGTGACTAACATTTCACAAAAATCTCTGGCTGAGACCTTTTGCAACTCTTGATCAAACTCAAGTACGGAAACAAACTCAATACCGATTGTGTGAAGTAGTTCGATTCGATTTTGTAACGATGTCAGATAAGTGAATTCAATATCCGGCCGTATTACAGCTACGGGGTGCGGATAGAAGGTTACTACACCGCCGGTAAGACCCCTTGTCTTTCCTTCAGTGAGCATTTTATCGACTAGTGCCAAATGGCCTCTGTGAACTCCATCAAACACTCCGATAGAGATAGCATGCTTTCCAGCCGTTGCGGTTTCGCCTAACTCTTTGCGAGTTTTCAACACAGAAGTTCCCTAATCTTGTCACAAATCAGTTTGGATGTTTGATATTAATCTTCTGAACCCTTCTGATAAAGTCCCAGAAACTGATTGTGGCAAGTTATGTATTAAGAATTAAGGGTTCTATATGGATAACCGTTCTAGATAGATTTCACCAAACCTCTCAGATTGACCTGCAGCGATAGTTTGAGATTTAATTAGTTCCAGCACCGCTAGGAAGTCCACAATTACCTCTGCCCGAGTGGATGCGGATTCAATTATTGATCGGAATGATATTTTGGATTTCATGGGATCGTCAAATAATTGCTTGATTCGATTTATTCTGTCGGCAAGAATGATAGGCTCTCGTTCAAGTTCTAGATAATCTTCATCTTCAGGGAGTCTCTCCAGCACGTCTCCAATGATCTCCACGAGTGATTGCAAAGTAATACCATCTAAACCTGTTGGAATTTCTAGTTCTGATGAATTAATAATTGATTTAGGGGACCTTGGATAGCTGATAGAGCCTTCTTTAGCGCTTAATATATCGGCTGCTTGCGCAAATTTTCGGTACTCTTTCAAAGCATCGATTAGAGCTAGAATATCTGGTGCTTCCTCTTCTTCCTCTATTTGAGCTATTTCTGGAAGAAGCGAACGTGACTTAAGTAGCAAAAGACGAGATGCGATTAGTACATATTGAGATATTTGTTCTACAGATATTTCACCTTTGTTTTTGACTTGCGATACATACTCTGCGAATTGTGATGCAACTGATGCTAGTGAGACAATATTGATATCTAACTCGTGATGTTCAACAATTTCCAAGAGCGCCTGAAGGGGACCACTATACTCGGCACTATCAATTAGAAAGAGATTTTCCGTCTCAACTGAATTTTGCGAATTCTGATTATGGTGTGTTTCGCTGTCTATCATAACTTACGGACGATCACATTATTTTTCGGATAAGTCGACGCGGAGCGACTTCGCATCTCTTAAGTACACATGTTGTATTTCTTGCTGAGCTAAGTCGGTATTGATGTGCATCAGGATTCGTATACATTTTTGTAGTGAGCCTTTGACATTCATTTCGACTAGGCATTCAAGTGCAGCGTTCGTGAAACCTATTTGCCGCGCGGCAACTGCAGGAAATTCAGTGTTTAAGTCGGGAGTTGTAGAGAAGAAAATTGAGGCAACGTCGTCAATTTCTATTCCGTTTCTATTCACTATTTCAGTCAAGAGTTCTTGAGACGCTTGGAGAATTTCTTCTTGGGTATTGGATGATGTTGTAGTTGCACCCCTGACACCTCTCACTTTCATAACTATCCTCCGTTGACTAGTCCCGATATGAATTTTTCAGCGGCTGATTCGTAATCATTCTCTTGTGAACTTGATATTGCTCCAACAAATGCACTTCCTACTACCGCCGCTTCCGCGATAGTTCCAACTGAGGCAACATGTTCAGGTTCTGATATTCCAAATCCAACAGCAAGTGGAATTTTAGTTTTTTCTTTAACTCGCTTGATAAACTCGGGTAGTTCAGAAGATAAAGCCCGGCGCGCACCAGTTATTCCGACGACAGATACACAGTAAATCATACCAGTACCGTGTTCAGCAATTAGCTTGATTCTTTCATCAGTTGAAGTTGGTGCCAGTAGAAATATTGGATGTATGTCTGATTGCTTTAAAACAGCGGATATTTCGATTGCCTCTTGTGGAGGTAGATCAACACAAATTAAACCATCTACACCAGCTGCTTTAGCGTCAGCTGCCCATTCTTCAACACCGTAGGATAGGAGCGGGTTAGCATAGCCCATCACAATTATGGGTAGATCGCTGTGATTGTCTCGTATTTCGGCAGCATTTCGCAGTATGCTACTTCCATTACTGCCGTTTTGTATTGCACGGTCATAAGCAACTTGATTTACTGGTCCATCCCCAAGTGGATCACTGAAAGCCCAGCCGAGTTCCACTGCATTAGCTCCACCTCGGACCGCAGCACTAACGATTTTCGTGGTGGAATCGAGCTCTGGCCAACCAGCCGGGAGAAATGGAATTACGGCTGTTTTTTTATTTTTCTCTAATTCTTGAAACATTAAGTCGAGATGATTTTCCATTAATACCTCTCAGTTAAATTTTTCAAGCACTGATCGGATAGCGAAGAGTGCTTTAGCACGATGCGATATCTCATTTTTATAAGATC
>JAQWLS010000034.1 GCA_029247135.1 Dehalococcoidia bacterium | reverse complement strand
AATTACAACTTGAGGGATTCAAATCACTGCAAAAGCATATACAAGCCGGTATTGATGATGCGCGAGATCCGAGCCTGCGTGAGGGGCGCGGCGCCTATACGCCTGAAGGTGCCATTGTTGTCATGGATGTCCGCACCGGTGAAATTTTAGCTTTGGCAAGCATCCCCGAATACGACCCGAATATCTTCTCAAGTGCTGATCGGTCAGACGAATTAAATACTGTACTATCTGCTCCTCAAAAACCGCTAGTTAGTAGAGCAACCATGAGTCTTATGCCTCCAGGCTCAACCTTCAAGCCCGTGGTTGCGCTTGCTGCGCTCGAGGCAGGTACAGCGTATCCAGATACGCAGATAGTGAGTACTGGCGAATTATTAGTACCTAATATGTATGACCCAGACGCAGAGCCCGCAATTTTCCGTGACTGGTACCCTCATGGCTCATTAGATATGACTCGAGCTATTGTCCGTTCATCGGACATTTATTTTTATGTGTTGGCGGGAGGATGGCCACCGGGTACTACGCGAACCGGCGACGATATCAGAGGGCTGGGTTCAGAAAATATTTCTACGTGGGCCAGTCGCTTCGGCTTTGGAATAAATACGGGACTAGAGGTAACTACAGAGTCAAGCGGACTTGTGCCTTCAGAAGCATGGAAAAAAAATGTACTGAATGAAACGTGGACGTTGGGCGATACTTACCAATTCGGGATCGGTCAAGGCAATCTTCTCGCAACGCCACTGCAACTAGCAGTCTATACGGGAGCGATCGCAAACGGCGGAATTCGCTTAAAACCTACAATTATCAAAAACACGGACGATGTTCGTGTCTCAACAAATATACCAGCCAAAGCTGAGCATTTCTCTTTCATCCGCGATGCGATGGTTGCTACGGCGTCAGGCCCTGACGGAACTGCGCAGAGAGCTAAGCCAGATAGATATAAAATTGGTGGAAAAACAGGTACCGCTGAATTTGGATCAGCGTATTCCGACGGAACTTACGATGAACACGGATTCGTCATTGCGTTTGGACCAATGCCTAATCCCGAGATTGCAATTGCCGTATATATCAAGCACGGCAACGGGGCATATCATGCCTCACCAGTCGCAAAAGACATTTTTGAAGCCTATTTAGGTTCACGAACCGAGTAAACAGTATTCACAAAGTAGGAGGCATCTATTCTTATATTCCGACTCCTGAGAATCCTCATAGCCGATCCTATCCTATTTTTTTCTAGTTTCACCATGCTTCTGATCGGCGTGGCAAGTCTCCAAATCGCTACTGGTGAAAACTTCAATGTGCTCACCCCCGCTACGGTCAATCACATTGCGTTCGGATTAATCGGGCTAGTGGTAATGATCACAATAACCTACGTACCTAACGAAATGCTGAAGGCGGTCGCACCTAGTGGATACGTCTTCAGCCTGGTGTTACTCGCATTGGTCATTCTGGTTGGCGACGAATCATTCGGGGCGAAGCGGTGGCTAAGACTTGGGCCTCTTAGTTTTCAACCAATGGAGTTGGCTAAAATCTCGACAATATTAATGATTGCTTTTATTGGAAGTCGGTATAGACCTGCATTAATTCCACTTTGTCTGGTATTAATAATCACGGGAATTCCAACTCTCATGATTCTGTTACAGCCTGATTTAGGCTCGACATTAGTGTTAACTTTTTCTTGTATCCTGACGATCTTCGCTTGGGGAATGCCATGGAAGACGGTGATTGCATTTGTCTTACTTGCCGTGGGACTCCTCCCAGTGGCCGCATCAATCATACCCAGCTACCAACTTGATCGAATCGCCACATTCATCGATCCGAGCAGAGATCCTCTCGGGTCTGGTTATACCGCGAAACAAATTGATATTGCTTTAAATGGAAGTGGCTTCTGGGGCAATGGGTTTTTCTCGGAAAGCCAGGCCCTAGCAGGAATCTCTGTCAGAAATTCTGATTTTGTTTTCGCACAATGGCTTGAAGCAACTGGTGCATTTGGAGGAATTCTTGTTTGTGGCTTGATTATCCTAATAGTGTCGCGCGGTATAACTACGGCAACCAAGCAAAATGTAATCTTTAACCAGTTAGTAATCCTAGGTTTGACCAGCTTGTTTGCAATTCAGTCACTGGTACACATCGGTGTAAACACTCGGTTTATCCCCACAACTGGAATCACGCTACCTTTGATATCTGCCGGTGGCTCATCCGTAATTTCAGTATTCATTCTGATAGGCCTGCTCCAGTCAATGAATCGTCTGCGTTATGAATACTCTTAGATACGATATAAACTTCATTCAAATTCACTCTTAATCATCTAGCCAAAAGTCCAGTAATTCTCGAGCAAGTGATCCTTGTCGAGGCAACGTTCGACTTCCTGCCTCTCTTGCAATCTCTAGTTCTGAACGGGAAAACCATCGGCCCTCGAGTATTTCATCTGAATCGAGTACAAGTTCTGTCTTTCTTGCGTTGGCAATAAATCCAATCATCACGGCTGAAGGGTATGGCCAAGCCTGTGAAGAAAAATATTTAAGCTCTTCTACATGTAGCCCACTTTCCTCATTGACTTCACGAACAACTGCATCTTCAATCGATTCGCCTGGTTCCAGAAATCCAGCAAAGCAAGAAAACATTCCTTCTGGATGCCGACGACCACGCCCTAAAGCGACCTGATCACCACCATCCGTAACTAACATAATCACTGCGGGATCGATTTTTGGATAGTGCTTAGTGCTACAAATTGGCTTCTCACATCGATATGACATCCCCCCGGCCAGCTTCTCTGTCGGTGAACCACATCGACCGCAAAATTGTACGGTTACTGACCAGAGTGTCAGAGCTCTAGCCATCAAAAAAATAGAACTGTCCATTGGAGATAAATTTTGGGTCACCAAACGTGAATCCACAGATTCAGTCATGTCCATAAATTCCGGTCCCATTACTTCACTATCGAAGCAAAATATCACTTCGCCATCACGCTCACCGAGTAACACACCATGTGCTCTGTTGCCGAAATGCGAGGGCAATAAGTCCGTCGAAAATAAAGGAAGTTCTGAAATATCCGGTGCATCTCTCAAATAAACCAGATGAGAATCTGAATCAAGCACCAAATAACGGAATGCCTTTGACTCTCGTGCTGCTAAAACCCATCCGACATCACGACGTTTTTTGTCAAGACGATCAAACACGAAATATTCCCTCTAGAAAAACAGCAATCTAAGTCAGAACAGGTTCTTCGGCGCCCTCGCGGTCTCCTTCAGATGTCTCTATATCATCTGAGGTATTTTCTTCCAGCATTTCAATTCTCTCGAAGTCAACTTCACCGTCATTAAGAATTAATCTAATAGTGTCACCTTCGTCAAATTCGTTCGACAACAATCTGTCAGATAATTTGTCCTCAACCTCGCTCTGGATGAGTCGACGCAAAGGTCGTGCACCAAATACCGGATCCCAACCTCGGTCGCCTAAGTAATCAAGAACCTCAGTGGCAACTTCAATTCGCATATGTTTTTGTCGCAAGTTCGCCCGTAAATCATTGAGGTCCAAATCAACAATTTCTCTGATGTGTTCAGGCGACAACGCGTGAAACACCACAGACTGGTCAATTCTATTCAAAAACTCAGGCTTAAATACTCGTTTCTCTTCTTCCTCGACTTTGTCCTTCATTCTCCGATACTGATCTTCAACAGTTTTAGATTCATCAAGAATTGTTTGGAATCCTACTTTCGAGTCTTTCCGAATAAGATCGGATCCCACATTTGAGGTCATTATAATAATCGTATTTCGAAAGTCCACCTTACGTCCTTTTGCATCGGACAAATGGCCATCGTCAAAGATTTGCAAGAGTGTATTAAAGACGTCTGGATGAGCTTTTTCAATTTCGTCCAACAAAATCAAACAATAACTCTTTCGACGAACTACATCTGTTAATTGACCACCATCTTCGTACCCAACATATCCTGGAGGCGAACCCACTAAGCGAGACACCGTATGCTTCTCCATAAACTCAGACATATCAATTCTGACAATGTTATCTTTGGATCCGAACATAAACTCGCCAAGCATCTCTGCCAAGTATGTTTTACCTACTCCTGTGGGCCCTAGAAACATAAACACGCCGATAGGTCGTTTCGGATCTTTTAAGCCGGCACTAGCGCGTCGTACCGCTCTGGTAACTGCTTGCACCGCATCATCCTGTCCAATAACTTTTTCCTTAATAAACGAATCCATTTGAAGTAAACGTTGTGATTCCTCGGCGGCAATTCTTGAAAGTGGCACACCCGTCCATTGGGAGATTACGTCCCTAATGTCATCCTCACCAACAACAGGAATATCTTTCGATTGCTCCTCAGCAACTTCCTTTTCGAGAGCTTCTAATTCCACCTCTAGGCGCTGCTCGCGTTGACGAAGATCGTTAGCTTGCTCATATTCCTGATCAGAGGACGCGTCGTCTTTCTCTTTTCTCAAGGCGGCAAGACTATTCCTAACCTCACGCAAAGACGGTGGGACAGCATATCTTCGTATTCGGACACGTGCAGATGCTTCATCAATTAAGTCAATTGCCTTATCTGGAAGAAATCTGTCAGATACATACCTAGTCGAAAGTTCTGCAGCAGCACCTATAGCATCATCACCAATGGTTAGCTTGTGATGGTCTTCGTAAGCGCTTCGCACACCTTTCAATATTTCAATGGTCTCATCAACCGAGGGCTCCTCTACACGTACTGGTTAAAAGCGGCGCTCCAAGGCTGCATCGCGCTCAATATGTTTACGATACTCGTCAAGAGTAGTTGCCCCAATAGCTTGTATCTCGCCTCGAGCCAAAGCCGGCTTCAGTATGTTCGCGGCGTCAACCGCGCCCTCCGCAGCTCCTGCTCCAACGAGCATGTGTAACTCATCTATAAACAAAACACAATTTGAAGCTGATTTTATTTCAGCAATAACTTTTTTCAGTCTTTCCTCAAACTCACCTCTGTATTTAGTTCCTGCTACAAGTAGACCGATATCGAGAGTCAGCATACGTTTGCCTATGAGAGTATCTGGGACATCACCAGCAATAATTCGCTGGGCGAGTCCTTCAGCGATGGCAGTTTTTCCAACGCCTGGTTCACCAATTAAAACTGGATTATTTTTCGTACGACGAGATAAAATCTGAATGACTCTTTCAATCTCGCTTCCTCGACCGACAATCGTGTCTAGCTGACCAGATCTTGCCATTTCTGTCAGATCGACCCCTAACTGGTTCAACAATGGGGTTCGATCCTGTCGCTGACCGGCCACAGCTGGTTGCTTAGACGGCTCAGTTCCACTTTGAGCCAACACTCTCTGAGCTTCATTTCGAACTCGAGCCAAATTAACGCCGAGGGATTCTAGAACACCGGCCGCTATCCCCTCCCCTTCGCGAACTAGACCTAAAAGAATATGCTCAGTTCCAATATAGGAATGGTTAAGTCTTCTAGCTTCATCAACTGCAAGTTCAATTACTCGCTTGGCACGTGGAGTTAACCCAATATCTTCAGAAGACGCTCGATCGCCGGTACCGATGATGAATTCAACTGACGAGCGGACTTTTGGAAGTTCGACCGAGAGGTTGGCCAAAATCCGAGCAGCAACTCCATCACTTTCGCGCACCAGTCCCAAGAGCAAATGCTCTGTGCCAATGTAATTATGATTAAACCTTTGAGCTTCGTCTTGAGCCAGCGTCAAAACACGTCGTGCACGCTCTGTGAACTTGTCAAATCGATCAGCCATAGACTCGCATCCCCTCTGTCCTCGCCTCTAAAGAGGTTAGCATAGGACACCCATAAGACGCAGCTAAACCAAATACAATTCAAGTCAGAAAGCACGATGAATAAAAATTCAACGCGGCAATACCAAGAGTATTGCGATGCTTTCTTAAACGATAAATGAGTCCTCTAGAGACGAAGGCTCTATTGGGGCTTCTCGTCCTCGGTCGCTACTTCTTCAGCTACAACTTCCTCAGCTACAACTTCTTCAGTGGAAGATGCTTGAGCAAACGCCTGCTCCATAGCGGTTTGTTGAGGGCTACGGTCTGTCGCGGCGTCGCGTTGAGCGCGAGCATCAGTCGCTCTTTCCTCCCGTGCACCTCGCTCAGAGGCAGCGCGTTCTTCCGAAACCGCCTGCTCAGCAATTCGTTCATCGAAGCGGGCTTCTGCTAAATCTGCTTCTTCGGCTAACTCGTCTCGAACCGATTCTGGAAAACCAATCACCCTTCCCAAATTATCGAATGTCCAACCCTGAGCCAATGCCTCATCTCGGGCATCTTTCAGAGATAATCCTAGTCTGTGTCGATCTCGTTCAATTCTTTCAATCTTCACAGGTATGACATCACCTTCATCCAAAACTTCCTTGGGACTAGATATACGTCTCTCAACCATGGAAGACACATGAATCAGACCTTCAACCGGGCCAGGCAAACGAGCAAACGCTCCAAAATTGACTAACCTTGTGACCACGCCTGGGACCACGTCGCCAATAGAATATCGAGTAATCAAATCATCCCATTGCTCTGGAGCCGCTCGACGAACAGACAGAGCAATTTTCTTTGTCTCTTGATCAATTCTTAGAATATAAACTTTTATCTCTTGACCAACAGTAAACATTGCTTCTGGATCAGCATTTCTATCCCATGAAATTTCTGACAGATGCGCAAGACCATCGGCACCACCCAAGTCAACAAATAATCCGAAGGGTCGAATCGAAGTAATAACACCTGTTCGAATTTCTCCAGCGTGTAACTCGTCAAGTAATCGTTCTTTCTGCTCAGCGCGCCACTCTTGATTAGCCGCTCGTTCTGACAAGATAACCCTATTTCGCTTTCGATTTATCTCAATAACCTTCAGTTTTAGTGATTTCCCAACTTGGCTACCTAATGGGGCAACACCATCGCTTCCGGGCTTTGCGCCCACCACTTGTGACATAGGAATAAAGGCATTGATACCTTCAACGTTAGCAAGTAATCCACCTTTATTAAAACTGGTAATTTCGGCCTCGAACACTTCGCTGTTATCATGCCAGTCTTGGAGAATCTTCCATCCTTGTTCGCCTCGAGCCTTATCCATAGATAGGCCTATCTGACCCGATGGAGTCTCAGCCTGCACGACAGAAACAGTAACTTCTTGTCCAATAGTTAACTTGCTCAAAGGATCTGAACCCAAAAGCAGCATCTCCGATGTGGGTACGAACCCTTCAGATTTATGCGCAACGTCAACCAATATCCCTTCGCGCTCAATCGCCATCACAAGTCCAGTCAACGTTTCACCACGCTTCAATGGCCTGATAGCAGAAACATCAACCGCCGCAAGGAGAGATTCCATGTCTTCAAACTCTTCTTTATCGGAGGGGGCACTAGTTGCCACAGAAGGACTAACTTCATTTTGAGCCGGAGATAAGGTACTGTCCTCTGCACCTAGATCACCGTCGCCAATCGGCGATTCTTCTGCCAAATTTAATGACTGCTCTTCTTTTTGTTCTTCACTCAAACTTTGAGTTCCCCCTTATTAAAAATATTAGCGAGATAGTATCAGCAATTTTGCTAGTACTTCACACCCTGCCTGTGATTTAAGTTAGTCTTTACTTACTCACGGGCAAAAACAAAGCCGCCTACACGACGGCCCTATTATTATAAAGTCTGGCGATGGCCTATTTTCCGCACCCAGTCACCCAGGCAGTATCGTCAGCGCTGTAACGTTTCACTTCCGTGTTCGGAATGAGAACGGGTGGTTCCATTACGCTCTAATCACCAGATCCATAATTCTAGTAGTGAGAGGTCACTTGCGCAATGGCCTCCGCGAATAATTGTTAAAAACCGCCCCCATTAACCGCAATACGTTGATTCGTAAGATATCGGCCATTCTCTGATACAAGAAAGTAAACAGCAGATGCTATATCTTCCGGAGTACATACGTACCCAAATGGAGCTCCTGCATCGCGCTCACGCATATCGTCCGAACCCGGAAGAAGCGTAATTAATTTCCGTCCCATGTCCGTGTCAACGAGTCCAGGCGCCACGACATTGACACGCATACCATTTGATCTTTCCTCTTTCGCGAGCGTGTAAGCAAGAGCTTCCATTCCTGCTTTCCCGATGCTATAGAGGCCCATACGTTCAGAGTACGTGTCAGTTGCGACAGATGAAATCATTATTATGTCACTCCGTTCAGCAGAGCGCATATGAGGCACAAGTGCCTTGCTCATGTAGATTGGTCCCCATAAGTTAGCGCCAATTAGAAGTTCATACTGATCGTATGTGGCCTCAGTTATCGTAGGTCGATCTATACCACTGGAACCGATCCCTGCGTTATTAACTAACATGTCGATCTGACCAAATATCCTAATTGCAGAATCGACCATAGCCTCACAGGCGGATCGGTCGGACACATCAGCCTGTATTGCCTCAGCCCGAACCCCTAATTCACGAATTTCAGTGACAACATCCTCAGCAGAGGACGCACTATTTGCATAATTTACTATGATATTTGCACCCTCGGATGCCAGTTTGAGCGCAATAGCCCGCCCAATTCCCCTACTCGCTCCTGTCACTAAAGCATTTCGGCCTGATAAACTTCCCACGTTTCCTCCTAATCAAATGAACGTAAGTTCTCTACTACATCATCAGTGAAACTCATGACGATTTTCGTAACAAGCCTCACACATTCCTCTATATCACTTCGCGCAACTAAACCTTGGTGGCTGTGCAAATAGCGAGTTGGTACGCCGATGTTGACCACTGGCACTCCGCCACGGGTCCGTTGAATAGCCGATCCATCCTGTCCATAACCACTCAACACATTAAATTGAATTGGAATATTCTCCCTCTCTGCTAGATCAACGACAAAATCTCTGAATTTGGTATTTGGAATCATAGAACTGTCATGGAAAAAAATACTGGGACCACCACCAATTTCCTCTTGAGCCTCGTCAAGTGAAATACTTGGATAGTCTCCAGCCACCCCACTCTCAAGGTTTATAGCGATGTCAGCTTCGGCCAAATAACCGGAAGTCTGTGCCCCACGTAAACCAATCTCTTCTTGGACGGTGGCTGCGCCTACCACAGTTATAGGTGCCTTCGCTTCAGCCAAACCTTTCATAACCTGAATAAGTACCGCCACACCTACTCGATCATCCCACGCCTTTCCAATAAAACGCGAACCACCTTCTAGTGCTTTGAATTTGCTATCTGGATACACTGCATCGCCTGGACGAATACCTAGTCTATTTCGAGCATCTTCATCTGAAGTCGCTCCCACATCGATAAACATGCCGTCAATATCAAATACCTCGCCTCGCTCTTTAGGGCTCATTACGTGAATTGTCTTGATACCCGTGATGCCATTAATTTCGCCTTTGTGCGTCTTAACAATCCATCTTTGGCCGATAATCGCTTGCGGAAGCCATCCACCAATCGGCTGGAATTTAAGAAATCCCTCAGGTGTAATTCGCTTGACCAGCAAGCCGAGTTCATCCATATGTGCAGTTAGGAGAACTCGGTATCTTGAGGTCCCATTATTCAGAGTAGAAATTGATGATCCCAAGCCATCAATTTCTCTACCATCAATCACTGGTGCTAACTCTCGCTCTACAATAAGTCGGACTGGCTCCTCAAAACCACTAGGGCCACCCACGTTTGTCAATTCCTCGAGTAATTTCTCGAAATCATCAGATGTCATCAATTAACCCCTTCTAACACGATCTCACCAAGCCGACCAACCTCCATCAACTGGAATAATTGCACCGTTTATATAAGACGAAAAGCGTGACGCTAAAAATAATATACTCGAACTGATTTCACCAGCTTCCCCTATTCGTCCACTTGGTGAAAATTGTTGCATACGATCCAGCATCACTGCTGGGATTTCACCAGTCGCAGGATCTGTCGTCATCTCAGTTTTAAAATAAGAAGGGGCAATCGCGTTTGTTGTGATCTGATATGGTGCCCACTCCACCGCCAATTGGCGAACCATATTATCCAAACCGCCTTTACTCGCGGCGTAGCCGATATTACGGTGAACAGGATTTCCATGGGAGCCCATAATTGAACCAATCATTATCAAGCGCCCACCATCCCAAGAGTCCTTTTGCTGCTCGAAGCGCTGAATCATCCTAGATCCAACAATTTGAGATGCGTAAAATGCTCCCGTCAAATTAGTACTGAGTGCCTGATTCCATTTTTCCTCAGAATGTAACTCAGCACGTTTAAGCGGGGCTACACCAGCAGCGTAAACTAAGATATCAATATCTCCTAGTTTTGACTCAAGAGCCGATATCCCCAGTTCCAACTCTGATCTCTGGGTCGCATCGACTTGAATCCAATCGACTTGGGATCCGAAAGACCTGCAGCTATCAGCCACCTCTTCCAGCAGAGAAGTTCTTCGAGCCATTAAACCAATCTTTGCTCCCGCCACAGCAAGAGCCTCTGCAGACTCTCGACCGAGTCCGCTGGAACTGCCAATTACTAATGCTGTCTTACCCTCAAGGCCAAACAATTCTTGAATACTAGCCACTTGCATTCTCTCTCATTGATATCTACTCGAAATGGTAGATTAAGAGTGTAGTGCTGTCCCAAGCTACAAATCAATTTTCGATATTAAGGAACCGAGCAGCATTTCCACCAAGCACAGAAGCTCGTTCTTCGTCTGACAAGTTGCTCATCGTTCGTTCAATCGCAGCTGCAGAGTGAGGCCAAGTTCCTTCTTGATGGGGATAGTCATTAGCCCACATGAAATTCTTCATAAGATTAAACTCTGACCCAAGCGCTAATCCAGGTGGGTCCTCTCCAAAACTTGCATAAAAGCTATTCCGATAGTGCTCACTTGGCAGCATTGACAATTTAGGAAATGACCACATGTGATGCTTATGATATGCCTCATCCATTGCAGTAAGTGCCCATGGTATCCAACCGATCCCAGCCTCAATAGTCGCAATTCTAAGATTTGGAAATCGCTCTAATACACCAGAGCTACAAAAGTTAGCAACAGGTTCGAGGGATTGGCTGAGCGAGTGCACCGCGTAATTTATAACGGCGCCACCGTTACCGCGGGCCCCCCTAGGATCTTTTCCTGTTGATATATGTAATGTAATAGGAAGATTATGTTCTTCGATTGCAGCCCATAGCCTGTCAAAGTGTGGCAGATTATAGTTAACTTCACTACCATCCCCTGAACCCCAAACCGGACGATTCGGTAATGTCAGGCAACGGTGGCCCATTTTTGCCGCACGTTCAATCTCAGCTATCGCACCATCGATATCGTTCGGCGCGATAGCAGCCGCGGGAAGCATGCGAGATCGCTCGTCACCATACATCTCCATCGACCAGTCATTCCAAACACGACACATAGCCTGCGAAAACACTGGGTCCTGCGTAGCCCACATTGACAGGCCCTTGTTAGGAAAAATTAATTCGACATCTATCCCGTCACGGTCCATATCACGTAGACGCTCTTCGACCTTATATCCAGCACCGTTCCGCTCTTCGTCCTCGCCCTCGAGTTTTAGGTCACGAATCCTGGTGGGTCGATGCCCCTCTGTCACCTGCCACTTAACACCTTCATCATCGACCTCTTGCCTCGGAATTCGATGCCTAAACTCTGGCTCAATGCGCTTTGCCCAAAGATCGGCTGGCTCCTGTGCATGACAGTCCGCTGAAATAATAAAATATTTGTTAGGGTCACCTGGCTGAGCCGTTCGTGACCAACCTTCGTTTCCTGGCGTTTCTGTTCGCCATGCGTTTGGATTTTCGCTTTTAACTACCATAGAGAGTTCCTTCCTCTTTAAAATTCTTCGCCTGTCAAGACGCTAAATGGTTGGCGCTTATTAAAGGAAACAAATTCCGCGGCGAGTTCCGATTGCGGAACTGGAATAACATCGGCATATTCGGGCGCCAGGCCTTCATTAGGCCATCTTCGAATACGAACTCCTGTAACTCCAGTGGGCACCTCGTGCTCAGTAACTGCCGCACCCCGGCCACTATGAAACCAGTCCCCTTCTTCACCATTAGGCCCCAACAACCAAGCGCCCAACCACAGCATAGGCACTGCTCGCTCGTTGGTAATCTCTGGCCAAGTGATGGAAAGTTTTGAACTTAACGTCATACTTCACTTCCTCTACTGAGAAGGTAACAAATCTGGAAATATTTGTCATGAATGAAGAACTAATTTATCTATTGACGGACTGACGTCCTCCCATCCTGTGCTAATTTAAAGTCCTTAATCAAATCTTTTGAGGCGTTTTTATTAGGAGGATTGTATGCCTGGTGCACTAGATGGAATGAAAATACTTGACATGACCCAATACGAAGCTGGCACTTCGTGCACTCAGTACCTGAGTTGGCTTGGCGCCGAAGTTATCAAGATTGAATCACCGTTCGGCGACCCAGGCCGTTCGGTTCAAAATCACAAACAAACTACTCCGGGTGATTCACAATATTTCATGAACTACAACAGCGGTAAGAAATCAGTCGTGTTAAATCTAAAAACAGAGCAAGGACGTCAACTATTCCTCGACTTAGTACCTATGTTTGATGCGTTTGTAGAAAATTACGGGCCAGATGTACTGGAATCATTTGGAATTGATACAAAACAAATGCAATCAATTAACCCCAAACTTATAATTGCTCGTATCAAGGGATTCGGTTTGAGTGGACCAAATGCAGGTTTCAACGTATTCGACCCTGTAGCGCAGGCGGCTGGAGGTGCTTTGTCCATAACAGGTGAGCCGGATGGACCACCAATGCCCATCGGACCGACCTATGCGGATACGGGGACAGGAGTTCAGGTAGCGCTCGGTATAGTGTCGGCCTATGTGTCTGCTTTGAAAACAGGCGTGGGACAGGTTATAGACGCGTCGATGCAAGAATGTGTAACCATGTTCATGCGAACCGCCGACATGCCAGCATGGGGAACTCGCCCAGCACAAAGACGTGGCACTGCGCGGGGTGACATCGGAGGTGGCATGTATCGCTGCAAAGGCGGCGGGACGAATGACTGGCTCATGTTGTTTCCAGGAACTGACTCTATGCTCGATAGCTTATATACCGCTATCGGCAGGCCGGAACTTGCGACTGATGATAAATTTGCAACATCTGTAGGGCTACGCGAACACAAGGAAGAGTTTCGAGAAGTTATTGAAAGCTGGACTCTCCAACATGACAAAAAAGAAGCCATGGCAATCCTTTGTGAAGCCGGCGTTCCTGCGTCATATGTGTACACAACGCTAGACCTTTTCGAAGACGATCACCTAGCTCAACGAGATTTCATTCATGAAGTACAACATCCGATAAATGGAACTGTAAAATTAATGCGTGCGCCGCTAGTAATGGCAGGAATCGCAGCACCAACCCGTTCACCACTTCTGGGCGAACACAGTGAAGAAGTGCTAAGTCAACTGCTAAATCTATCTGCCGATGATTTCTCCACTTTATCTGAAGAAGGGATTACTGGGCCAAAATAGATAATTAGCAATTCAATTTCAGACAAAACAACTGCTGATTCCAAGGGCCTTAGCAAGGTAAAACATCAACCGAGCTCTTGCCTCATCTCGCTCCCAACCATCACAAATCCAAACTTCTCATAGAAAGGTCGATTATGTTCGGTTGATTCCATCAGATAAAGACCAAAACTTTGACAATCTTTTTCCTTAGCTACTCTAACCGCCTCGTTCATCAACAAAGCACCGATATTTTTCCCGCGAGCTGCTGGGTCCACAATCAATTCTTCAAGCTGACAATACTGATTACTAAATCTAAGTCCCAGATTAAAGGATAATGATGCGAAGCCATGTATCAGATCATCTTCTTCAGCAAGGATCACAAGGCCTCTCTCACCGATAACAAAGGACTCAAACACTCCTATATTTATCGATTCTCGACCTGACAACATATGAAGAAGCTCCGAGCATCTCTCAATATCTCTCAATTCAGCTACTCGCAAATTTATCGACATCAACTCTGCCTCTCTACTTATTGGTTTATACCAGACCCTCACATTGCACTCTAGGTGCTGCTCCCATTAGCAGCATTTATCCTAAACTGCCTAGACTGACTGAGTGGCGGTTATCCGTGAAAATATATCCTCAGATCCAGCAGAAGGTAAAGTAAATGCAACTCTGGATCTGGATTACTCTTCTAGCAGCCACGTCTCAGAACATTCGAACGGCGATTCAAAGCCATATGAAGGATTCGTTGGGGGACTACGGCGCCTCCGCAATTCGATTTATCTACGCGATCCCGTTCGCATGGATCTGGTTTCTATGTGTAATTCGATTTACTGACCAATCTTTTCCAAGTCTAAATCTTGAATTCGTGTTCTGGTTAGCCTTGGGAGGTCTTGCACAAATAATATTCACGGTCCTCTTAGTAAAACTATTCAGCTTTAAAAACTTTGTCGTGGGTGTGGCATTCTCGAAGACCGAAGTTCTCCTTGCAGCCCTCATGGAATCTATATTCCTCTCCGTAGCAATCAATCTTCAATTCGGCTTTGCAATCCTTATCGGCACTACTGCAGTAATTATGCTCTCACTGAGAGGAAATTTATTCTCTCTCAGTGAAGTCAAAGTGAGTCTTCGATCCCAGTCGACAATCATAGGGCTTCTTGCGGGATTCACTTTATCCATTAGTGTCGTTGCATTCAGGGCAGCTATCAATTCACTAGATGACGGAGATTCCCTACTCAGAGCATCCGCAGCTGGAGCGATAGGAGTAGTTGGCCAAGCACTCGTAATGTTGGTCTACCTAGCTATGAAACGCAGGGCTGAACTCCAAGCTGTGTTTCGCCTTTGGAAGTTCGGGATTGCAGCCGGTTTCTTTGCCGCAATTTCTACGGCTGCGTGGTTTATAGCATTCGCCCTACACACGGCTGCACCGGTTCGCGCTATCGGTCAGTTTGAACTCCTTATATCTATAGGAATCACTCTATTCATATTCAGGCAAAAAATTAGCAAGGCTGAGCTAGTGGGTATATTTCTCTTGGCAGTTTCAATTTTACTCGTGATTCTGAACTCATAGAGTAGGAGTACAGATCTGGGTTGCGGCAGTGCCGGTTCACGATGCTTAAATTAATTCTGCAAGTGACTTGATACCGTCTTAGACTTTGCCTTTAGTTACAATAAAAATGCTCACAAACGAGGATTTAGCACATGCCCCCTGTTCAAGCGCTTAAAAATTCTAAAATCAGGTTGAAACTTATTCGTGAGATGCTCCGCTTAGCAATCGCCGCTGGAGAGGCAATCATCACAATATATGAGCAAGATTTTGCCGTCGAAATAAAAAAAGATGCTAGCCCTGTCACGGAAGCAGATCGCTTAGCCGAAAAAATAATTGTCACTGGCTTACAAAAACTTAACCTCGGCTATGAAATCGTCGCCGAAGAAAGTATTTCTGCCGGTTACACACCAGAAATAGGAAAGAATGCTTTTTTTCTTATCGATCCCTTAGATGGCACTCGACAATTTATCGAACGCAATGGTCAGTTCACAGTTAATATCGCACTTGTAGAAAATGGAATACCCACACTTGGTGTCATTCATCTCCCTGCCTTACAAGAAACCTACTGGACCAATGAAATGGGAGGTGCCAACAAAAGATCGGAAGATGGCTCTGTGACATCTATACAATGCCGGACACCTAACCAAGACGGGCTAGTGGTCTTAGCAACTCGCTCACATAACAACCCTGATACCGATGCGTTCCTCGAAAAACTCAATATTGCCAAGCTCGATCGCTGTGGCTCGTCGTTAAAGTTTTGTCGAATAGCTGAAGGAAGTGCAGATCTCTACCCACGACTTGGCAGAACTATGGAATGGGATATTGCCGCGGGACACGCGATTCTCGTTGCAGCTGGTGGAACACTTACCGATCTAGCTGGGAATTCTATTCAATATGGGAAAACAGGCTTTGAGAGTCCTCACTTCGTTGCTACTGGTGCTGAATAAGATTCAGCTTGTACGGCCTTAGCCATCAAAGCATTGGTCATTCCTCTAAAAATATACGGGTGTACTGGAGTCAATACGTACCAATATAGGAGCCCCAATACTCCAGCCGGATGAAAGTAAGCTGAAGTCGTAAGTCTGGATTCATCGTCAACTTTGTCAATATTAAATTCCAACACGGCAGATCCAGGAAGTTTCATCTCAGCCATTAAAGTTAGTTGCTTGCCTTCATCAAGCGCGACAACCCGCCAGAAATCAATTGCGTCGCCCACTCGTATCCCCGTGGGATGACGTCGTCCTCGTCTCATACCAACGCCGCCGACCAAACGATCAATTACACCACGTAACTGCCAAAGCCAATTCAGTGCGTGCCATCCATTATTTCCGCCAAGAGCCCTTACTTGGTTCCATATAGCTTCGCTCGTGACTGCCGCCTGCCCATGAGCAACCTCTTTTTTACTATAAAATGAATATTCTGGATGACTTCCCCCGAAATGGATAGCTCCCTCAGTCCAACGGGCCGGCATCTCTGATAATTTCTCACTTTCCATAGCAATATGAATTGCCTCCATATAAGACTTTAGATCTCGTGGAAAAATCTCTCGGATTTTAGTCTCAGAGGCAAGCAAATCGTGCTTCAGGCCATCAATCAGCGGGCGTGCAACGTTTGCTGGTACAGCTGTCACAAGGTCTAACCAATAAGAAGAAAGTCGAGGCGTAAGCACAGGTACAGGAATCAAATATCGTTTCAGTCCAACCGCATCAGCAAACTGATGGATGAGATCTTTGTACTTTATGGTTTCAGGGCCAACGACATCGTATGTTTTGCCAAACGTGTCAACACTGCCAATTGAAGAGGTCAAATACCAAAGTAAATCACTTAAGGCAATCGGCTGTGAGCTTGAATTAACCCACCGAGGAGTAATCATGATCGGAAGGTGGTAAACAATATCTCGGATAACTTCAAACGCAGCTGAACCGGCACCGACTATCATTCCTGCACGAAGCTCTGTAACCGGAACACTCCCCTTCCTTAGACAGTCTCCAGTCTCAGCTCTTGAAGTAAGATGTCGAGTATTTCTCCCTGAGCTAGGCTGAATTCCACCTAAATAGATTATTTGTGACACTCCATATTTTGCAGCGGCTTCAGCAAAATTCTCTGCAGCTTTACGATCTAATTCTTCAAATGATTTACCTGAACCCATTGAATGAACCAGATAAATCGCCACATCCGTACCGGCTAATGGTGAGTCAAGAGACGAAATGTCAAGCACGTCACCAGCAAACAGCTGCACGTCTGGCCAAGGTCGTCCCTCTAAAGTCTGCTTATTTCTTGCAACTGCTCGGACAGTATGCCCCGCCTGAATCAATTGAGGAATCAAGTTCGACCCAATGTAACCTGATGCTCCAAAAACAGTAACTACAGCCATATTAACTTCCTTGGCTTTCGCTCTATGTAGAGCAAATATTCGCTCTTGTTAAATTCGCACGGTTTCCCCGATTAAGCAAGCTAGAATGAAAATGAAGAGTTTTTGATGTGGAGTTATATGAAGTCGACAGCAGTGGTGGTATTTACAAGAGATCTTCGTGTACATGATAACCCTGCACTAGTGGCAGCAAGCCAGCAAAATGACTGCGTCGCACCACTGTTTGTACTCGATCCGATGCTAGTCAATGGTTCACAATCATCAGCTAACCGCTCTATTTTCTTATATGAGTCTCTCACCGATTTAGATAAATCTTTAGAGCGCCTCGGCACCAGTCTCATTATTTCGCAGGGTGTCTGGGCTGAGGAAGTGATGAAATTTACTGCCACAGTTGAGGCTACCGAAATACATATAGCAAGGGATTACAGCAGATATTCGAGTGACAGAACTCGTCTTCTAGAAGCTGCCTGTGAGCGCAATAATATTAAACTGGTA
>JAQWLS010000019.1 GCA_029247135.1 Dehalococcoidia bacterium | reverse complement strand
TTTCAGGGATATAACTAATCCTTCTACACCTTCGTCATCAACTAGAATATTCGATCCCGCTCCAATTATTCGCACGGGTAAATTTTTCTCGTCGGCCCAATTAATTAGTTCATGAAGTTCATCAATGTCAGTCGGTTCAGCGAACCAGTCAGCTGGCCCACCAATTCGGAGGTATGTGTAATCAGCAATCGATTTGTTTGCTACAACATTGACCATGTGTATTCATTTAACCGTTCATGCTAGCTCTAGACAAGTGAAAGTCAGTGTTTAACTGATATTGGTGTGCTATTCGAAGGGCAAGCGCATCGTTTTTTTGTGCTGTTGTGATCATTAAACCTGTTGGAAGTCCTTCACTGTTGAATCCGTTTGGCACTGAAATAGATGGTTGTCGCGTGTGATTGAAAATGCTTGTATTACGAAACTTTACTGCGGGCTCTATACCCACGTGGGGATCACTTGCGATAGGTTCTGCTACTTGTGGAGAAGTAGGAACGACGTACCCGTCAATGGTTGAATTGAGTAGGCAGCTCTCAAATCGACTCTCAATTTCTTTACGCCAATCAAGTGCACGGATGTAGTCATGCACAGAAATGTCGATGCCTTTCATCATACGGTCTCTCACGGCTTGGCCAATCAAATGAGGTTCATTTCGCAGAATATTTTCTATGTATGTAGATCCTTCGGACAAAAGGATGGGGGATAGGTTCCTGATAATAGATGGGAGTGGATCCCCCCAACTAATTTCAGGATCATATCGTCTATCGTCTTTTATATTTAATAGATTGTTCGCTGTCGATTCAATTTCTGTTATGTTTACGCCCATCTGTTCGAGAATAGCAATCGACTTTCTAAACGATTGAGTTACTCCTAATTCAGTATCAACTAGCAAAGATGGAATTATAGCCAGCGTAATTCCCTTAACGTCTTTTTCGATATTTTCAGTGAAGTCCGTAGAAATATCGAAATTAATGTTATGGGGATCATTAATATCTCTCCCATTCATCTGGTTAAGTAGCAGAGCACAATCGAAAGCTGTCCTTGCCATGGGACCCGCGTGATCGAGTGTTTTTGAGAGGGGTATTATTCCAGTTTTGCCGATGAGTCCGTATGTCGGCTTATGTCCGGTGACTCCACAGAATGCTGAGGGAATACGCACAGACCCACCGGTATCAGTTCCGAGTGCGAGGGGAACCTGACCTGAAGCCAAGGCAGCGCCCGATCCGCCTGATGAGCCTCCGGGGACGCTTTCTAAATTCCAAGGGTTACGGGTAGGACCGTAGTGTGGGTTATTGGTTGTCCCCCCTAGAGCTAGTTCATGCGTATTTGTTTTTCCAACGATTAGTGCTCCAGCCCGTTGCAATTTATCGACCACATAGGAATCATGATTAGGGATTCGTTTTTTAAATGCCGCAGTCCCTCCTGCCGTGACTATTCCAGCAGTATCGTATAAGTCTTTCACTGCAATTGGGATTCCATCTATTGGACTACTTGGCTTGCCTTGTTCAATTCGTGCGTCAGCAGATTCAGCCTGAGCCCGGGCTAGCGATTCCGTTACCAGCACGAACGAGTTAAGAGTGGGATTAGTGTGAGAAATTTCAGATAGCGTGTGATCCAGAAGCTGTGATGCAGTTATCTCGCCGGTATCTAAAAGTGTACGCAACGTTTTTACAGTTTCAAACGAGATATTTTGATCCATCGTCAGTAAATAGTACTCTTAATTTCATGTCGAATGTGGAGGTTGGGTTGTACCTCAAGAGGTTCACCCTCTAGGCTTCTAAGTATGATCGATTTCGGTTTAGTAGACGCGGTAGATGCTGATGCTGTTGGCCCACCAGGGCAACGGCATTTTAGATTGCGTGCGCGGGTGGGAGATCAATACGCGTCACTCTGGCTGGAAAAAGAGCAGTTGATAGAAATCGGTAGGATATTTTCCAGATTGTTGGCCGAGAGATCCCGCCAAACCGGCAAAGCCACAGAGATAGGTGGTTCTGTCGATTCTTTTCCGGAAGAACCACAAGTTGATTTTCAAATCGCTCGAGCTGGCTTTGACTATAATTCTGAGCGCGAACACCTGATTTTTATAGCAGATGAGCAAGCTGCAGATGACAGAGCATCATCGCCTACTTTTCGAATGGAGATTACGCGAGGTCAGGCTGTAGCTTTTGTTAAGAACATTTCTGGACTAGTCGCATCAGGGAGACCATTATGTCCTTTATGTAAATCACCGTTAGAGGTATGTGAGGCGACGATTTGTCCGCAAAAAAATGGGCACTCTTTGGAGCTGCCTATTTTTGAATTTGGTCTCGACGCTGAAGAGTTCGACGATTAGCATTATGCTAAATCTTCATCAATGAGATTATGGTGAATAATTTTTAGAGATATCGTATTTTAGCGGTACATGTGGGGGTATTATGTCGTTTACTGATCGAAAACTAAAGTGTAGAGATTGTCCAGATGAATTTACATTTACTGCTGGAGAGCAGGAATTCTATTCAAGCAAGGGACTTGAACACGATCCTGTACGCTGTCCAAATTGTCGTCAACAAAAGAAGACATCTAGCGGAATGGAGTCAACAGATATTCCAAGATATGGTGTGTACGCCTCGTATGGTGGACGCACTCCTCGTCAATTGTTTGTGGCTGAATGTGGACAATGTAAAAAGCTTACCGAAGTTCCTTTTCGTCCGCGAGATGATAGGCCGGTACTTTGTTCAGATTGTTATGGTGAACAGCGAAAACGTGATGAGGTGTTGGCGGCTGCTGAAGAAGAGGCCGCCGCCGCTCGTATCGCTGCAGCTGGCCGTACGAAGACTGAATTAGAAAGTGGGGATCTGGATCGGGAGTAGAAATTTATTTTCCTGATTCGAATTTGTATGTGTCAACCTTGGCAGCATTTTTATAATTCCCAGAGACTTAAACTTTCCTACTGGAGTTGGGGAAGTGACGAAAACCCACCACTAATCTTGTTACATGGCGGTCGTGATCACGCACGTACTTGGGATCGTGTGGCTGCTGAGTTTAGCGCACATTACTGGGTATTGGCGCCTGATTTACGGGGGCATGGAGACTCAGAATGGGCTCGAGGTTCTTATTATGCGACTGTAGATCATGTTTTGGACTTGTTTAATTTTATCGAATTAATTGGTGGAGACAGTACCGTTGTGGGACATTCTTTCGGTGGTTCAATAGCACTCCTCACAGCAAGTATTTTCCCTGACAAATTTACGAGAATTGTCGATATTGAGGGAGCTGGTGCCCGACTAGAGGATAGTAAAGATGGTAGTGGTGAAACTACACCAGATAGCTTGGCAGCGTGGGCTCGTAGCTATCAAAAAATTGAGAGGCAGACGCCGAGAATTTATAAAAATTTTTCGGAAACGGTAGATAGGATGTTGGACGCCAATAAGTATTTGAAACCCGAAATGGCAGAACATTTAGCACGATGGGGAACTGTTCAGGAAGATGGCGGCTATCGCTGGAAATTCGATCCATGGGCTAGAGGCCGCACACCTACTGAGATGCAGCCAAATGAGATGCCAGCTTTATGGTCAAAAATTTCTTGTCCAATCCTTCATTTATCAGGTGATAGATCAGGTTACTCTCGAACAGAATTTTTAGGAAAAGGAATTGATACTTATTTTGAAAATTCGATAAGTGCAGTCGTACCGGACGCGGGCCATCACGCTCATCATGACAATCTAGATTTCGTGGTCGACCAAATCAAGGCATTTATTTAAGTTAGTTGATTGGTAGTTTCGTTAATGCTTGAAGATCCGGGCAAATTTTACTGGAAATGGCAGTTGGTCGGCTTTGGTCTGCTGGTTTTGTATGGTATCGAGCGATTTATAAGAACTGACTGCATTTATTTCTATTGCTAGAGGCAGTATTTATTGAGTTTCTATTATCACCATTGGAAAACAAACGATTAGAGAATTCACTTCTCTAATCGTTTGTAGTTCCAGTTAGTCCAATATTGCGGATGCATAACCTATTGCAACGACTTGACCGTTTTGATTGCTAGTTGTTACATCAGCTTTGACAACTTGTTCGCCGTTTTCTTCAATAATTTCTGACACGATAGCCGTCGCTGTTAATGTATCACCAGGCCAAACTTGCGTTCTAAAGTCTAGACCGAAAGTTTTCAACCTGCCGTCGCCCACCCAGTTCGTCAGCATTTTCCCTGTCATGCCCATCGTGAGCATTCCGTGAGCGAAAACTGTCGGATATCCACCGATCTCTTTTGCAAACAATTCGTCCGTGTGAAGTGGGTTGTAATCACCCGAGGTTCCAGCGTATTGAACTAATTGAGTTCTTGAAAGGTCATTAACAATAACTTCTGCATATTCATCGCCTACGTTTATATCTGTAGATTTTAGTGACATTTTTTTTCCTTTCTCAGGATTTATCCTTGATCAACAACTCGTTCAGTTTGGATTCCAACCGACCGCGCAGTTACGACGAGTTCGCCATTTTGATTTTTATATTCGGTAATTGATTCAGAAAAGATGAGCTTTCCAGCTCTTTTACTTTCTTTCTCCCAGCGTTGGCCCGGTTTGCTTTCTGCTGTTAGCACATCACCTGGTTTCATATTTTGATGGTATGTATAGTGCTGGCCACCGTGTAAACCGGTTCCTCCGCCACTTGTTCCACCAGCATCACCAGCTAATGATTCCTCGGCCGGAGCATTCGATCCCGAAGGCTTGGCACCTGATCCAAACCATTTCTGACCAATTTTTGGTCTCAGTGATGCATCTGGATCGTATTGTGAAGACGCCTGAATAAACGTGGGCGGAGCAATAATCCCCCCTGTTTCAGTGGTTTTCGCATAGCTTTCATCAGCATATATTGGATTTGCATCTCCAACCGATCGAGCGAACATCATAATGTGTCCGGCCTCGACTGGAAACTTTTCTACCGCCATTTTGTACCCCTTCCGCAAATAGGTTTTAACGTCTACCGTCAGATTGTAACTACTCAACTAGAAATATGGTCAAGTTCACTGGTTTGCAATATTTATAAGAAATGTCTCATGTTTGAATAGTCGCTATTAAATTATTTTTTATTAGGCGTTGCTGATAAAGTTCTGCTCGCTCTAGAGGACATTGGACAAGAATAACGTTTCCAAAGTTATGTGCTTTGAGCATTTTTTGCAATGCTTCTTCTGTCGTGAGTTCGGGAATATTTGATACCAAAGCCTGAACGACGTGATCTATTGAATTAATATCATCATTGTGGAGAACAAGCGCTACAGGATTTAGCGAGCTCGATTTTTTATCTAGCGCGGCGTCGAATTTAGTCCCTATCTTAGTGGGCATTTAAACCTTGCCATGGTCCCATGATCGGTAACGCTTTGGAGTTATTTTGACTACAACTCGTTTATAGGCTGCAGGAGGAAGTTCCTCATTACTCTTGGAGTGGGTATCAATGGTGCGATTGGTCATCTGATCGCTGTGCTTCAGACCAATTAATTTCATGATATTGGCGGTTTGTTGTGGTTCCCGAATAACCTCCGCAGTGCCATCGATAGAAACTCCTATTATCTCGTTATACTCGTGACCAGCCTCAGTTAATAATGTGACTCGATTATCCCTTTCTAGATTTTTAATCTTTTGGGATCGTCCGTATGTGGTGAACGATATGCTGTCATCGTCACCCAAGATAAACCACATTGGGGCGAGATGAGGGGTTCCATCAGGATTAATGCTTGCGACTTGTACTACTCGCTCCGTTTCCATAAGCGTTCTAATCTCTTGTGGAGTTAACGCGATCGTGTTTCTTTTGCTAGGCATAGTTTCCTCGGTTCTGTTTCTGAATTTTAGAGACGTTTATAATAGCTTGATCATAATATTCAGTCTTTCTTATTCATATAGTTCCTGTGTTTACGATTTCGCTCTGATAATCGAGATAGCTGCGTCCGATCGGAGGTTGAAGTAGGGTGTTCCTCATCGGGTGCGATAGATTCAGTACTAATGTCTTCAGATCCCATGGTGTCGATATTTGGATTTGCCATATAGGTTTTACTTTCAGATGTTTCGACGTTTTTCGAGGGCTTTGGAATAAATAAGACCAGTACAGCTCCGACGAACCAACATATAGCTGTTGCAATAAATGGGGCATCAAGACCTCCTTGAACTTCGGCCCAATAGGCTGCTCCCGGCACTGCAACCGCACCAAAAATGATTGAGAAAGGCATACCTACGCTTCGCACGGCACCCAGGTATCGTCTCCCAAAGAATGATCCCCAGATTGTTTCCTGAAGCGGGATTTGCCCGCCAAATCCAAAGCCGATCAGGGTGCATCCCATTAGGAATATCAGAGGAAGTTCTCCAGAAAATTTCCAAAACTCGATCGGATATCTCACGGTTGGTTGGTCCGGCAGTTGACTTGCAAAAGCTACTACTAAGAAACCAATACCGGCGACCGTAAAGCCCAGACAGGCTAGTTTCTTGGGATCGAAGCGATCGATTGTATAGCCCCAAAAAGGTTTCGAGAGTGCTGCCCACAGCGACATTGTTGCCGTGAGCGTGGCAGCAACCATTAGTGAAAATCCAGCGTCTGTAGCAAGAGGAACCAGCAGCGAAAGAGCCACGGTTATGCCGATGCCAGCCGTTCCGAAAGCCAATACTAGCAAGTAAAGTGAGGGTGTGCGCAGCGCTTCAGCTCGCGTGAACGAGTTATCGAAGTCCGCGCGAATCAGAGATCCGGATGCTTCTTGCATTTCTTGGGCGGTACGATTATCCGGATTCAACCCATAGTCTTCTGGCTGCCTTCTCATTACCATCGCCGCCAGATAGACAATGATCCAAGCGATAACCGCATGCACTTGCCACGCTTCTCGCCAGCCCCAGGTTTCGATAATAGTTGCCGTTAGCAATGGGTAGATTACTCCGGCTATGGATACACCGGTCGCGGCCGAAGCTATCATGAGGCCGCGTTTTCCAACCCACCATTTGGCTAGGGTCACGTTGACTACTAGGTTTCCAATCATTGCGGCGCCTACGGTAAATGTCAGTGATCGAAGAATGAGCCACTGGGTTAGAGGTGAAATTTCTTTTCCCAGAAAAGTGATATCTCTGATGGCACTGGTGAGAAACATTGATACCCCGACGATAGTAACTCCGGCTACCATCAAGGGTCGCCCACCCCATTTGTCTATCCATCCACCAATAATGAACCCTACAAGCGCCATGGTTATCCGAGATCCAGTTTGCCCAAGTAAAAACTGTGATCTTTCCCAACCAAATTCCTGACTCATTGAGTCGAGCATGGTGCTTGTCACACCATTTTGTGTTCCTATGGATACTAACTGAGCGAAAAACGCAGCCATAGTTATCCAGTAACCATAGTAAATAAAGGATTTTTTTTGTTTTGATTGATGGGATGGATCAGTAACTAAGTTTTCAGGCATATGAATTAATTCACCAGGGCACACAGGTTCTATCGTTACAGAGGTTAACCTGTCCTTTTAAATTTAGTTATTTTTCCATATTGATTTTGTCTAGTTGTAAAAAGAAGAGCACCGGCAATAACTAGGATGGCGATCGGAGCAAATGTAAGGACATTTTCAACACCGATAAAGTCGGCCAAGATACTGATTGCGATTAGTTGTGGGATCGCGAGTCCGTCTTTCAGTACTCCTAATAACGCAAATATTCTTCCGTGGATTACGACCGGTACAAATTTACCGATATATGTTTGGGTTGCTGCTGCAGCTAGCGTTATTCCTAAGCCAATAAATAGCGACAAGGCTCCGGCTGTTTCAGTCTGGTCGTTAATCCATGGGATATCAACTACTAACAGGAGCTGGGCCAAATCATTTACTGCTTCTATTTGTCCTAATGACGAGACGCCAAATGCGACAAGTAGAAAACCTAGCATTCCGACAGAATTTTCGGAAAAAGTTTTTATTAGTTTGGGCGCAATCAGCATCCCTGCTATGACACCAAGTGATGCCGGTGCAAAGACATAAAATGCATATTCCGGCGCCACTCCGAGTGCGCTGATTACATATTTGGGTCCAAGAATCGTCAAGACTACACCGATTGTGGAAGCCATGGCAGCCAACAAAAGCATTAATAACGCGTCTTTTTCAGAAAACAACCATCTTACTGCGTCGAGACTAGTATGTTTCTGATGTGTCGAGAACTGCAGGCTACTTGTAGGCGGTGCGGTAGGCGGGGTATCTATTTTTTTCCGCATCGTTTCATTTTTTTTATTTAGTAGCATTTCTAAGTTTGGTGTAAATCTTGTAATTCGAAGCGACGATATCAGGAATAATACCCCTGCCATCAGGGTGACTGAATTGAGGCCCCAAATACTAACAAATACAGGCGCCAGTATGGCTTTACCTAACACTTCACCGGCCGACGAGCTAAGTGATAAGAAGGAGTTTGCCGACGCGAGCTCTTCATCATTGGCTACCAGTGGCGCAGCTGAAGCTTCGGCTGGCTGGGTAATTTGATGAAGCACCCGCACAAATAAGAGAACCATTAGAAGGCTCGACGAGTTTACTCCAAAACTGACGGGTAGTATGAAGCATATCGAACCCATCAGTAAATAAGCAATTGTCAGGACCAGTCTTTTTGGCATAGCATCAGCGACGGCTCCGCCCCACAAACCCAAAACTAAGCCCGGGAGTAGGAAACATATCCCTATCAGGGCTGCATCACTCTCATTACCTTGATTTTGTGCCGAATTTATCAAAGCTGCGAACAATAAAGCCTGTAATGCGATATCTGAGAGGAACCGTGAAATTAATAAGGCCTGAAAGCCCAAATCACGAGCGATTGATTGCGGTGGTAATGCGAACCAAAGTACTCGAAATAACTTAGCTTGGCCGGTGTCGATTGCCGTATCTATTCGCTTTGCGAGGTCGCCAGCGGGCTGATCAAATTGTGGAGGTAGTGCCATGTGCCTATATTAACGGCTTCCGTAGCTGTTAATATTCCGTCTTTATGATTTTGTGTTTATGGATAAAGTGGTCCGCGCTCCAGCCCAGTTGTTTCTTTGTACCCAAACATGATATTCATATTTTGTAGCGCCGACCCTGATTGACCCTTCATTAAATTGTCAATACTTGTCACAATTACAGCTCGCCTGCCATCGTCAGAGATAAACCCGGAGATATCGCAGTAATTAGACGACACAGTATCTTTTAGAGTCGGCGCGGTCTCCAAAACCCTCACAAACTCTTTGTTCCCGTAAAATTCACCGAAAATACTTAGCAAATTTTCACGAGTAAGAGTTTTGTCTAAATTGATGTGCATGGTGTTGAGTATTCCTCTGGTGGTTCCTAGAAGGTGAGGAATAAAATCTACAGTAGCTCGCGAGCCGTTGCCAAGTCGACCTAAGGCTATTTCAGCTTCGACAGTATGTTGATGGGACATCACGCGATAAGGGACCACATTGTCGTTGAGGTGCGAAAAGTGTTGGAGCGGCGCAGGTTTTTTTCCTGCACCAGAAGATCCTGTGAGGCCATCGACTGATGCAATTTGCTCTGCGACCAGATTCTGTTTGAAAAGAGGAGCAAGTCCTAAGATAATGCCGATAGCGAAACACCCTGGATTACCGACTATATTTGCGTTTGAGATTGCCGACTGATTAAGTTCAGAGACTCCATATGCTGCGGCGCTTAATAAGTCTTCTGTTTGGTGGATGGAGTCTCGAATTGAAGGATGTTTTTGGGTATAGCTTGCATAGTCCACTTGGGACTCAAACCGAAAATCTCCTGAGTAATCAATGAATCGAATTTTTTTATCATATAAATTCCTGGCATACTGTTGCGAAACACCATCTGGTGTGGAGAAAACAACGATGTCGGCGTCATCGCCTATGTTTACCTCGTCCACAGTTGTAATTTCGAGATCACACCTCCCGACAAGGTGTGGATAAATATCAGAAATTTTACGGCCAGGCCTGACGTCTCGGGCAACCAAACCACTGATTTCGAAGTGGGGGTGAGCTAGAATTAATTCAAGCATTCCCAAGCCGCCATATCCGGTTGCACCAACTAATTGCACTTTAGGCATTGTTCGGAAGTCCTTTTCACTTCACCAAGAATACACTTCAGTAATACAAAAATTCGTATCACTCTTCAAGAATTTCTTGGATGACGAAGATTAATCTTGCTTTTCTCCTCGGTCAAGGCTCGCCAGACCGTACGGTCTTTTTTTAAAGTCCGAATCAAAGGATTTGTTCCAATATTTAGGTCTCTGGCTAATCTTTGATGATCCCAGGCATTTGATTGAAGTCGGTCGAAAAGGATGGCGGTAGTGATTGGAAAGATTGCATTTTTTGGATTAATTAATAGGTAATCATTTTTTTGAAGTTCAGCTAAGTCCGTGTTTGATACGTCGGATCTAAGTTTTAGTGCTATTACCAGCCTTAGGCGTGTTAGGGCTTTGAGTTGATTCTGGTGTTGTGATCTTGATTCCGATGCGATTCCCTCTATTTTTATATCATGTCTCAATTTTATTCGAACAGCTGAGTTGGTCACATTTTTTTTCTGACCGCCGGGGCCGGGCACTTTGAATGTCTCAATCAAACAGTGCTGTTGTAAATTCTCATTAGTTAAGTAGAGGTAATCTTTCCAGTTTTTTTCGCACATTGTCTGGGAATATTTCGTTTAGATATTTGGTGATCTAATTAGTCCCGTCGTGTCGCCCTCTTCGAGGATGAGACGACGGGCTGGATAGTTAATAACGATATTTTCCTCTTGGAATCGCTTATGGGTTCGCTTAAGCAGTTCATGTTTGAGGGTGTAAGAGTCGGCTAGAGTTTTAGACCTTATTTTTAGAAGAATATCAATATTTGAGTCGCCGAAAGCAGTAAACAGTACTACTGGATCTTTTTCAGCAATTGTGATGTCGACAAAATCATTTTTTAAAGATCCAAGAATTTCTCGACAAACTTGTTCCACGTGGTCCAGATCCACTTCATATGCGACACCAACAACCAGGCGCGCGTCGGCGGCAGGATCGGTACTGTCGTAGTTTGTGACTGTCGAATTAGCCAGAGTAGCGTTTGGGATCATCACAATATTGTTGTCAAAAGTTCGGACTCTGGTTGCTCTCCACCCGATGTCATCAACGTACCCAAAAGTTGTGCCTTCGATCTCGATCAGGTCGCCAACGCGGAGCGAGGAGTCCGACAACATGAAAGAAGAGGCAATGAGATTAGAGAGTAGAGGTTGAATCGCAAGGGCTACCGCGATTCCACCAATTCCCAGCCCTGCAAGAATTGGTGATATCTGAACTCCAAGCGCTTGAAAAACAAAGAGAACACCTAGTGAAATAACAACAACGTTGAAGAGTCTCCTCCAAAAAGGGAGAGCCTTCGCATCTATTAGATCAGATATTTGGAAATCCTCGTCAGGCCCCGACTGAGGTTTTGTTGCAAATTCCTCTATTAGTCCGGTAATTATTTTTTGCACTCCAAGGGCCGCAACAACTATCATTAGCGCTTGAATAATGCTGAAAGCAGCCTCTGCGGTAACATCTCCGATATAGGATGTTGTTTGTGTAGTGGTCAGTAATCCAAAGAGGATTAGTTCCCATGTAATTGGGCCTCTAATTGATTGTAAAATTAGGTCATCATAATTATTTGAAGTATCCCCGACCCATTTATGAATGTATCGGTTTATTGCCCAAGAAACAGCGATTCCCGCAATTGCAAAGCACAATAACGTTATTAGGGAGGCAATAGTTTCGGACCAAGTGAATAGTTCTGGGATAACAAGGCTGCCGCTAGATGAATTTCCAAACATGCTGTAATCATACTCGTGAAAACTATTTGAGGTCTATAAATACTCATAGCTAAGGCTCGATATGGTTAGACTTATCAGGTGCATGATTTTTCAGATAAGCAAGTTCAAGACGAACAGCCGCGGGAGCACGATCCAACCGTAAGCCACCGCTCTAACTTAAATAACGCGATTGATTTGTTACGCGGCGAGCGTAAGGTGCTGCTTTTGTTGCCTTTAGGCGTTTTTTTAATAATTGTTTCAGCTTTTGTCGTGATTTTTTCTGTAGCGGCCTTTTCTGGTATAGGTACTGCCGAAAGTGGGGAAATGTCTTGTTCCTCGGTGGCTGTTATTTTCGGTCTGATATCAGTTGTTGGGTTGATTATTTGGAATTTCGCACTAGGATCGCTTACTGCCGCTCTCCTACGAAAATACAGAGGTTTGGAATTTGAGTTTCAGAAAAGTGTCTTTATAAGTTTCTCAGCGGCTCCTGCTATTGTTCTATATTCCTTATTTGCCAACGTAATTATTCTTGGCACGATTAGCCTAACCTCGATAGATTCATGGCCTGAAATCGAGAGTTATTGCAGGTCTGTGATACAAGTTTCTGAGGCGAGTGAGACCATTGGCTTACCTTCAATTAGCTTGGCTTCCGGCAGCCACTGGGCCGTTTTGCTGAGGATATCGAACTTTTTTAATGCTGGTGAGAGTAGTTTTTTACTGCTGCTCGGCGAAATAATTTTGCTGAGCTGGAGTTATGTGACTTTCTTTTTGCTGTCTCTTGTTATTTTTAAAAAACTTGGATTGAAGGCAAGGATGGCGACATCTTTGGTTTGGACGCGGACGCTTTTTCGTAACATTGTATTTTGGTTGCTGATAGTCGAATCGGTTCAATTTTTAGTCGTAGTGCCGCTGGTATTTTTAATGGGTTTAGGTGGGGTGCTTTTGATTATGCCAATATATCTTTTTGTGCTTACTCCTTTGACTATCTCTTATAAGATTATTGTTATTCAATCATTGATCGGTGATATGGCGGGTCAGCTTGAGGAAAGTATGGACAAAAAACTTTTGGATACCGGTGAAAATTCATACGATCCAGCGAGAGCGTTATAAGAACAAGCTCTTAATCCTTTTCTTTTAAAGCTTTTTCTAAGTCTGCCGGGGTATCAAGATCTCGAAATGACAATTCATCGGGGTCGTAGGTGATCCATTCCTCTCGAGGCACTCTGATTGCGTTCAGTTTTTTTACCAAGCGACCAGGAGCACGTACGCAATTATCAATTGCTTCTTCAATGATTGGGAGTGCGTTGCGATGCATCACCGAACATAATGGTTGCGGATGGCTAGACTCCGGAAGAACCCACAGTATATTTTTTTCTGACTGCTTTGTGATTGCGGTTTCTAGAATGTGAGATAGATACGAGAGTAGACTTTGTTGAATCCAAGGCATATCGACAGCAACGATAAAACAAATATCAGCGCTGGTTGCTTTGAGGCCGGCAGCGATTCCAATGAGTGGACCTTCGTTAGATATTTCATCTTCCACTATTACCATAGGAATTTTGGCGTTTAGATCGTTAGGTAATTGCTGTCCATCTGCTTTGACTATGCATATTTCTTTGAGGTCTTTAGTTTTGCTCAGGGTAGATGTCACGTGTGCTAGCAAGGATTTGTCGTGAAACGGTAAACTCGCTTTGTCAGATCCCATCCGCTGAGATCGTCCACCAGCTAGTATTATTCCAGAGCGAATGATTTTCTCGGTCATTTTTGAGTTCCTTAATTAATCCATTTTAGTCAGCGAGTGCATCGAATTGAAACGCAATAATCCCTTACATAGTTTTCTCGATATAGATCCGCAAACTGACCAGACTCCTGTTATTGCGCTAGTGGGTGCAGGAGGGAAGACGACTATTCTTTTTTCATTAGCGGCTTCAATGGCAGCCGAGTGGTCTGGCACAGTCATTATTTGTGGGACCACTCGATTCACGCTTGGAACACCTACTCCACCGATCTGGTCCTTCACTGACGTAATAAATATAGGGACTACATCCTCTCTTCCCAGTACTATAGTCGTTTCGAATTCGATTGATCCTGGGTACAAAGGACGATTTAGTCCCCTTGATAACCGACAAATCGCGGATCTTGCGCAACTCAGTAACGTCGTCGCCATACTTGTTAATGCTGATGGTTCGCGGATGAAACCAATTAAGGCGCCTAAATCGGAAGAACCGGTACTGCCTAGTTTGTGCACTCATATCATTTGTATGATTGGCGCAGACGCGCTTGGGCTACCAATAACTACTGAAGCCGTGCACAGACCAGATGAGATAAGATGTGTTTTGAATTCCATTGGCCGGAGTGGATTAACTCAGCTAGATTCGAAGGCGATTAGTGAAGTTTTAGTCCACACTTACGGTGCTCTTGCGGTTCGTACGCATTGTAAGTTTTCAATTGTTGTCCACAAGGCTGATTATCAAGACGCAGCGGAGGCAATCGCCCAGGCAATCACGGAAACTTCTTTTTTTTCAAAGCAAAAATTTCCAATTGTTCTGTCCAAGAAAATCGATACTGAGGTAGTTTCCAGCCTTTGGTAGGATCTCTGTTAGTAGGAGGACAGGCTCTGTGTTATTTGTTACAGTTTCACTCATACAATTCGAGAAACAGAAGAACTGAGCGCTAGGTTTTTGGCTGAAAAATAATGATAGAAGTAGCTAATTAAATTATGTTAGAGTTATCCGCTCTTCTGGCACTCTTGATAATGTCGGCTTTTTTCTCCTCTTCAGAGACAGCATTTCTTTCTATGTCTCGCCCCAGACTAGATTACCTAGCCGAGGATGGGTCAGAGAATGAGAAGATAAGTGCACGTAGGATTCAAAAACTCTTAACTCGACCGAAGCGACTTTTGAACGCGATATTGTTAGGTAACAACCTAGTAAACACGGCTATTGCCGCCGCCGCGGGTGCCTTGGCGACTACTGTTTTTGGGCTTAGTGAGGGCATGGGTGTGCTTGTTGCTACAGCAGTAGTTACGATTGTGCTTGTTCTATTTGGCGAGGTACTGCCTAAAGGATTTGCGCTTATGCGCCCCTTTACACTTGCTCGTTTCATGGCGCCAATTCTTGGCATATGGATGTGGCTGGCTGCACCAGTTTCATATCTACTTGAATTACTGTCTAACTCTTTATTTCGATTTGGTCACAGTGCGGACAATGGTGAAGGAAGCGTAGACTCTGCACTTTCTGCCGATGAAATAAGAGCTGCAATTTTAACTGGAGTAGATGCGGGTGAGATTGAATCTGAACAGGCCCAACCGCTGTTAGGTGCGCTTACGCTCCACGACTTGCAGGCGCGAGAAATCATGGTATCCCGTTTAGATATGGTCACAATCCAAAATTCGTCAACTATCAGGGATGCATCACGCTTACTCTCAGAAAATGGATTCTTGAGATTGCCAGCTTACGGAGACGATACAGATAGCATTACTCATGTTATTCACGTCTCGGACATAAATGCGGCCATACAAATGACAGAATCGGCTTTTGACTTGCGGGTAGAAGATGTTGCACGGCACGCTATTTTCGAGAGTGAAACAGCTACGGTTGAGCGAGTGGTACAAGTGATGCGAGAGAACCATACACACATGATTCTTTTATCTGATGAGTCTGGAGCTTTAGCTGGATTGGTGACATTAGAGGATATTATCGAAGAAATATTTGGCTCACTTCTATCCGAATCTGGAACTGATCGTGGTGTTACCAAAGAGCTGGATGGAGAGACGGCATCACTTCCGATTGAAGTCGATGGTCGGGTTCTATTGGTAGACTTATCAAAGCAACTGAATATTGATTTAACAGGTGTAGCCGCTAGTACGGTAGGTGGTCTCATTTTAGAACATTCACGCAGGTTTTTGGAAAAAGGTGAGTGGATGGAACATGCTAATTTGCGATTTACGGTCGTCGATCGAGATGACAGACGATTGACAAGGATATCGATTGACTATTCTTTCAAGGACTGAAGAGATGGTAGTACATAGTTCTTGACGACTAGGATTGGGAAATAGTGACTGAAATTCACTGCTGGGATTTCACGATGAATACGCCGCTGGGTAAGCTCACGGTGACAGGCGCGAACGCATATATTTCCGGCATAAAACATAGTGATCCTGATACTAAGTTCGGAAATTATGATGAATCTCTACCAAGCTTTAAGTCATCGATGAATCTCCTAAAAAAACAATTATTGATCGATCCAAGGCTCAACTGTGTTGATTCGAACTTTTCAGTTGAGGAGGAATGGATGACAGTTGCGATCAGCGTAAAGAATCAGTTGGTCAGATATTTTCGTGGTGAACTTCAAGACTTTCAAATACCTTTTTATGATTTTTCTGGCACTGATTTACAGAATGATGTTTGGTCTGAGATGCTTTCTATTCCTTACGGACATACAACTAGTTACAAGAAAATAGCAGAGGCAATTAGCCGACCTAAGAGTTTTAGGCCCGTTGGCGGAGCTGTTGGTAGGAATCCTTGGTCAATTGCTATTCCGTGCCACAGAGTCATCGGATCAAGCGGCAAATTGGTGGGATATGCGTCTGGTCTTTCGAGAAAATCCTGGCTCTTAGCTCATGAGGCGCGGGTATTCGGATCATAATCAGAAGTCTGATATATTCTTTCTAGTCGTCATAAATAAAAGGGGGAAGTCATGGGCAGTTTAGAAGGAAGAACGGCGCTGGTAGCGGGTGCTAGTCGTGGTATTGGGGAATACATGGCAAAAGCCCTTGCAGCTGCCGGTGCAAAGGTTGCCGTTGCGGCGCGAACGGTCGAAGTGACTGACAAAAGATTACCTGGAACTATTCATAGCGTTGCTGAGTCAATTAATGAAAGCGGCGGCGAAGCAATTCCTGTTGTGATGAATATGCGTGATCCGGAAAGTATTTCAGCGGGTGTTGCCGAGGCAGCTGAAAAAATGGGCGGTTTGGATATTGTTATAAACAATGCGGCCATTCTTGTGCCAGGAACGCTTGAATCTGTCCTAGACCGTCATATTGAACTTATTTGGCAAGTTGATCTACGTGGACCTCTATTGTTAATGAAGGCGGCTCTACCGCATTTAAAAAACGCTGGTGCCGGGGATTTGATTAATATTTCTTCTATCGCCGCTGTTTTTCCTGGCCCTGGTCCTTATCAGGATGTCAGACAAGGCGACGGCGCTTTTTATGGCATGGTAAAGGCTGGGCTTGAGCGGGCTTCACAAGGTCTAGCACGTGAGTTGCAGGCCGATAATATCAAGGTCAATGTTCTGTCTCCTCAGGGGAGAATCAAGACGCCCGGTAATATTTGGGCGGAAAATGATCCGGATAATCCAACTCTTGAATTTGAGGCGGCTGATGAGATGGCCAAGTCATCAGTATGGATATGTGAGCAACCTAAATCGTTTACCGGACACATTTTGTACGATCAAGATCTTTGTAAAGAGCAAAATCTCTAGAGATTACGTGCACGAATTAGTTCTTTTACTAATTCATTTCTCTGTAATTTACCGTTTCTTGTTCGTGGAAGTTCTTCATACGCAACCCACTCATGGGGTTGTTTGTACTGTGCGAGATTAACTTCGCAAAATTCTTTGAGTGTCTCAAAATCTAATCCATCTGCAGTCGCTGGAGTGACGCACGCCACTACGATTGTTTTTTGAGTATCAATTGCAAGACCAACAATCGCCACTTCATTAACAGAAGGATGTTTTGCGATGGTACTTTCTATTTCTGGAGGCGAGAGTCTAAATCCAAATGATTTAATAATGTCATCTGATCTTCCGTTGAACCAAATGTTAGAGTATTCATCCATTGAGGCTAAATCACCGCCAATAAACCAGTCACCTCGATATACGGTTTTTTCCTCGTCGGGTCTTTGCCAATAACCAATCATCAGTCCTGGATCAGAACGATGAACTGCGAGCATGCCAATTGTTCCATAAGGTACTGGGTTTATTGATTGAGAGTCGGGTTCTAGAATTGCTACTTTTCGTCCAATTTGCGGCCGGCCAGGTGACCCTGGGACTACAGGTACGCGTGGTCCGTTAGAGATATAGGTACTGATTTCAGTCATTCCCAGTGACTCGTACATAGGTGTTTTGCACCTTGCAGCCCATTCCTCTCGTACGATACTTGGGAGCGGCTCGCCAGCACATAGGACATGTCGCAGTTTTTTGAGATCATGAGATTCCGGTTTACTGTATTTAAGTATTTGGCGAAAAACAGTAGGGACAGCCGCAAAAATTGTAATCTCGAGCCGTTCAATGAGGGGTAGCCATTTTTCAGGACTAGATTCACCACCCGCAAGTACGGCATGAGATCCCCACCTCCATGCGTCCATTAAGCCAACGCCGAGAGTGTAAGTCCAATTTATAGTTCCGGCGTGTAGTGTTATATCGCTGGTTTGGAAATCCAGCCAACCTTCGCGTACTAATTCACGGCCAAGGACGCTCCGATGCGCATGTACCACGCCTTTGGGCCGTGAGGTGGTTCCTGATGTATAGACGAAGAACGCTGGATCCTCGCTGTAAGTGGCGGGAAGTGGAACCTTTTCAGACTTTGTTTTCATCTCTTGTATAGAGATACTTTTAATATTTTCGAAGTTCGCGGATTCGTCCAGTGGATTTACAGAATCGGTTAGGATGCATTTTGCTCCACTATCAGCGGCAATGACTTCTACCTCGTTGAGGGTGAGTTGCGGTGAGAGCGGTATTGGGGCAAAGCCCGCCGCTACTGCACCAAAAAAAGCAAAAGCATGATCTGGATTATGCGGCAGCCGTAATAATATTCTGTCACCTGGTTCGAGACTTAGGCCTACCAATGAATATGCTATTTGTAAGGTTTCTTCCCAAACTTCCGCATATGTCCATCGAGTGTCTTTATTTTCACCGTCTACAAAAGTGAATGCCGTGCGATTTTTATCATTGTCACTTTCCGCCCATCTCTTTATGCAGTATTCGGCGAGGTTTAATTTAGCTGATTTATCGCTTGGAGTTTGTTTTGTTGCATTCATAAGGGTTATCTTTGGCAAGTATTTGATTCTTGTTTTACAAGTCTACTGAAACATTCTCTGAGGAGCTGGTGTATGCGATACGACGATTTTGAAGATTTAAGAGTCACGATAGTGGACAAGGTCGCTGAATGGCAAATCGTTCGACCGGAAAAATTGAATGCGATGCGAACCCGGACCTTTTATGAAATTGTAGAACTCGGCAAAAGATTGAATGCAGATGAGGATATAAGAGTTGTCGTAGGCACTCATCAAGGTCGCGGATTTTCTGCTGGCGCGGATCTCACATCAGATGATCCTGGTCAGGAAACTTCATCAAATCCAAGACCTGCGCCATCTGACTCAATGGGTGTTAGTAGGGTCGGGATGGCCATGGCAGCAATTGATAAACCAACCATAGCAGCTATTAATGGAATTTCTGCTGGAGCGGGAATGTCCTTAGCATTATCGTTTGATATCAGATATGTGGGTCCGGACACAAAATTTCTAACGGTTTTTACTCGCAGAGCACTTGGTCCTGATTGCGGACTAACCTACCATTTACCTAGGCTAGTGGGTCAGAGTAGAGCACTTGAGTTGATGTATACCAGCCGGGAAGTTGATGCGGCCGAGGCTGTACGCATAGGACTCGCAAATGAATTGGTTGATGATCCTAGAATTCATGCGATGGAGATCGCACGTGAATTGGCCGCGGCTCCTCCTTTGTCACTAATGTGGGAAAAGCGTGAAGTGAAACATACTTGGGAGTCTTCACTTCAAGAGCAAATTGAATTTGAATGGGTTGCACAGGGGCAAATTTCGAAGAGTGAAGACGTTCGCGAAGGAAGGCAAGCTTTCATTGAAAAGCGAACAGCAAATTTTAAGGGTGAATAATGGATCGATTTTGGAGAAGGTAGGCTCATGAAGTTAAAATCTCTGCTGGTCGGTATTGCCGGCGGTTCTGCCTCTGGTTTAACAGGAATCGGAGGCGGTACTGTTCTGGTGCCGCTGCTTACCGGAACGCTCAAAATGCCTCAGCGACAGGCTCATGCGACCTCCCTTGCAATAGTGATTTCTGTAGGTATCGCCGCTGTTATTCCGTATTTGCGTGAAGGGCACGTGCAGTGGGCCCTGGTTTTAGCTCTGGGTGGTGGAGCGGTTCTGGGAGCTCAAATAGGGGCTCGCACCATGCATAATTTGCCGGACGTATGGTTAAGATTAGCGTTTGCCTGTTTTCTGTTGCTCGTAGGTATAAGAATGATAACTATGGTCAGCCCAGAGGCTATCTCTGATTCTCAACTGCAGTTCTTGAGTAAGGAAACATTACTCGCGCTTGCTATTGGACTAACAGGTGGTGCATTTGGAGGATTATTAGGGATAGGTGGAGGCACACTTTTTGTTCCAGCATTGGTATTACTCTTATCACTCAATCAGCTAGATGCTCAAGGCGTATCATTAATCGTGGTCGTACTCACGGCGATTTCTGGAACAATTGCAAATGTACGTGCTGGATTTGTAGATAAGTCGACTGTTATTTGGGTTGCTCCGAGCGCAATCATAGTTGGTTTCATGGCAGGGTTATTGGCTCAAAATCTGGATGAAACAATACTCACGAGGTTATTTGGGCTTGTGGTGCTCTATGTCGGCAGTAAGACGATACTCAGCACTGTTCGAACCTTGCGATCAGCTAAATAGTTGGCGAGATAGATATTTGTGCTAGTCTCCATTATTTCTGATACACATTTGCCTTCTATTCATAAAACGCCAGACGGCCTTGGCCCGGAGCTAGCTAATTTTTTAGCCAGCACGGAGTTAATCATTCATGCGGGAGATGTGGTGCGTCCATCAATTCTTGATTGGTGCGAACAGTTCGCTCCAGTCATTTGCGCCAAGGGTAACAACGATGATTTTGAAGATCAGCGGGCAACGGATAATATTCGAATCGAAATAGAGGGATGGCGATTTGGGGTTGTGCATGAGCTCAGGCCAGAAGACAGACCGATGGATGTACTGGTCGAACAGGCATTTCCGGGAGAATCAATTGATATGATTGACGTGTTAATTGCCGGTGACACGCATGTTGCGCGTCTAGAGTATAGAGAGGGAGTGTTACTGATTAATTCAGGTTCTCCGACCCTTCCGCATCACTTAGAGTGGCGTCTCGGTTCCGCGGCACTTTTAGACGTAACAAAATCGCAAATAAAAGCTGAAATAGTTTCCCTCGGTGAAACCAGCGGTAGGAAGAACCCTACGTCTGTGATTTCACTTGTTGTGAAACGTTAATCCTGTAGACTTATTTTATGGCTGCTCCTAATAACACCGAAGATAATTCTGTTTATCAAGATTCAGAGGCGACGTACAAAAGTCGTCTAGCTCGTGAAGCGAGTCGTGATTTGGCTAATTCCACCGACGTCGTTAGAACTAGAGCACTGGAGTTGATAGCTGAGGAAATTGCGAGTTCTCAATCCAAAATACTTGCTGTCAATGAAGATGAACTAGCGCGAGCTACCGAGAATAATCTTGACGTCGCATTTGTGGACCGGATGGCCTTGAATCACGAGCGTATTGCCGCAATTTGTCAGGGGGTTAGGGAGGTAGCAATTCTTCCTGATCCCATTGGCAATATTGAGGATATGTCCGAGAGGCCGAACGGACTGAAGATTGGAAAGATGCGCGTGCCATTGGGAGTTATGGCGTCCGTTTATGAGGCGCGCCCTAATGTAACTATTGATATAGCTGCGATAGCTGTTAAGTCTGGAAATGCGGTCGTTTTAAGGTCTGGATCGGATGCTCACAGAACTTCTTCTCTTTTAGCGGAGATTGCTCGGCGCGCCATTGAAAAATCTGGCCTCGACCCAAAAATATTACAGTTTATAGAGTCAACTGATCGCGAAGAGGTGAGTGCTTTGTTGGCGGCAGATCAATATATTGATTTGGTAGTGCCCCGAGGCGGTACCGGACTGATCAATAAGGTAAAGAGCGAGGCCAGGATGCCAGTTGTGGCAGGCGGCGTAGGTGTATGTCATACCTATGTACACGCTGACGCAGATGTTCAAATGGCTACCGATATTGTTGTGAACGCGAAGACTAGACGCCCATCAGTCTGTAACACTTTGGACACCGTTCTAGTTCATCGCGAGGTGGCGTCGCAATTAGTTCCTCGTTTGACAAATATGCTGGCAAAAGTTGGAGTTTCGCTCCATGCGGATTCTGAAAGTATTCCTATGATCGATGAAGCGGCAACTGTTTTCCCGGTAAAGCCAGAGGATTATGATACCGAATGGCTTTCGTTGAATTGTTCCATCAAGCTGGTGGACGATATGCAGGATGCTTTGGATCATATTGGAAGGCATGGAACAGGTCACTCCGAAGCTATCGTAACTAGTTCAACGGAAAGCTCGAAGGAGTTTCTGACGTCAGTGGACGCTGCTGCTGTTTTTGTAAACGCGAGCACTGGTTTTAATGATGGCGGTGAGTTTGGTTTGGGTTGCGAGTTGGGTATCTCAACTCAAAAGATGCATGCTCGCGGCCCAATGGGTTTGCGCGAACTCACCTCTTATAAATGGATAGTGTTGGGCGATGGTCAAATAAGACCATAGAGTCATAAGTATTGCCCCCCTTGTGGTCTTGGCTTGAGCCGATTAACCTTTCGATTGTCCGCGAAATTACAAACCTTAGGAGGGCTACAGTATGGCTCAGGAACGAAAAGCCGCAATTGGTGGCATATACGAATGGCCGAAACGAGTAGACCCTAGTGTTTCTTCTATGCAGATTAAGGCGGCAAGTATAAAGGCTGCTCTTGATGATGCGGGATTATCTTGGGGAGATGTGGATGGTTTGTACGATGCAGGCGACGGTGATGGGGGCGGCGGTGGACTAGGCCTAGCGGCTTATCTTGGGATGAACCCAACTGTCATTGATACGACGCAAGTGGGTGGATCTTCGTACGAATTCCATGCGGCCCACGCTCTTAGAGATATTGCATCAGGAAAATGTAAAGTGGCTGTAACATCTTATGGTTCAAAGGCGGCCACGCTACGTACCCCTATCGGAACGGGTGGGCCACGAGGTGGCGGCACTTGGCTTAGTAACATGGAGAATATGTACGGTTCGACATTAATCTCGAACTATGCGATGGTCGCGCAACGTCACATGCATCAGTACGGCACTACGACGGAACAATTAGCCGAGATATCAGTGGCTACTCGCGCGCATGCTATGAGGAATCCAGAGGCCGTTCAGGCGATGACCGACTTACAGTTTGTAGGTGTGAGAGAAATTTCAGTTAATGACGTTTTAGAGTCTCGTGTTCTGGCAGATCCGCTTCATTTACTTGAGTGTTGCATGATTTCAGACGGTGGAGGTGCTGCGGTATTCGTGTCTCCGGAAGTTGCTGCTGATTTAAAGAAGAAACCGGTTTGGATTCTTGGCAGTGGCGAGGCCACAAAGTATCGAGAGAATGACGGAGATATTACGATTTCAGCTGGCGCACAGAGTGCTCCTATTGCTTTTCAGCAAGCAGGGATAACGCCTGAAGATATTGACATCGCAATGATTTATGACTCATTCACGATAACGGTCGCTGTAATGCTTGAAGATCTTGGGTTCTGTAAAAAAGGCGAAGCAGGCCAATTCATAGCTGATGGTCATTTACGTTGGGATCGTCCCGGACTGACTATCAATACGGATGGTGGTGGCCTTTCGTCTAATCACCCTGGCATGCGTGGTTTGTTTCTCTTGCTTGAATCTGTAAGACAGCTTCGAGGTGAATCAACCAGTCAAGTGGAAAATGCTAAATTAGCGGTTGCTCATGGTAATGGTGGTCTTTTGGGGGCTACGCACACCGGTGGGACCGTTATTCTGGCGGCAGATTAATAGTAATAGACAGTATTGGTAGTCGAAGAGAAGAGGATTAGGTTCATATGCCGAATAGACCCCAACCAGCATTTCCTGAGCAAGACAGCGAGTATTTTTGGGAAGGCTGCAAGAAAAACGAGCTTCGTTATCAAAAGGATTCTGATGGTAATGTAATTTTTTACCCTAGAGCGCATTCGACGGTTACTGGTGATGGAAATCTTTCATGGCACACATCGGCTGGCTTGGGTACTGTTTATACCTATTCGGTTGTGCGACAGAACAGATCGCCAAGTTTCGCAGAGCTTGGGGCTTACTCGGTGGCATATATCGATCTTGATGAGGGCTTCAGGATGCTTTCAACGATTGTTGGAGTTGACGACCCCACAACTGATATAAAAATAGGTATGAGAGTGAAAGTTGATTTTGAACAACAGGATGAAGGGGAATATCCCATTCCGGTGTTTCGAGTTGTGGACTAAACTGACTGGTCAGACCTAACCAAAAGGAGTATCAATTTAACCCCTTTGCTACTACCTAAACATTTGTAGCCGTATTAGTGAAAGCTAGTGCAAGATATGTCGGCTTCAACAGCAAAGTAAACTCATCTAATTAATTAAATATGCGACTTGATCTGCAATCGGTAGCGAT
>JAQWLS010000017.1 GCA_029247135.1 Dehalococcoidia bacterium | reverse complement strand
CGATGTAGTTCACTAAAGGTCCTATTTGCACGGCAGTTAGCGGCCCCAGCCCAATACAAAATGAAAGAGCACCAAGTACTCTGCCGCGCATCTCAGGAGACGACACTCGAATTAGGAGAGTTGTTTGCATCGTTGCAAAAGCTGCGAATCCAAAACCAAGTAAGAATATGCAAGCGGCGCTTAATAGATATATTTCAGAGAATGCAAACGCAGCCGCACAGATTAGAAACCAACCGGTTCCCGCATAATAGATCTGACTGAATCGAATCTCCTTAGCATATTGTGCAATCCAAAGTGAGCCCAATACGGCTCCTAATCCCTCGAGCGCTCCAAGTATCCCGATTTGGAATGGATCTGCATTCAATATATCTCGACCAATGGCTGGAAGCAGAGAATTGTAAGCAGGAAAAGCTAAATTGAATACAAAGGTAACTCCAAGCGCCCCAAGTAGCAGTCGGTTAAATCTTACGTATCTAAGTCCGTCTTTCACTTGATTTAGTGAGCTGATGTCCTCGGTGTTTCTCGTAATTGGTTCTAAAACCACAGTTGAAGCGACAAAAGTTGCGATCAAAATAATCAAAGCCCCAATTAGGTACGCCCATTCAGCACCAATAAAGGCAATTAGTCCTCCTGCGATTAGTGGGCCAGGAATTTTAGCGAGGGAATCTGTACTCCACTCAATCCCAATGGCTCGTCCGAGTAGCTGGTCTGGCACAGTATCGGCAATAATAGCCTTTCTATTTGGGAATTCAATTGACCAGCCGATTGCCAGAATAAATACGAAACACAAGAGTTGCCAGTACTTAATTTCAGTGAATGCGATTGCAAGACCAAGTAGTAAGTACGAGGTAGTCACAAAAAGCAGGGCACCTACCCAGAGATACTTTCTATTAAATCGGTCGCTGAGTGCCCCTACGAATAGTCCAAAGAGCAATCTTGGTAGCATTCGTATAACAAATGTGAATGCTACAGCACCGGCATCCTCAGTTAGTTGATAGGTAAATATACCGATGGCTAACATATCAAGCCATCTCACCAAGGCCGAAAGTCCTCCAGCGATCCAGATTCGTCGGAAGCTCGGAATTTTAAGTACGCTGAAGGCTGAGTCTTCAGATATGAGATTCAACATGGTGTTCTTCCCAATGGGCTCAACGTCATCGTAGAAGCAAACCTTAGCAAGCACCAATGCACTGACACGCGCTGCTGTTTTGATCGAGTAACATACTGCTTGAAAAGATTAAGTAGATTGGTGTTGAAATGCCCAGAATGTCCCCTGAACTGATGACTAAATTCTTAGACCTTCCGATACCCGGAATAATTGCCACTCTGCGCAAGAATGGATTGCCGTATACGGTGCCAATATGGTGGTTACATGATGATGGTGAATTTTGGATAACAGGTACACACAGTCGAATTTGGTGTAAGCAGCTGAAAAATGATGCGAGAGCATCCCTCTGTATCGAAAATGGTGGTGATTTTTCCGGCCACGTAGGTGTGGATGGAACAGTTGAATTATTTACAGAGCCAGAATTTGATATATGGCCGATTTCCCGGCGACTTGCAGAAAAATATGTTGGCCGTGGAGACCCTAGTAATAACGCAGCTGTAGAGGCTTTTTTTGCCAATATGAAAACTGAGCCAAGATTACTATATAAATTAGTTCCCACTGTGTGGCGAGCAATTGATATGAGTGTTTACCAGGGCAAACGAGCTGATCGCGAGTATCAAGCAGGACATAAGGATTGAGATGTAGCTATTGGATTGTTTAACCTCTGTCCTAGTTATTTAATAGTCCTCGCAGCACGTATTGCAAGATACCACCGTTTTTGTAGTACTCAAGTTCAACTCCCGTGTCGATCCTGCAGAGCACGGTCAGATCTCTAGTCATACCCTGCTTATTTGTAACAGTTACAACAATGTGGGATCGCGGACTTAATTCTTTTGCGATGCCTTTTATATCAATCATTTCATCACCAGCTAGACCCAAGGCCTGTACATTGTCACCATCGACAAATTCGAGCGGTAGGATGCCCATCCCGATTAAGTTTGACCTGTGAATTCGCTCAAAAGATTCTGCTATCACAGCTTTCACTCCCTGAAGAGCTGGACCTTTTGCCGCCCAATCTCTGGAAGATCCTGTTCCATATTCTTGTCCCGCGAAAATTATTAAAGGAGTTTTATCTGCTTTGTATCGGTCAGCAGCATCCCAGATAGTGACTGTCTCATTCGTTGGTATGTGTTTAGTCCATCCACCTTCAAGATCAACTAGTGAATTACGAATGCGCACGTTTGCAAACGTGCCGCGCATCATGACTTCATGGTTCCCACGCCTAGATCCGTAAGTATTGAAGTCTTTTTCGTTTACTTCATTTTTTCCTAGATACTCAGCGGCTGGTGAGCCGGATGCAATTCCTCCAGCCGGGGAAATATGGTCCGTTGTCACTGAGTTTCCAAAGATTGCAAGAATTCGACCTTGTTCAATGTCACTGATTCCTTCAGGAAGTCGGCTGATATTCTCAAAGAATGGAGGTTTTCTGGCGTACGTGGACCATTCATCCCATTCATATCGTTCTCCTGTTGGCGCTTCAAGTTCTTGCCATTTTTCATCACCGTCGAAGACAGTTTTGTACTGATTTTGAAACATTTCTTTTTGTACTGAAGTATTCATTACTTCATTTATTTCAGATTGACTGGGCCAGATATCGCGCAAGTAGACGGGCTCCCCATCCTTGTTGTCGCCGATTGGATCAGTCGTGAGATCAATATCCGTTTTGCCAGCAAGTGCATATGCGATTACTAACGGAGGGGAGGCCAGGTAATTTGACCGTACTTTGTTATGGACACGAGCCTCAAAGTTTCTATTTCCTGAAAGCACCGCAGCGACCGCTAGTTGGCCTTGGTCAACTACTTTTTCAATAGCTGGCGGAAGTGGCCCACTATTACCAATGCACGTCATGCAGCCATACCCAGCAAGTGTGAAGCCAAGTTGATTCAGAGGTGTAGTGAGGTTCGCTTCGTTTAAGTATTCGGTGACTACCTTTGAACCCGGAGCTAGACTTGTTTTAACCCATGGCTTAGTGCGGAGACCTTTTTCTACTGCATTTCGTGCGAGCAATCCAGCACCAATCATCACTTCAGGGTTGGAGGTATTAGTACAAGATGTAATTGCTGCTATAACAACTGACCCATTTTCGATTTCATATTTTTCTGAATCATCAGTCACTTCAAGTGGGCTCGCTGCAGACCCTTGGGCGATATACGAATCAATATCCTGCCTTGCTGTCACCTTCATATCAGACAATGGGACGCGATCTTGCGGACGTTTTGGACCAGCGAGGCTTGGTTCGATTTCTGAGAGATCGACGTCTAACACATCGCTATATTCCGGATCCTCAGTGTCTGATGTGCGGAATAATTCTTGCGCTTTTGCGTATTCGCTGACTTGCTCGATTGATTGTTCATCTCGTCCCGTGAACTTCAGATAGCTTAGAGTTTCTTCATCGATTGGGAAATAGCCTACCGTGGCGCCATATTCTGGACACATGTTTGCGATTGTTGCTCGAGCAGGTAAAGAAAGCTCATCAAGCCCGGGCCCAAAAAATTCAACAAACTTGCCAACGACTTTTTTCTCACGGAGTGCTTCAGTCACTCGCAAGACGAGATCTGTTCCAGTTGTCCCTTCGGGGAGCTTGCCATGCAATCGAACTCCCATAACTTGT
>JAQWLS010000009.1 GCA_029247135.1 Dehalococcoidia bacterium | reverse complement strand
TTTCGGACTCTTATGGGGATCATCGTTTGGCTATGTTGGCGGCAGTGGCAGGTACTTTGACTAAAGGACAATCTTATGTAACTAATGCAAGCGCCGTGAATATTTCTTATCCAGCCTTTTGGTCTGAGTTTGAGCGAGTATGTGGCGAGAATACGATTTAGGATTCCTGGTACCAACATGTCTAATTTACTGATTTTGACTGGACCATCAGGCGTGGGCAAAGACTCGGTGGTGGATTTGCTTATTGCCAGTGATTATCCGATTCTCAGGCCTCCAACTATGACGACTCGTGCACCGAGGCCCGGCGAAATCGAGGGAGTTCATCATTTTTTTGTTACTCCTGATAAATTTCAGGAACATGTCGATAATCAGGATCTTATAGAAAATGCTTACGTTTATGGAAATAGATACGGGGTGCCGAGGCAAAGTGTAGATGTAGCTCTCCAAGACGGAAATGATGTGGTTATTCGAGTGGATGTACAGGGCGCCCTGTCACTATCCAAGATTTTCAAGGAAGCTTGCTTTGTGAGTTTAGAAACCGAATCATTAGATATATTACGAGATCGGTTAAAAGGGAGGGCGACTGAATCCGTTGACGTGATTGAGACAAGAATTGCTGTGGCTGAGGAAGAAATTCGGACGGCCAGAGAGTTCTGTCATGTGTTAGTGAACCACGAGCACGATTTAGATCGAACAGTCAGAGAACTCGTTCAATTGCTAGAGAGTCATTCAGATAAATTCAAATCAAATTGACGCTTCTTTGTTATACGGATAGGCTTTATTCAAGAACTGATGGTTTGCTAGCTTAAATTAGGGGTATTTGGGATGATTCGAGCATATACGTTTCTGTGCGCTTCATCCCGTAATTGGCTTTGCTCCTAAGCCCTATAAATATCGATATTACAAGATTATTGGACCTATTCTTACCTGTTTATCTTATGGTCCGCGAGGTGGCAGATGAATATGCCGAAAGATAATTCGTCCCACATGAATCTTTATTTTCCAACACTAGATGATGTTCTTGAACTGACTGATCCATATACGGTTGTGCCAATTTTTCGAGAGGTGCGAGCGGACTTGGAAACCCCTGTGTCAGCTTATCTAAAAGTTGCGCAAGATCACGAATACGCGTTCCTTTTGGAGTCAGTAGAGGGCGGCGAGCGCCACGGTAGATATTCTTTCATTGGTACTGATCCGTACAAGGTAGTTTCATCAGAAACTGAGTCAGGCGATCCGCTTATTGCAATTCAAGATGAGTTGTCTGAGTGGCGTGCGGCGCCAGTTGATGATTTGCCAAAATTTCATGGTGGAGCAGTTGGCTACTTGGCGTACGAATGTGTCAGTCATTTTGAACCACGTGTGGAATCAAATAAACCTTTCGTCATTGCAATGCCAGATTCAAAGGTTATGTTCATTAAAAATCTTTTGGTTTTTGATCATGTACGAAACACTATTAAGGTTGTATCTCATGTTCGGCTCGAGGGCGATCGGCGGTCTAACTATGACCGGGCGATTGGTGAAATAGATCGATTGATAGAAAATTTAACTATGCCGCTTGGAAACCTTCCGTATAGCCCAACCCACATCGTCGAGTCACCTGTTGAGCAGAATTGGTCAAAGGATGAATACATAGATGCTGTTGCGCGGGCGAAACAATATATTATTGACGGCGATGTTATTCAAGTGGTGCTTTCAATGCGATTGTCGAGGAATACAGGTGTTCCACCTTTCGAAGTATATAGAAGCTTACGTGCTATTAATCCGTCTCCCTATTTATTTTTTCTACGATTTAAAGATACTTATTTAGTTGGATCATCACCTGAGCTACTAGTGAATATCGAAGACGGATTAGTTGAAGTTCACCCGATTGCAGGTACACGTCCTCGAGGATCTTCCAAAGCGGAGGACATAGCTCTCGCAGAAGAGCTGAGTAATGATGCTAAAGAACTTGCAGAACATGTGATGCTTTTAGATCTCGGTAGAAATGATGTTGGTCGAGTAGCGACGCCGGGATCTGTTCAGGTTACTCAGCAATTTGATGTCGAATATTACTCTCATGTGATGCATCTAGTATCACATGTGACTGGTCAACTTCGTGATGAGATCACGGCGTACGACGCTTTGCGCTCGGCTTTTCCAGCCGGAACGGTTTCTGGAGCCCCGAAGGTACGCGCTATGGAAATTATCAATGAATTAGAACCTGACCGTCGAGGCTCCTATTCTGGGGCTGTTGGTTTTTTTGATATGTCCGGCAATATCGAAACATGTATTGCAATTCGAACTATTGTTATGCAGGACGGTAAGGCTCATGTTCAGGCTGGCGCTGGCATAGTTTATGACAGCGATCCTGAGCGCGAGTATGAGGAATGTTGGCATAAAGCTGGGGCGTTATTGAGGGCACTCGATGACGCTGAAGGCAGGCAGAGTGATAGACCTGCACAAGCACTAGGTTACTAGGCGCATGATTTTGGAAGATCGATAAATGACTGAGCAACAGCTTATAGGCTCGATGGCACTTTTGGTACGCGACGATCAAAAGGTACTGCTTGTGAAGCATGAGAAAGGCCCATTTGCTGAGGAGTGGACAATGCCATTTGTTCTTGTTCCAGACTCTCTCACTGCTGAGGAATCCCTTGAGCTGTTATTGAAAGAAGATCTTTCAATAACACCAGGACCTTATGATTTTTATGACACAATATATATGACTGGACATGGGAATGAGCACGTAGTGGTCAATATATTTACGTGTATAGATTGGGTGGGCGAGCCGAAAATTGTTTCGGATGTATACGTTGATGCAGGCTGGTCGTCACCTAGCGCTATTCCAGATGGCATAGTTTTGAATAACTCGATACAGAGATGGTTATCAGAGGCGTGTGTGGGTGGAACTGATCAGCAAGTTAGATCATTATCCAAAAATGATATTTGTGCACAGTTGACTGAAGCGCGAGGTAATCTACTAGCTGCTTTCGATCGAATATCACCGAAGCATCGCCTAGATTTACTAAGTTTGGAAAAGATAAGTGCGTTAGAAATTCTTGCACTAGCTGTCGAATTCGAAGATTACCTTATTTGTGCGGCTACAAAGATGATTACAGAGGATAATTTTCGTCCGGAACCGTTTAACGTCCAGCAGTGGAGACGGACACGTGAATTACTAGCTGGTGCCGAATCGAGGAACATGGAGAGTTCTGTTCGTAGCTTGCTGTCGAAGGTTGCGATTTTGACTGACTCTTGGATCAAGATGCAAGATGAGCAGGCATTACTTTCTTGGGGGACTGATGCTAGCAACTTGCCAATTAGTGTTCTCGATCAATTGACGAAGGTGATACGCAACTATGAAATTCAACTCGATCAACTTACTGAACTTGAATCAAAAATACAAATTGCTGAAAGAGCATCGCAGGGGTAGTGGAAGTATGGGTGATTCAGTTTTGGATGGGATAATTTATGTTACTACTCATTGATAACTACGATTCCTTCACCTTTAATCTTTTTCAGTATTTTACTGAGTTAGGTGAAGAGGTTGAGGTGTTTCGAAACGATCAGTTATCAGTTGCTGATGCACTCGAAATTGAACCCGATCATCTCGTTATTTCTCCTGGTCCTTGTACACCCATTGAGGCTGGTATATCGGTGGATCTTATCAGAGCCTTCAGTGGAATCTCACCCGTACTTGGGGTTTGTCTGGGTCACCAGTCTATTGCACAAGCGTTTGGTGGAGAGGTAGTTCAGGCGGGCGAAATTATGCATGGAAAAATAAGCAAAATAACACACGATGGAGAGTACATCTACTCAGGCATTCCCAATGGATTCGACGCTATTAGATATCATTCGCTTGCAGTAAAACAAAAGAGTTTACCTGAGGAGTTAGTAGTCACCTCGAGAGCAGAAAGTGGTGTGATAATGGGGATTAGGCACCAACAGTTTGCTATTGAAGGCGTGCAATTTCATCCAGAATCCATTATGACAGAGTATGGACGCACTCTTTTGGCTAATTTCTTAGATCTTCGTTCAGCTACATGGTAGGCATATTTTTTGAATAATTGAGTGGGAGACTTGATGAATATTAAAGAATCATTGATCGCTTTGGTAGATGAGGGGCGGGACCTTGACCGCGAAGAGGCGACCGACGTAATGCGAGATATTATGCGAGCTGGGACAGATCAGACTGATGGGCCGATTGCGACAGAATCTCAATTCGGAGCATTTGTGACTGCTATGAGAATTAAAGGAGAAACCGTTGATGAGCTTGCCGGAATGGCGACTGCGATGCGTGAATTTAGTTTAAAAGTGGATAATAATTTTCGCCCACTTCTTGATACTGCGGGGACAGGAGGTTCAGGTAAGAAGCGATTTAATGCCTCCACCGCAGCTGCGTTTGTGGCTGCGGCAGGGGGAGCTAAGGTCGCCAAGCATGGTAATCGTGCTATGACTTCAAAATCTGGAGCGGCAGACTTTCTGGAGTCGTTAGGTGCAGAGATTGCTATCTCGCCCGAGAAAGTAAATACTTGTCTCGATCTAACGGGAATTGGTTTTATGTTTGCGCCTGTATTTCATCCGGCGATGCGGTTCGCAGCTCCTATTCGTCCATCGCTGGGTTTCAGAACTGCTTTTAATATACTTGGTCCTTTGACCAATCCAGCCGGTGCTAATTGCCATGTACTCGGCGCGGCGAATATCGATCTTGGGCAAAAACTCTCTCAGGTTTTATGTCTGTTTGATATGCGACATGCTCTTGTCGTTGTTGGCCATGATGGCGTAGATGATATTTCGGTTACCGGTGAATCAACGATTTTTGAGGTAAAGGAAGATAAGGTCGAAAAATTCGAACTCTCCCCAGAAGAGCTTGGTCTTCCTAGACATAGTGAAGATGAACTTGTTGGTGGAACGTCTGACGAAAATGCAGAAATTTGGAGATCGGTACTTGCTGGAAACGGTCCTTTAGCGATTAGGAATCTAGTGGCTGCTCAGGCAGGAGCGGGTCTGTATGTGACAGGGTTGGCTTCATCCATAAGATCTGGATGCGAACAGGCGATTAGCTTGATTGAATCGGGAGATGTGGCCGCTAAGGTTGCGGCATTTATTGAGGCGACTCGGAAATAGAATCGTAGTGAGCGGATTTGAATTATGTCAGCTACTAACAGTAATACGCGTTTAACGGACACTATTTTAGATAATATTGTTGAAGATCGAAAGAATTTCTTGCAAGCTCAAAAATCTCATTTTGCAGTGAAGGATTTGGAGTTAGTTTTTGCTTCTAGTGATCAAAAGTCAAGATCGCCCCAAAATTTTGGTGATCGTTTACTCAGAGGATCGAAAAATACTCCCGAGTCAGCAAAACTCAGACTGATTGGCGAGATCAAGCGTGCTTCACCGAGTAAGGGTGACTTTAATATTAATTTAATATCTAGCGAGCAAGCTAGTTTGTATCATGATGTTGGGTGTGCGGCCGTGAGTGTGTTGACCGAAGAAAAGTACTTCAAGGGCTCAATTAGCGATCTTGTTGATGTGTCTAATTTATTTTCAGCGGAAAGGAACAGCCCCGCTGTTCTCAGGAAGGACTTTATTTTCGACTATTTTCAAGTACTAGAGTCACGATTGATGGGTGCCGATGCGTTACTTCTAATCGTTGCGATTCTTGACGAGGAGTATTTGAAATTTTTGCTGGATCAGACTAGGAGCCTTGGTATGGAGGCCTTAGTAGAAATTCACACGGAGCAGGAGTTGGAAGTCGCCCTGCGAGTTGATGCGAAGATTATTGGAATCAATAACCGTAATTTGAAGGATTTCACGGAGGATTTATCTACTTTTGAACATCTTTCAAGCTTGTGTCCTAGCGATAAGATTTTAGTTGCTGAGAGTGCTATTAAATCTAGACTAGATGCGGATCGAATGCTGAAGGCTGGTGCTGACGCATTGCTTGTTGGTGAATCACTTGTTCGGTCAAGGGAAGTGACAGATTTTGCACATCAGTTAATGCTGGCAGATAATTAATTTCATGAATAAATCACCTTTGATAAAGATATGTGGCAATCGAACCGCTATGGATGTCGCCGTGGCTGCCCAATTGGGTGCTGATTTTGTCGGGATTATTTTTGCGGAATCACCTCGAAAGGTAGGTATCCCTGAAGCTCGTGCGATGGTGCGTGAACTTGGTCCTTCATTAGATTCGTTCGAATTAGAGTTACCCCCTCCCAAGCGCTCAGACTCTAAACGCGTTACTGATTTGGAACTTTGGTATAGGTATGGTGCTGAGAGAATTGAGTCGTATCTTGGTTACAAGCGCCCTTTAGTAGTGGGTGTGTTTGCTGATCAAAGTGCGGATGAAATTAATAATACTGTCGAGGAAACTGGGATTGATTTAGTTCAATTGTCTGGAAATGAATCATGGGATTTTTCGTTACTAGTAAATCGACAGGTGATACAGGTACTTCATATTCATCCTGAGGATGATGCGTCAGATCCTTTAGTTGATGTACCGGTTGGACGCTCGTTGGCTCTAATGCTTGACGCTAAATCGGAAAAATCTGCTGGAGGGACGGGTAAGCAAATTCCTCTCGACATAGCTGAGAGAACAGCAAATAGGATTCCTCTCATATTAGCTGGTGGCTTGACGCCAGGTAATATTAGGGATGTCGTTCAAAAGGTAAAGCCCTGGGCTGTAGATGTTTCAAGTGGCACGGAAACTAATGGTGTAAAAGATTATAAAAAGGTGGCAAGTTTCATCGAAAATACCAAAGAAAATTAAGTAGGGCAGGAGAAATAGCATGACTGGGTCAAAGATTGAGTCGTCCGCCAGGGCTGGATATTTTGGAAGCTTCGGCGGTCAGTATGTACCGGAGACATTGATGCCGGCGCTACAGCAACTTGAATCAGCGTATCTCGAGGCGATGGCTGACGAGAGCTTTCTGGCAGATGTTGATGACTTGCTCCGAGACTATGTCGGACGTCCGACGCCACTTACTTTCGCAGGGCGACTTTCCGAGTCATTGGATACAACAATATACTTGAAGAGAGAAGATCTTTGCCATACTGGCGCACATAAAATTAACGCTGTGCTTGCTCAGGCTTTACTGGCCAAACGCATGGGTAAGAAGCGCGTAATTGCGGAAACTGGAGCTGGACAACATGGCGTTGCTACAGCCACAGCTTGCGCATTATTAGACTTGGATTGTGTTGTTTACATGGGTGAAGTGGACATGGCTCGTCAAGCACTTAATGTGTTCAAAATGAAAGTTTTGGGAGCCGAAGTAATTGGCGTAAGCGCTGGTTCACGAACTCTAAAGGATGCTACAAGTGAGGCGATACGTGATTGGGTTACGACTGTTAGAGATACTTATTACATTATTGGTTCGGCAATTGGACCGCATCCCTACCCAACAATGGTGAGAGATTTACAAGGAGTTATAGGCAGAGAAGCACGTAGTCAAATTCTTGATTCACATGGAAAATTGCCTTCGGTCGTAATGGCTTGTGTCGGTGGCGGCTCTAACGCAATCGGAATATTTCATGCATTTCTGGATGATCAAGTCAGATTGATTGGTGTGGAGGCGGCTGGTTTAGGATTGGATAAAGAAAATGCTGCGACACTTTCGCTTGGTCGTCCTGGTGTACTACATGGAACTCGCACGTATCTTTTACAGGATGGGAACGGTCAGATTTCGCCGGTTCATTCGGTGTCAGCAGGTCTCGATTATCCGGGTGTTGGACCGGAACATGCTTGGCTGAAAGTTTCAGAAAAAGCCGAGTATTATTCTGCGACTGACGAAGAAGCACTTCGAGCATTTCAAGAACTTTCGAAATTAGAAGGTATTATTCCAGCTCTTGAGCCATCTCATGCTCTTGGTGCCTTGAAGCGCCTTAGGTTAGAAAATGAAATTTTAAGTTCTGATGTGGTGGTTGTGAATCTCAGCGGTCGTGGTGATAAAGATATGTCAACAGTAGCGGACGAGCTTGGAGGCCTATCATCGTAATTGTGGTCGATGGTATAGCTTAGTTCTGTGACTAATTATTTTCGATTAAGCGATGCGTTTGGGGCACTCGTTGTTTCTACCGTAGGTCTAATATTTGTTGTCGGTGTAGTTTTTGCCTCGAGTTTTTCAGCCTCTCTTAGTGACGTGAATATTTGGGTCGCCAGTTTAGGTTGGCAGTGTTCAATTGTTGTCATGGTTTTAGTATTTGCTCGCCGCCGTGGAAATATTTTTAGGGCGCTTAGGTTAGACAAGACTCCAAATATTCAAGTTATATTTCTAGGCTTGGGACTTTCATACCTAGTTTTAATCAGTTATCTGCTATTGATTGTTGCACTGGAAGTTACGCTAGGTTTGGATCTGAGCTCATTTAAGCGTGGAAACGCGATTCCTCTCCCGGGCGCTGAAGGACGTTCTTTCATCGCATGGATGTTGTTGGCTGTCACTACTATCTGTGGCGCACCTGTGGCCGAAGAACTACTCTACCGAGGCGTCATCTTTCAGGGATTTGCGTCTAATTGGCCGAATTGGATTGCTCATTCTTTGAGTGCCGCTTTGTTTTCAATTACTCACTTGGATATAGGTGTAGTAATACCAATCTTCGGAATTGGAATTATTTTTTCGATTATATTTGCTCGCCAAAAGTCACTTTGGGCGTCTATTGGGATTCATGCGTTGTTTAATATGGTTGGGTTTTTAGCAATGTTTATTAGCGAGATGTAAATCAACCGCCGATGTAGGACATTTCAATTTTATTTTCTTGTTCTTCGTTCGAATCTATTTGTGATCTAATTTCAGAATATCGATCATTTCGATTTTTCCATATCATACCTATTTTTTCTAAAATTAAGTCATCATCTTTTTCTGTTCTCAGAAGGCTAGCAAGGTCAATAGATGCAGCCGTTGAAAAAAGACATGTGTATAGCTTGCCATCAGCAGAAATACGTGCTCTCGTGCAGGTTCCACAAAAAGGTTGAGTTACGGATGTGATAAAGCCGATTTCACCTGACCCGTCAACGAATTGATATCTTTTGGCGACCTCTCCCACATAGTTAATTTCAGTAGGAACTATAGGAGAATGATTGTTTATAGTGGCTAATAGTTCTTTAGTCGGGACGGTATCTGACATGTTCCATCCGTTTGTCGATCCCACATCCATGAATTCTATGAATCTAACAATGTCGCTGGTATTTCTAAAGTGATCAACCAACTGGATAATGACCTGGTCATTCCAATTTTTACGCACAACCGTATTGATTTTGATTGGATTGAATCCTGCTTTCCGTGCGGAGTCGATGCCATTAAGCACTTTTTCCAGAGGCACAGATACATCGTTCATTTTTTCAAACGTTGCCGAATCAACTGCATCAAGAGATACGGTGATTCTATTTAAGCCAGCGTCGCGGAGTGGGACCGCGAGCTCTTCTAGTCGAGTGCCATTTGTTGTCATGGCTATTTCAAGTTCAGGAATTTTAGCGAGTTCAGAGATAATTGTTAGAAGGTCATTTCGAAGAGTTGGTTCTCCTCCAGTGAGGCGAATTTTACTAATTCCGAGATCTTTAAAAATTAGTGCCAACCGGATGATTTCAGAGGCGGATAGAATCGACTGGCGATCTAAGAATTTATAACCCGCTTTAAATATTTCTTTTGGCATGCAGTATGGGCAGCGAAAATTGCATTTATCAGTTAGGGAAATACGAAGATCTCGGAGCGGCCGATTCCTTTGATCGATGAGTATATCGTCTTGATCTATTAGGTCTGCTACTGTCTCATTCATTGCTAGAGTTTACAATGATTACGGACGTGGTGCACGGAGGTGCAATACGTATTTTGATCCTGAAGCTAGGGCGGTGCCCGTGAATATTCTGGCTTCTTCTTCCGTATCATTGAAGATATCTGATATGAGCCCTGAGTTTTGTATATATATACCGACTGCTATCAGTAATACAATTATCCCGATTAGCACCATTAGCTCGATTCGAAAGGTGTTTAGTTGTTTTGAGGATTTTTTCATAAGACCTGTGCTGGGGTTTAGATGCTCTGGCATCCTTAAGACGTTTGATATATTTTGGGCGTGCTGAGCCGGATTTTCGAGTCCTACTGCATTTGCATAACTCAAGGCTGCGCCTTGAGCGTATACGCGTGCCGGGAGTCTTTCCCATTGACCCTTTTCGATTGTGTCGAGAAATTGGCCATTGACAAAAGTCTGTGACTCTACATCAGCTAATGTGAGCCCAAGATTTTCGCGCGCCTTTTTCAGTGCTCCAGACGTTTCTTCAGCTAGTGTGAGAAAATGATTTTTCTGCGCCATGAAGCTTTCGGATGGATTTTGGGCTGACCAAGGCCACCACCATTTCTTTTCAGTCGCATTAACGCGTTTTGGCCCTAAGCGAGATTCACTGGGTTGTTCGACGTGTTGCGTTTCCAGGTCTAAAATTTGGTCCTCGTCTACCATGTATTAACACAATCTTGTAGCTGTTTTATTTATATAATTTTAATCTTAGTTCAAATTGATATTTTTGTTTTGCGAAGATGTTCTTGACGGAAGGACTTTGATTATTAACAATTAGAGCTGTGCGAGTATTTTGTATAGACGTGGTAAACGAATTTAATGAATAATAAACGTGGATTTTTTTAGTAATTGATGTAGTACGGAGTAGTAGTTTGAAAAAAATAGGATTAGATGTCGCAGTAATCGGTGCTACTGGCGCTGTGGGTGAAGTATTTATGCGTGTTGCGTTTGAGCGGAATTTTCCTATTCGTAATTTAAGACTTCTCGCTTCTTCAAGGTCAGCTGGTAAGCAGGTCAAATATGGGAATGAGGTGCTAACGGTTCTTGAGACAAACGAAGAAGCTCTTGAAGGAGTTGATCTTGTTTTTTGTTCCGCATCTTCAGAGGTCTCGAAAGTATGGGGCGCCTGGTGTCGTGAACGTGAAATAATAATGATCGACGATGGTAGTGCTTTCAGAATGGACGAAGATGTTCCGCTTGTAATTCCTGAAGTTAACGGCAACGATCTCGACGCGCATAACTGGATAATTTCTATTCCGAACTGTACGACTACGCCGTTAGTGATGGCGTTGAATGCCATGCAACAAGTTAGTTCGATCAAGAGAGTGACTGCGGCAACATATCAAGCGGTATCGGGGACGGGAGCCGCAGCCGTTCAAGAATTGATAGACCAGAATAGTTCTCTTAGTCAGGGGAGTGACATTTCAACACCTGAGGCATACCCCGTCCAAATTGCTCAAAATGTGTTACCGCATGTAGATGACTTTGGAGAGGATGGTTTCACAAAAGAGGAACTTAAGATGCGAAACGAAACACGCAAAATCCTTCATGATTACGATCTACCCTTTGCGGCTACCTGTGTTCGTGTTCCAGTGCTTTATGGGCATTCAGAGGTGGTACATGTAGAATTTGCTTCAGAAGTGTCTTTAGTAGATTTGGGAAATGCACTTAGCTTACAAGACGGCTTAGTGTTTGATGACGATCAAACTAATTACGTTACGCCACTTGAGGCAGCAGATTGTGACGATACTTTTGTTTCGAGACTCCGCTTTGATCCCTCTGTAGACAATGGTGTAGTGTTCTGGTGTGTTAGTGATAACTTACGAAAAGGCGCTGCTACAAATGCGATTCAGATCGCTGAATCTTTGCTTCAACGGGGAATATTATCTGAATCTTAAAGATTTGTCGTAGTGTGCTACTACATCTGTCTGGATGTTATATATAGCTCATCCGTCGGGCTGAGCATCGTTCTTTCTATTGCAGGTGCATATTCTACGGCTGCGGCAGCTCCGCGTACTACGGCTTTATCAGGTTCATCAACTACATAGCATGCAATGTGTAAGATTTCCCTAAGAAATATATCTATTCCACTTAGTTTCGCAGTGCCACCTGTGACTAAGACTCCTCTTTGAATAATGTCCGACGAAAGTTCAGGTTCTGTCTGTTCGAGAACTGTTCTTATTAGTTGAGTTATTTGCGTGAGCGAGTCTCTAAGTGCCATCGCTATCTCGTTGGAGTTAATTATTATCACCTTGGGTTGTCCCGTGACATGTTTTCCTCTCACTCGAATCTTGTTTGGGGAATCTGTGGTGATTGCGGACCCTATTTGAATTTTTATTTGTTCGGCAGTTCGTTCGCCAATGACTAGTTCATGGTGAGCCACCAGATAGCGTTGAATCGCCTGATCTAATTTATCTCCGCCTACCCGTATTGAACCCTTAGCTACCATCCCAAACATTGATATCACGGCAGCTTCAGCTCTTCCGCCACCTATATCAACAACCATCGCACCGTCTGCAGATCCTATGGGCACTTCGGCACCAATTGCTGCTGCGAGGGGTTCCGGAATGATATGAGTGGGCTGTCTAGCTCCCGCAGCTTCCGCTGCTTCTCTCACGCTATCTCTGTGGACAGGTGTGATACCTACCGGAGCCGCAATCATAGCCTCAGGCTTTACTAATACTGGCCCGATCGTTTGTTTTAGACAATGTTGCAGTAGCGCTTGTGTGATTAAGTAATCTGCAATCGCACCATCCTTCATTGGTCTAATTACCGATATTGTTTCGGGAGCTCGACCGATCATTGATTGCGCCTCTTCACCCACTGCAATGACGATATTGTCTCGTCTGCTAATGGCGACAACCGTTGGTTGCTGGTAGAGAATATTTCCATTGGGAGAACTTACTTTTATAGTGGAAGTCCCGAGGTCTATTCCAATTTGCGACCCAAATAGATTTTTTAAGTTTGGCATCTAAAGATTAATCCTTATTTTTTAAGTTTAGTAAGCTTAACTCCTGATGCCTTAGTCTGTTGCTTATGGATTCCTACAGACGTCCAGATAATTCTGATTGGCGATAATTTTGGCAGACAAAAGCGAACAAGTTATTTCCCGTCGCAGTAATATTGCGATTATTACTGCCATAGTTGCCGGGGGGTATGTACTTTCACGCGTGTTAGGACTTTTGCGACAGGTTGTGATTAGTCAAGAGTTTGGCGTAGATAATCCGGCGCTTTCAGCCTATTTTGTTGCGTTTCGTATTCCCGATAGTCTTTTCCAGCTTATAGCGGGAGCAACGCTTTCCGCAGCGTTAATTCCTGTTTTTACCAAGGTATGGACTCAAGAAGGAGAAAAGCATGCTTGGCGGATAGCTTCATCCGTGCTGAACCTATTGTTTCTAGTAACGTTGTTTCTATCTATTGTGAGCTTTATTTCCGCACCTTGGTTAGTGCCTTTGGTCGCGCCAGGCCTTGGTGATGACTCGGACTCAAGCGCTGAATTAATGGAGATGGCGATCCGATTAACGCGGTTGATGTTGATTACTCCGATTATCTTTTGTGTATCTGGGGTATTGACGGGGATATTGAATGCTCGTCAACATTTCGTTACCTCGGCAATTGCCCCTGGAATTTATAACGTGGGTATTATTTTCGGCGGGCTATGGTTGGTTGATCTTTGGGGAATTGAGGGTCTGGCGTACGGGGTTATTTTGGGAGCAGCTTTGCATTTGACGGTTCAAATCCCTAGCGTGATCTTTTTAAGGATGCGTTGGTCACCTAGTTTAGATCTTAGAAATATGTTTGTTCAATCAGTATTTAAATTGGCAGCACCGAGAGTTTTAGGCTTGGCCGCAGCACAACTAAATCTTTTCATTTTGATATTGTTTGCGTCTTTGATTTCAGATGCATCTATTAACGTAATCATGTTCGCGTTCATGATAATGATGCTTCCCGTGGGGTTAGCTGGAATGTCTATTGCGACGGCTATATTTCCTACTTTAGTGGATGACATATCTCAGGATGACACCGTTCAGTTCAGTCAAGAGTTATTTATGGCTTTTCGAATGACTCTTTGGCTTGTAGCACCCATGGCGGTGGGTTTGGTATTTTTAGCTGATGGAATCATCCGAGTGCTGTTGGAGTATGGAGCATTTGACAGCGAGGCAACGCGGATGGTTGCTCAAGCAGTGCGAATTTTGGCGATTGGTTCCGTGGGGTATGCTCTTGTTGAGGTTTTAAGTCGAGGTTTTTACGCACTGTCTAATACTCGCATACCTGTCTTAATCGCTGTAATCGCGGTGGCTCTGAATTTTGTACTAGCACTTTTACTTGTCCAAGTTGGTCATTTTGGTCTGACTGGCCTGACAGTTGCGCTTTCGATATCTGGTTTGGTCGAAGCTATTCTATTAGCTATTATCTTGGACAAGCAAAATCAATTTATTCTAAAGCAGAAATTTGCAAGATCTATTGGGTCTATTTGCCTGGGATTGGCTGCGATGATTCTATTTATTCGGTTGTTCGATCATTTCTTGGTAGATATACAAGTGATATTTAAATTAATATCTCAGTTGGGTATCGCAGCCTTAATTTATTTGGCTGTCACAACTCAACTGGATTCTCAGCTTTTCCAACCAATCCAGAGATGGCGATCTAAGCTATTCCGGGCGTAGCGAATTCATTGAGGAGTGTTGTAATTTCTTGACTAATTACTTTAAGTTCATCTTCGTTGTTAACGTCATGAAGCGCTCGTGTAATCCAGTTGGCTACAAGGCTCATATGTTCAGTTTTGAGCCCTCGTGAGGTTATTGCCGGGGTGCCAAGTCTAATTCCTCCACCTTCTCGCACAGGTCTATCATCAAACGGAACAGAATTAAAGTTACATACGATCCCTGCTTTTTCGAGTGCATTTGCGGCTTCTCGACCAGTTATTCCGCGATCCCGGATATCTAAAAGTAGTAAATGGTTGTCAGTTCCACCTGTCACTAAATTGAAGCCACCGTCGATTAGATGTGTTGCTAGGTGCTTCGCGTTAAGGACTACTTGTTGCGCGTAGTTTTTGAATTCAGTCGTGTTGGCTTCTTTGAGCATTACGGCTTTTCCCGCAATCACATGCATCATTGGCCCTCCTTGGGTTCCCGGAAAAACGCCAGAATTAATTCTTTTTCGATAATCCTCATCACAGAGAATTATTCCTCCACGCGGCCCTCGAAGTGTTTTATGAGTTGAAGATGTTATGACTTGGGCATGTCCAACTGGAGTGGGGTGTACTTTAGCAGCGACTAGTCCGGATATGTGGGCTATGTCAGCTAGGAGCACCGCTCCGATCTCATTGGCGATATGGCGCGCACGCTCAAAGTCCCAGACTCGCGGGTATGCTGTGGCACCCACAATAATTAATTTCGGACGGGTGTTTTTTGCCTGGGCCAACATTGATTCATAATCAACTAGGTGTGATTCTTTGTCGACTTCGTAGGATACAAAATTATATATTTTCCCTGATGCGTTGACTGGCGATCCATGAGTTAAGTGTCCACCTGAGTCCAACTTCAATCCCATCACCGTATCTCCTGGATTTAGTAGAGCAAGATACGCAGCTAGATTTGCTTGTGCACCTGAGTGCGGCTGTAGATTCGCGTGATCGGCACCAAAAAGATCCTTAGCCCTTGATCTGGCTAACCTCTCCACTTCATCTACTACATAATTTCCGTTGTAATAACGAGCACCTGGATACCCTTCAGAATATTTATTAGTCAATACTGATCCAACGGCTTCTAATACTGCTTTTGACGCATAATTTTCTGACGCAATCATTTCTAACACTGTACTTTGCCTAGATTCTTCTTGATAGATGGCATTTGCGATTTCAGGATCTGTGTTGAGGAGTGCTGACATGATTTAGACTTTCTACAGTTCTGTCTTGGAAGTAGACGAGTATGAATCCTTCATTGGGTTTGGAATCAAATTATCTGCTACATCCCATACTAATTGATTTAGTATCTCCAGACTCGAACTTACTAATGAGTGCCCTCCTAACGCTATTGGTATAGGTGACTCGGTAATTGCAACGATTATTTCTCTAAGTAATTCATTTTCGATGTTATCGTGCTGGAACAAGTCAGCTGAAAACCGATCGCTTCTGCTGCAGGCAAGTTCCATATGTTCAATGATTGGTATTAAGTCGACGAATGCAGCCGAACAAAACTGGGGAAGCAATTTACAGAAAACTTCTTGTGGTCCGTACGCCTGTATTAAATAGGCGAGAATTGAACGGGCTTGGTGCCCTTTGCGGGCACTTTTGAGCCCCCGTTCTTCAGATATTATTCTTATTTTGCAAGCAGTCTCAGTTTCAAGGTATGACCAAACCCGGGAGGAAGTTCTGCCATAAATAAAAACCTCTGAGTCTCTTTTGAGGAAGTGCTGAGATGCGTGCCATTGGGCGCGAGCTGCTGGATTGAGAACTTCGTTTTTTTGTGCAATAAATGCTTCTAGTTTCGGTCCAGATTTCCTTATTAGCGATAGTGTTGCCAAGTCAGAAGGGACGTCAATATTGAATTGAGTTTTGGCAGATCGAGGTATTTCAATCACAGAGGTTCCGCTTTCGTCGCTCAATCGAATAGGTACAACGTTGTCACTTATTGGTGGTGGTTGGAGTGACTCTAGGAGATTAGTTGGTCTTATACCAAAAAAATCGGCGGAATAACGATTGTTGGTGATGCAGCTATTCGGTTTAGCTTTATTCAGGGATTTGGTCATTATTTGGATATCTTTGGAGTCGAGTAGGGGCCCACTTCCGGCTCCAAAGTATACGTAACCGTCGGTATTTGTAGTTTTTTGCTTGAGGGATTGTGAAAATTGATTAATAAGATTTCCGAAAGCGGCGTTGGGATCAGATAGTTGCTGGGACAGGATTTTCTCGTCCAGAGCGTCGATCGGCGAGTCAGCAAGAATAGTGATATCAGTGAATTCTCCACTTTGATGGCATATTTGAGCTAGATCAGTTGCTGCGGCTTCTAGAGCCTCTCGCATTAATGTTTCCGCAGGTTTTCCACCCATGCCACCGAACATGATTAGGGCTTGAAGTGTAGGTCCTGTGTTAGTGAGTTGCACCAAAGCAATTCTCTCAGTTTATGGATTTTTGTTTTTTCTTTTGTATTTATTCTAGGGACTAAGTTTTTAGCAGGTGTTACTGTAATTGAACAATTGATCAATTTTGCGTCGCAGCTGGATTTTTACGTTACTTGGATGCTAGAGAGAATAACTTGTATCGATGATAAATGAACCGACCAAGCGGCTGAGAGCAGTTTTTAATTTTCGTGATTTTAGACTTTTACTTGCGGCGCAACTTTTTATTGGATTTACTCAGCCGATGATGTTTATTACTCAGTCTTGGTACATCAGTCAGAGTGCACCAGAAAACCTCAGTGCAATGTTCTTGGGTCTTGCGGCCGCGTTTCGTGGACTAATTTTTCTCGGCTATATAGTCATTGCTGGGACTTTGGTGGATCGCTTTCCCAGGCGAACAGTGATGCGAACTAACCAAGGTGTAACCCTTTTGTTGATTGTCCTCGTGAGCGCAGTGCTCTATCTATTTGAACGTGCTGATCCAACTTTATTTCGATTATTCGCTACAATTTTACTTTTCGGGTCTTTTGGAATTGTGCTAGCACAAGATCAGCCGAACAAAGTTGCGCTCATAAGAAATTCTGTAAATTCCCAGTATTCGGCGATGGCGATTAGTCTGTTTTTTGCGGTTATGTCTTTTGGGGCTTTGGCCTCAGGTCCGGTTGCTGGGTGGCTGATTGAGCACCATAGCTATACCTTAGCCTATCTATTTTCAGGTCTTGGCCCAGCTGTTGGCTTAGTAGTTGCCTTAGCGATCAAAACTGGCCGTACGGCGGCTGATACTGAATCGACTGGTGTGAGCTTGTTAGAGAACGTTTCTCAGGGCGTTCGTGTTCTGAAGGAGCAAGAAATACTTCGTCTAATTCTGGCATTGAATTGGATTTCAATAGCTTTGGGATCTGGTGTGATGGGCCAGCTTATCGCGATATGGGTAGATGAGATGCTTGGCTTCACAGCATTTGATTGGGGAATAATGATTGTTTCTTGGAACGTCGGTGCTACTTTATCAACTTTAACCTTGGCCAATAAAGGCCATAAGTTTCCAAGAGGCCTCACACTTATTTTGGCTGTAGCGATGCTAGGACTAAGTATTTTCTTCTACAGTTGGTCGAGAACTCTAATATTTGTATTTTCTTTTAACTTATTTTGCGGCGCTAGTTTAATGGCTATTAACGCACTGAGTTCTAGCATTGTTCAGTCAGTAGTTGAAAATCGAGTATTAGGGCGAATTAACAGTTTTATATTTATGTCGCAGGGTTTTATGCAAATAGGAGCACTTTTTCTGGGTTTTTTCGCCACCATATTAGGGCTGCAGATAGTATTTTCCGCAGTTGGGTTAATTATTTTTTCAGTTGCTTGTTTCGTGTTGATTCGTCGACCACTTATTAGGGCTTTTATTTAGCTATACTGAAGTGAGGAAGGCTCTGGGAAGTTATGGAAATTTCGGTACAGCTGTTCGCGGGTTTAAGAGAGGTCATGGAGAGTGACCTTTTAACAGTAGAGCTTGACCAAGATCTAGTTTCAGTTGCCTCATTACGAGAGGCCTTGGAAACACAATATCCAAAATTGAAACCTTACTTGTCCGGGGTAGCTATCGCAGTTAACGAAGAATATATACTCTCAGATGAATCAGAGCTTTCAGACGGAGATTCTGTGGCATTAGTACCACCTATCGCTGGCGGATCGTAATGAGTGAAATTCCTTTAGTTACTGAGAATGTTCTTGATACCGGTTTGATTCGGTCTTCGATTCAGACTGACGAGTCAGGTGCAGTTATCGTTTTCGAGGGTGTTGTGCGAAACCATCATGAGGGTCATAGTGTCGTTCGTTTAGAATACGAGGCTTATGTTGAAATGGCGGCCACACAGATTTCACATGTGCGAGATGAAATACTTTCGTTTTTTGGCGAGCGCGAGGTCTACGAGGTTATGATTCAGCACCGAGTCGGTACGTTAGACATAGGAGATACATCTTTAATTGTTGCTGTTTCAGCCGCCCATCGGGCGGATGCTTTTGAGGCAGCTCTGCGAGCAGTTGATCGTGTGAAAGAGACGGTCCCTGTCTGGAAAAAGGAATGGAGCCTGGACGGTGCGGAATGGCAGGAGGGTATAAAGCCAAAACCCTAACTAGCTTCAGTTTCGGGTCGCAGTGTTCTGAAGTCTTGTGCGTCTACTCTATATACCTCAGAGAGTTCAGTAAAAGTTAGCCTACTTGCTAGACGTGGTTCTAGTTCGCTCGGTTTTCCGTTCATTGTTATGACGGTCCAGCTGCGGGCAAGATATCGATGATTTATTAATTGATATATTTTCTCTTCAGCCCAATCGGAGGATTTATGAGCTCCTAGATCGTCCAGAATAAGTAATTGGACTTCCAATAAACGTCGGAATACTTGGTCGTACGAGTCTTGTGAGTCTTGGTTATATGATGCTCGGAGGTGGTCTAGAAGATCGGGTACGGTCGTAAACGCAACACGATCACCTTGATGTAAGCGAACGTTTGCAATGGCTGAGGCAAGATGTGTTTTTCCTACGCCATGCTTACCTGTGAGTACAATCCAACCATCGGGTTCGATTGACCACTCTCTCAAGCGGGATTCCAGCCCTATCAGTTCACTGCTTTGCTGGGGAGACAGGCCAATACCATCCGAGAGAAAATTATCGAACGTATATTGTTTGATCACTTGTTCAGTCATAGCACCTAATGAGCTGTAGGTGCTTGTTTCCCAAATTCCTAGATCTAAAATATCTGAAGATTCGTTATCTGAGAGTCTAATATTCAGGCGCGTACCTATGCTTTTGTCCAGAGTCGGCGTGGTGAAAACTGTCGGCAGCTGGGCATTCCATCGGTGATTAAGAAGTTGGTTGAATTTTTCTTGTGCCCAGGTTGTATTTATTTTGGAGTGACAATCATCGATAATCAATAGCGGGATATTAAATATTCGATCGACCGTCATCGTTTCAGATTCAGGAAAATCTCTCCCGAGTGATTCTCGGCGGAGATGCTCCATCAAGTCGGGAATTGAAAAGAACAAAGTTGGTCGTCCGAGGCTGAGAGAGGCATTTGCAATTGCTGCGGCTATATGTGTTTTACCACTTCCGTGTTCTCCAATAATTGTGAGCCACTTGTTCGGCTCATTTGCATATTTTTTTGCTTCTTTGACGGCTAGCTCGTACTGATCTCGATTTTTGGCGTCTTGAGTCCTTCCGTGGCTAATGAGGTTTTCGAAATTCAGTCTACGGAGAGATCCTAAACCTGATTGATTCAGAAGTTGTTTCCCAGCTCTTTCATGTCGAGCGGTGATTGTGCAGCTGCACGGATAAGATTGTCCAAAGCGGGAATCCTCAATATTATTCGTCACTCTGACAAATCCCATATCATCGCAAACTAAGCAGACAGCTACTCGCTCACGATTTGATATGATCATTTCCTTTTCGAATGAGGTCGTCGTAGGGGCTTCTGTGGTTTCCTGATTTTTCGGTAGGAATTCGTGTAGTTTTCTGGTTGCCATTATTTCGTCCGTTCTTCTGCCAATTTTCTAGAATTGTTTGTACATATCGCCAAGATCTAGCATTTGATTCAGCCGCCACCGAGATTGCCTCAAGTATCCAATTCATGGGGTAGCGACTCTCTGAATTCTGAAGTGTAGTCGCGATTGATGGAGTTATGATCCCTATTTCCTGCTCGTACTTAATCGCAACCGGCGATCGTGCTGACGTAGTTTGATTTCTGACTGGTGTGGTTGCCTGTACTTGGTCGTGTAGTACTTCTGAATCCATGATAAATCTATCGAGAAGTCTCTGGCCCGCCTCATCGTTGGGGAGGAGTACGAAGTCTTTATTTGGTAACTCCGCTCCTATAAACAGCCCTCTTTTTCGAGTCAAGTCAATTGAGCTTAAAAGCCTTTCAGTGCCACCTTTATGTGTAAACCAGTTCGCAAGTAGTGGGTCATTTGTGATATCAGATTCGAGGATGAAGCGTTGACCACCTACTTTTCGCGTGATTGCATACCAAATATAAAGAGCAACTCTTAGTTCAGCTTCATCTTCTATATTTAAGAGAATCTCGGTGAAGAATTGTACAGGCACGGGTATAACAGCTTGACCAGTATGAAAGAGTACTTTTTTATCGAACTTACTTGGATCATTCATAATGTTTTGAGCTGTGTTAGAAGCTCTCAAAGCCATTTTCTATTGGTCCTGTTGGAGAATCAGCATAGAGTTCATATTCTTTGAACGTTGCCAAAGTTTCTTCCCAGTGCAAGTCAATAACCCCTGTAGCTCCATTTCTATGTTTTGCGACAATTATTTTGGCCTGTCGTGGATCAAGATCTGGAGGCCAATCTTGTGGATCTTCGCTTTTGTGGTATTCCGATTCTCTATATATGAACATAACAATGTCTGCGTCCTGCTCGATCGAACCTGATTCACGCAAGTCAGATAAAATTGGTATGTGAGGTTTTCGTTGCTCGACCGCTCGGTTTAGCTGTGCTGCAGCTATCACCGGAACATCTAATTCGCGAGCAATTTGTTTGAGAGTTCGTGATATTTGAGTAACACTAGCCACCGGAGAGTCGTATCTTTGTGAACTACTCACAAGCTGCAGGTAGTCCACAATTAGTAGATCTAATCCGTGTTCAGCTTTCATTCGTTTGGCTGCCGCCCGAATTTCGGCGACAGTAAGATCTCCTTGCTCATTAATATAAATTGACGCTTCTGAGAGTTGTCCGTGCGCAGCCATAACTTTTGCTAGTTCAATTGCATGATCATCGTCATAAACAAGTTTTGGGGAGGCGATACCAGATTCAGATGCGAGCAACCTTTTTCCTAGTTCGATTCCAGCCATTTCCATTGAAAATAGAGCGACTGTCCCTGTAGATTCCACGGCGCAGTGACGCGCGAAATTTAGAAGTAAAGCAGATTTTCCATGTCCCGGCCGAGCCGCAACTACTATTAGATTGCCTCTTTGAAACCCGCCATTAAGTTGCGCATCCAGGTCATGAAATCCACTTGCCACCGCTCGAAGTGACAAGTTTTCATCGTTGTCCGCGTTTTCAAGCATTTCTTCTAATATGAGCCCGATGTGCTTAAAATCACCGGAACCCACTGCGCCTCTAATATTTAAGAGGAGTTCTTCGGCCATTGCAATTACAGACTCTTGATTCGAGCCTCCTTCATAAGCTTTCTGGAGCAATAAATTGAAGCCTTCAATGGCCTGACGATACAGACCATCTCGCCGTACTATTCGGGCATGGGCCTCTACTCCTTCAGCAGTGAAGTGTTTACCGATTACTTCTGCTAAGAATCTCTCACCGCCGACGGAATCAAGAAGCCCCAATCTTTCTAGTTCATGACTGACAGTGGTCGCAGTAATTTCTTCTGCACGTTCTTCTAATAATAGGCTTGCCTCAAATGCAGCTCTGCACGATACATCAAAGAAATCATCAGTATTAACAATGGCGGATGCTCGGACCAAGGCACTGTCATCCAGTAAAATCGCTGCTATCACAGCCTCTTCGGCACTTATATCGTGCGGCGGTAAGCGGTTAGTGGAGCTTTCGACGGTTCGATCCCGTTGCGGAAAAGCAGATAGCCTGCCACTTGTTGAATTCACCATTTGTAAGCCCTCGGAGCCTTCGTCGTCAGGTGAATTGAGTTATCGCAAGAGCATTCTAAGCACTGGCAGAAAGATCATTAAGTATGATCTTTTCAATAAACCTAACTATATATCTTGTTCAGATTCCGATTCCGACGCGCTTGAAGACTCTGTTTCAGTATCAATACTCTGCACGCTATCCCCTGAATCTTCTTCAGAGTTTTCTTGAAAAGTTTGATCATCTGCGGGTATCGCAGGGTCAACGTTTTCAGGAGGGTTTAATAGCAATTGCGCAGCAGCTTCCACACCATCAGGTGATTCCTCGTCAACTACAACCACGGTTATATGTGGTTGTACTTTCGGAGAAAGTCGAAGTTGCACAGTATAGACACCGACTTGTCGAATAGCTTCTCCAAGAAGTATTCTACGTCTGTCCAGATCTTCACCAAGAATCTCCCCAGCGTTCTTAGCGATGTCTGCATTATTGACGGATCCGTAGAGGCGGCCTTGTTCACCTACCCGAACTCCAATAATTATTGGTTTTTCGGTAAGCCGATTAACAAGTTCATGGTAGTGCTCGTCGAGCACTTGCTGTCTTTCAAGCTCTTGCCTTCGAAGCTCCTCAGCACGCGCTACCGCATGTGGAGTTGCTGGAACAGCAAGACCTTTTGGTAAGAGATAGTTTCTGGCATACCCAGGCTTGACGTCTTTGACGTCTCCCATCGAGCCAGATCCCTCAACAGTTTCAACAAACATTACCTTCACAACAGCCAACCCTCCAAGTGCGTCGGAGCCGGATTACTAATCTACTCTGCCGCACCAATTCATACTCATGCTTGGATTGTTCACGCAGTTTTGCGCATTTACTTTCTAAATATGTGAATATTTAGACCGCGACTTATGAGGTTAGCTATATTTCACCTCTATACGCAATTATGTGAACTCATTCACCAGTCTTAGTTTTGAGAAGTAGGACGGGGTGCAGCGCTTGTTAAATTACTAATCAAGTATGATAATAGCACATATGTTCTTATTGTGTAGTCTGGCGGACTGTTAGACTCGCTGGTATGGAAGGTTATCTCACTTTAACTAACAACTTGGAATACGTGGCTGATGTGGAGGCAGTAGCTCGCACGGATGGTCGATTGTCTAAGGTTGTTTCGACTGCTCGGGAATGCTTGGAAGAGGCACGATCTTGGCGTCCAGTATCGATACTGATCGATTTGGACATGGGCTTATCTATGGGAGGTATAGCTGCGCTTTTGAGAGACGAGGCAGTTTTAGCAACGCCATCGGTTATTTTAATTGTTACGTCGAGCTCTTATCCTGATCTTCGATCTCTTGAGGTGGATGATTTTGTGGAGGCTCCTGTTTCTCAGGAAGAGCTTCGCGTACGAATTTCGAAACAGATAACAAGAAGTCTTGGCACGGACGTTGATAACCGGCTTCGTCATGGGCCATTGATTATTGATTTAGATAGGTACCGGGTGACTCTTGCAGGCGAGCCAATAGATCTTACGTATAAAGAATATTCACTTTTACGTTTTTTGGCGTCTAGCCCTGGCCGTCCGTATACCCGAGAAGTGCTACTAAATCAGGTTTGGGGGTACGACTATTTTGGAGGTGTTCGCACGGTTGATGTACATGTTCGTCGTATTCGAGCAAAGATTGAATCAGAGGAAGAATTCGTCGAAACTGTTCGCAACGTGGGATATCGTTTTGTAGACCGTTATAGGTGAGTTATATTTAATTTCTTTTGCTTGGTTTCATTGATTTAATTGTTTTAATATTTACGACTTGAGTTGATAATACAGACGAAACATTGTCGCGAAATAATTGGTTAATCAAACTTCCTTTTAGGGGAGGTGCAGCGAAAGGTGGGGATTATGGCGTTTAAGGCGGAATATATTTGGATTGATGGGACTGACCCAAGCCCATCTATGCGTTCTAAAACACGAGTGCTAGCAGATGGAACGACGGATTTTCCTATATGGGGATTTGATGGTTCAAGTACTAATCAGGCGCCAGGTGAAAACTCTGATTGTGTTCTTAGGCCTGTTTACAGCTGTCCTGATCCGATCAGGGGCGGTAATGACGTATTAGTGATGTGTGAAGTTTTGTTGCCTGATATGACTCCTCATCCAACTAATACCCGAGCAGCCTGTGCCGATGTGGCGGAGAAATTTGCTGATGAAGAGGCATGGTTTGGAATTGAACAGGAATACACTCTGTTTGAGGCGGATGGCCAACAGCCACTTGGGTTTCCAGAGGGTGGATTTCCTGGGCCACAAGGTCCGTACTATTGTGCAGTGGGTGCCAATAATATTTTCGGTCGAGAAATATCTGAGGCACACGCCTCAGCCTGTATCGAGGCGGGAATTGGTATAGCAGGAACAAATGCTGAAGTGATGCCAGGACAATGGGAATTCCAAGTTGGCCCACTAGGGCCTCTGGAAGTATCAGATCAGTTATGGGTATCTCGCTGGCTTTTACACCGTGTAGCAGAAGAATATGATGTGGTTGTGTCTATCGATCCAAAGCCTGTATTGGGTGATTGGAATGGTGCCGGTTGTCACACAAATTACTCTACTAAGTCTATGAGGGAGTCGTATCAACCAATTGTTGATGCATGTGAGGCGCTTGGTAAAAATATACAGGAGCACATACTTAACTATGGAGCCGGTAATGAAAATCGTTTAACTGGAGCTCATGAGACGCAACGAATAGATCAGTTCAGTTATGGCGTTTCTGATAGAGGTGCATCCATACGAATACCGTGGCAGGTTGAAGTCGATCAAAAAGGCTATTTAGAGGATCGTCGTCCGGCTTCGAATATGGACCCATATTTGGTGACGCGTCTGATTGTTCAGACCACTTGCGGCTAGTCGAAAATATAAACTACTAGGTAAGAGGGTTTAGATATCTGAACCCTCTTACCTAGTTTGTATATATGTCGCAAACCATAGGTCCACTCCCCGTTCAAGACAAGATGCCATTTTGCGGGTAGTGGTTATATTAGATCCATTCAGCTATGTCAGTCCCTAATGGTCTGGTACCAAAGGCCCAATATGGCTGGGTGTCAGACATTTGTAGTACAGGGGCGAGATGCAGCATTTCACCGTAGGGGGTGTCATGGGTCTCGAGAAAATCATCTACCGCTCCTATGTTTTGTTCTTGGCTAACATCTTGCAGTAATCCTAGGCGTGTAAACCACATTGATGTTTGGGTAAGCGAGACTTGTACGTGCCATGAGCCGCCTTCTTCAGCTCGTCGTTGTAGCGCTTCGAGCACACCATAGGTGGCGAATGATGCAGTTACGTAATCATTCATGGCCGCAGGCGCTAGTCGAGGCGTATGAGGATCGCTACCGGCAGCGATCGAGTGCTCACTGTCCGGACTCAACGGACTCATTTGACCTTGAAGTTCAGCAACTCCAGAAACTGTTTGTGCAAATTGTTCCCAGCCTGGCCGATTAGCCCATGGTCCGTGATGTCCGTAACAATTTTCAGATACATAGATGATGCCGGGTCGCAACGCAGCCAGTTGCTGCGGGCCAAATCCACGCCTATCTAGCGCACCTTTGCGAAAACCTTGACTAAAGACATCGGCGTGCTTTGCCATTGCAGTAAGTGTATCGACGTCATTTTCCGTATTTAAGTCAATGTGTATCTGACGTTTCCCATGGCCGGTGTCCATTTCAAAGAGGTCGATTGTAGGCAAGTGTGGCGATGCTACATGTACAACATTGGCGCCATGTTCAGCTAATGTACGAGCGCTTGTCGGGCCAGCTAATACACGCGTGAGATCAAGGACCCGCAGATCTGAAAGGGGTCGCGAGCCAATTTTGATCGGTTCAGGAGGGGCATCACCAATTTTTGTAATTTCAACTACAGGTCTGCGAAGCAACTCTTTTCCTTGCGGATGTTTTACCCATTCGGATGGATTTCTAACGACGGCTCCTGAGAGATCTTGTCGAATTAGTGCAGCCTCTAACTCAAAAGAGTTGCGGCGTGAGACCGCTTCAGCAATAGTTGAAACATCAGCCTCTTGCTCTATTCCTAGTTCGACTGCAATAGATGGGCCGTCGCGAAATGATTTATGTAGGTGGATGAACCTGCCATCTTTGCACCTAAAGATTCGGGTCATATTTCTCGCTGCGGGTAGACTATCAGTTGCTAACTTATTCTTAATTTCCAGCCACCGGTAAGAATTGAGTGACGCAGCAGCGTGTCGGACATCGACCGCAATTTGCTGAGCCTTATGTCCCTGCTCTTGCCATATCTGGTCAATTTGTGACCCTATCAATGCGTGAGCTATCGCGGCCCCCTCTCCAAGGTGGAAAGGGGCGTAGTAGACGGGATCACTACCGATAAGCTTGATATCCGAGTCTGGAACCTGCAATCCAGCAAGTCGTACGCCTCGTTCAAAATCCGTCCTGTTCATACTGTCGAATTGTGACTAGGCAGGTATAGAGATAGTGGCTGTTCCCGGAGTAGTTTCCGTGGATCCGTCCTCTTGTTTTACTCCTACTTCGAGGTCCAACAGGTGTTCACCATTTTCTTCGTACTTTTTTGTAACGGTTGCGTGGACTGTTAAATCTTGTCGCGCTGGATCCATCCCTCGGTAGGACACTCCAAAGTTCGTAATTTTTCCCGTGTCGCCACAAATCTCGTCGAGTAGTCGTCCGACGAGCATTCCTTTAAGTGCCCCGTGCACAATGATGTCAGGAAGATTATTTCCTTTTGCAAAGTCATCGTCATAGTGAATTTGGTAAAAATCGCCGGACGCCGCAGCCCATATGACAAGTCGTTGGGAGTCCATTGGCTCGGTAAGCGTGAATACTTGCCCCTCGGTTACTTCATTCCAGTTTTGTGCAGATACCATGTTTTTCTCCTTCGCTAACGTATAAATATCCTAGTAAGAAATTCCTTGCCCTTGAGTTTTGGCTACAACCACACCATCTGATTGTCGCGTATAGACAGTTTCGGTCTCGCGAATCAGCATTTTCCCCAGGGATTTACTTGGACTCAAGGTCAGGTTGGTGATTCGTGAGACGGCACTGAGTACGTCTCCAGCATATACCTGTTGAATCGGCTGAACTTGAGTTCCACCATTTAAATTTCGCGTAAATGGATTATTGAAGGTGGGTTGTCTTGATGGTTCTTTGTTTGGATTCCACACTGGCATACCTAAATAGCCTGGTGGTGATGGCAAGGCCGCATGGCCAGCAGCCTGAGCTGCATCTTCGTCATAATATTTGGTATTTGTATAGCCGACGGCTCGAGCAAATGTTCGAATCCCCAGCGTTGTGACCTCGTACAGAACAGGATCTCCTTCTCGGTCAATCGCATCTTTCATATCCTGTGTTAGTTCTAACTCATCAGTCATATTTAATTTACCTCCCCAGTAATAAGGCATGTTAGCGCATTATTTTAGTTTTAGCTTTGCGAATTTAAAAAATTTAGACGTGATGCCGGTTAGAGTTATAGGTATGACAAATCTTGATCCAAATACCCTACTGCGCGGAGCTATGCAGCTGCATGCAGCCGGTGATATTTCGACGGCGATTGAACAGGTCCGAGGAATTGTTGCAGATCATCCTGAATTTGCAGCAGGGTATTCTTATCTGGGCCAGACGTTAGTTACGAGACAACGTAAGTTTGGTGAAGGTTTGGATTATTTGAAGCAGGCTGTGAAATTTGATCCTGTAGACGCGTATATTCTGTATACGGCTGGTTGGTGTTCGGAGTACATAGCTAATGCGCTAGAGCGTCCGAAATTTTCGTTTCAGGCCCCGACTGAGACGCCTCAAGAGCTTTATGAAAAAGCCCGTGCGTTATTTTTAGATGCATTAGCCGTCTTGGGTGAACAACCTGATGACGCACTTAAAGGCGACGTTGAGGATATGCTAGATGTCGTAGCCAAGGCAACTGGAGAGCCGTGGGATGAGGAGTTGAGAGAATATGCCCCGCCTAGAATTCGCTGACGGCTTTTCTCTATATTATGAGACCCACGGACCAGACATAGCTACGAGCACCGTATCACCAATATTACTGGCTCATGGCGCGGGCGGAAATGCTGCAGTTTGGTGGCAAAATATTCAAGCCTTCTCAGACAGATATCCTGTTATTACATTCGATCATCGCGCGTTCGGTCGTTCCCCAGATATTACGGACGGACCCGGACGCATTGCTTTTGGGTCTGATACGCGAGCGCTATTGAAACACCTTCAAGTCGATAATGTTCATTTTGTGGCTCACTCCATGGGAGGACGTACGGCTTTTGGATTATTTTCACGAGAGCCTGAGATGATCAAATCATTGATTTATTCTGGTACGAATGGTGGTTGCGTTGACGAATCATATAGGGTCTTAAAATCACAATTAGAGCAAGACGGTACGCTTGCGGGCTCGCTATTACAGAGAGCGATGGCGCCCGATTTTGCTAAAACAAATCCTGAAAGACAATTTTTATACAGACAGCTACGTGGGTTGAATCCGAAACGGCCAAAAGATTTTTTGGCGCCGACAACTAGAATGATTAATTACAAAGGCACAACTGCTCAGAGGTTGAGTGAAAGTCAGCTACCTATACTTTGGATTTGTGGAAATTATGATCGTGTTGTTCATCCTGATTTAATTCAAATATCACATCAACTAACCCCTGGTTCACAATATGTAGGGGTTCCTGTAGCGGGTCATTCAGCTTATTTTGAAAATCCGTTGGTTTGGAATTCATCTGTTCGAGCCTTTGTAGATAAGGTTGAATTAGACTGTTAGTGTTTTGAGTGGAATAGTGTCAGTTGGACTTCACTAATGAGAGATAAAACCTGACGATATTGTGGGCATATGCAAAGAAAAGACTAAGGTGGATTTTTCGTTTTATAGAAAAAATACGTATCTAAGTGATTGATTAGGGGCATAGGTTTGGGATTGTTTCAAGAAGTCAATTCTCGAGTTTCTTTTCCTGCGCAAGAGCAGGATATTCTAGCATTGTGGAAAGAGTTAGATGTCTTTAGGCGATCAGTCGAAGAAAGACCCATTGATAATAAATTCATTTTTTATGAGGGCCCACCAACTGCCAATGGAAATCCCGGAATTCATCACGTACTCGCGCGTGCTTTTAAAGATTTGATTCCAAGATATCGCACGATGCGTGGGTATCGTGTCCCAAGAAAAGGTGGTTGGGATACTCATGGACTTCCGGTTGAACTGGAGGTTGAGAAGCAGCTTGGTTTCAAAGAAAAGAAGGAAATAGAGATTTTTGGAGTTGAGGAATTCAACCGAAGATGTAGAGAATCTGTTTTTAACTATGTGCAGGACTGGGAACGTTTAACGGATCGGATTGGCTATTGGGTTGATATGAGCGATCCCTATGTGACCTATGACGCGAATTATGTTGAGTCATGCTGGTGGATATTTAAGCGCTTGTGGGATAACGGTTTAATGTTCCAGGATTTTAGGGTGACGCCGCACTGCCCTAGATGTCAAACTTCTCTCTCGAGTCATGAGATTTCTCTTGGTTACAAAGAGGACACACCGGATCCTGGCGTAACTATTCGTTTCGTTGTGCCTAGCGAGTCTAGCAACCTGAGCGATGAATCCGTTGAGCTTCTGCAACTCAGTCAAGGAATCAAGACGTCCCTGTTAGCTTGGACGACTACACCTTGGACGCTCTCCGGGTCAGCGGCGTTAGCGATTTCTGTGAATGCTGAGTACTCCTTGGTTGAAAGAGAAGATCAACACATAGGCATCGAGCGAATTATCGTCGCGACAGACCGAGTATCCGATCTTGCACCGGATGGTAATGTTTTAGTGCGTTTTAAGGGCGCCAGGCTACTTGGCGCATATTACGAGGAGCTATGGCCAGCTGAACTTTGGGAGGATACAGATCCATATATGTTTGTGGATGGCGTCGCAGTGAGACCAGCGTCTTTGGACGATCTTCCGAGCCGTAAAGTCGTCGCATCAGATGAGGTGACTACCGATGAAGGAACAGGTGTTCTTCATGTGGCACCTGCTTTTGGAGCGGAGGACTATGGAATCGGTCGAGCTAACGATTTGATGTTTTTACAACCGGTACGTCCAGATGGAATTGTCCTAGGCGGACCTGGAGACGGACTGTTTGCCAAGGAGGCCGACAAAGCCGTTACTGCGGACCTGCGTGAGAGAGGTCTTTTATTTAAATCTGAGCAGATTCGTCATACATATCCTTTCTGTTGGAGATGTGATTCTCCGATTCTTTATTATGCAAAACCATCTTGGTACATACGCACGACTGCGGTCCGTGATGATCTCGTTTCCTCTAATCAGGAAATTGGTTGGGTTCCTAATCATATAAAAGATGGTCGATTTGGCGAGTGGCTTTCGGACAATGTGGACTGGGCAGTTTCGCGAGAGCGTTATTGGGGCACTCCTTTACCTATATGGTCTTGTGAGGAATGTGGGTCTATTGATGCGATTGGATCATTTGATGAGCTTTTTGAAAGAGCGATAGACGGTACAGGAGAGGCAATTAAGCGACCTGACGGTGAAATAGATCCTCATCGACCATTTGTGGATGACGTGGTTATTGGTTGTATGCAGTGTAGTGGTCGAATGAATAGGACTCCTGAGGTGGCTGACGCATGGTTTGATTCAGGTGCCATGCCTTATGCACAGCATCATTATCCTTTTGAGAATAAAGATATTTTCACTGAGGAGTTTCCTGCTGATTTTATTTGTGAGGCGGTTGATCAGACAAGGGGATGGTTTTATACGCTACACGCTCTAGCAACGTTGTTGCACCGTACAGGCGATACTCATGCAGAGAGATCCTTTGAAAACGTTATTTGCCTCGGCCATATTCTTGATGGTGAAGGTTCAAAGATGTCAAAGTCCGTTGGCAATGTGATTAATCCTTGGTCAGTTTTGGATGACTATGGAGCGGATGCGGTGCGCTGGACAATGTATACGGCTTCTCCTCCTGGCAATTCAAGAAGATTTTCTGCAGATTTAGTGCAGGAAACATCGAGAAAATTTTTGTCAACACTTTGGAATACATACTCATTTTTTGTCACCTACGCAAATACCGGCACATTCAATCCTACGGATTACACTTCACTTAATTCGCAGGTTCCAATCGATAGGTGGATTCGTTCTGAGCTCGAAATCACAGTAGGTAAAGTCACTTCTGCCTTGGATTCATATGAGCCTGCTCAGGCAGCACATCCTATAGCATCGTTCGTAGACCAGCTTTCGAATTGGTACGTCAGACGGAATCGTCGAAGATTCTGGAAATCTGGTGATGATGAAGACTCCAGGGCTGCACTGGCAACTCTGTATCATTGCCTAACCACCGTGAGTAAATTATTAGCACCCTTTACTCCCTTTATTGCTGAAACTATTTATCAGAATTTGGAGCGATCGCACAGTGGTAGCGATATTGATTCTGTCCATTTAAATTATTGGCCGGTTCCATCGGAAGATTTAATTGACGAGGATTTGTCGCGCCAGGTCACCTTGGTTCAGAAAATGATTTCACTGGGGCGGGCAGCTCGGGAACAGGCAAAAGTCAAAGTCAGACAGCCCTGTGCGGCCGTGGTTTTAATTCCACGTAACTCTCAGGAACGCGAGGCGTTAGCTAACTGGAAAGAAGACATTGCTGCGGAGCTGAACGTAAAGGCCGTGGAGGTGCTTGATGAGCCGGGAGATCGTGTTCAATTTATGCTCAAACCTAATTTACAGACATTAGGTCCAAGATTTGGCAAAGATGTGTCTTCGGTTAGAAGCGCGATCGAGGCCGCTAACTCTGGTCAGATTATTGAATCAATGAAATTGAGTGGGTCTGTGACTCTTGGGGAGTATGAGTTAACAGCTACAGATATTCTTGTTGATGTAGAAGCATCTGATGGGTGGTCAGCTCAGGAGGATGGCGGATATTTAGCGCTCCTCGAAATCAGACTTGATGACGCATTGGTGGCTGAGGGCCTTGCGCGCGAGATAGTGCGACGATTACAAAATCTGCGTCGAGACGCGGGATTCGATATATCGGATCGGATTAAGATTTCTTGGTCTGGCACGGAATTGATTTCATCAGCCATGAATTTGCACTCAGAATATGTAGCTGATGAAACTCTGGCATTGCAAGTTAATGAAGAAGACTCCTCTGAAGAGGCGACTTCGTGGTCTGGGGAACTTGACGGCGAAGCAATTTCTTTAGGTGTTGAGCTAGTTCACTCTGACTGATAACTACCGGAGCGCCCTCCAGATTTCTTTAATAATTTAACATCTGAGATCGTCATACCACGATCAACCGCCTTGCACATGTCATATATGGTCAAAGCGGCGATGCTCGCGGCAGTGAGCGCTTCCATTTCGACCCCAGTTTGAGAATTTACCCGCACTGTGGCCGCAATAATAATACTGTGCGCATTGGCAGAATTGTCGGCATTAATGTCAATGTTTACAGCTGTTATTGGAAGTGGGTGACACAATGGAATTAGTCGGTGAGTTTCCTTTGCTGCCATAATTCCCGCGATTCGGGCACTTGCGAAAACATCTCCTTTTGGAATATTTCCTTGTGTAATTAATTCGAGTGTTTCTTTTTTTAGGAATACTTTTGATTGAGCCGTCGCTTCGCGTGTGGTGATGTCCTTGGTGGATACGTCTACCATGCGAGCTGAGCCAGATGAATCAAGGTGGGTGAGTTGAGAATTTTCCATATCACTATTCTAGCGGTCTTGGTTTGACTTGTTACCAAGACGCGGCTAGCTTCAATGAATGTCGTCAGAATTTCCTGAGTATGTAACTGCTCTGCTCAGCCCATCCGCGTACAGCTATGAGGTGGCGGAAATCGCTTTTCGTGAGACCCATATCTCGTATGTGCATATCGCTGGTGATTATGTATTTAAGACTAAGAAACCAGTCGATTTTGGATTTATTAACCAGATATCTTTTGAAAGCCGGAAAAAGTTTTGTGAGCAGGAAGTCGTATTAAATACTCGACTGGCCCCTTCGGTTTACTTAGAGGTTGTGCCTGTTGTTCGTTTGAGCTCGGGGCAAATACTTGTCGATCCTCCGCCTGATAAATCTATGGGAGTAGATATTTTAGAGTGGGCGGTGAAGATGAGGCGCCTACCCGAGGATGCTACGTTAGCATCGACTCTTAAGACTGGCAGTAAAATTCTGGATAATCTAGCTGAGCGTCTGGCGATGCGTCTTTTCGAATTTCACAAAAATTGCGAGAAAGTAGAATCAGATATTGAATTTGCTGGGCCAAGAAAAGTCAAGGAATGGTGGGATAGAGAGTTAGCTGAGATTGCAGATTTTATTGACGTCACTTTGCCACGTGAGACGTATGAGCGCTTGCTGATATCGGTGGAGATGATGCTAGACGAGTACGAACCTGTTTTGTTGCAAAGACTCCAGACTGGTCGAGTTGTTGAGGGTCATGGTGATTTGCATTGTGACCATGTTTATCTTTTAGCTTCTTTCTCAGAACTTGCGGCTGGTCGGTCGGATGGAATAGTCATAGTTGATGGAATTGAATTTAACGATTGGTTTCAATTTCGCTATTTAGACGTTGGCTATGAGCTAGCTTTTCTGGCTATGGATATGACGGCTTTAGGTTATGAGAATTTAGCTAATGAGCTTGTTGGTCGCTATATTATTGCAACCGGCGATGAAACGCTAAGTCTGGTGCAGCCGTTGCACAGGATGTTTCGGGCATTTATTAGAGGAAAGATTGCATCGATAACCGCGCAGGATTCAGGGCTCAGCGAACAAGATCGTCAGAAATCAGAGCTAGAAGCCTCGGCATATTTTTCACTAGCGGTCGAATATGTACCCAAATTGAGTCAGGTAATGTCTGTCGTAATGTGTGGTGTTTCCGGAAGCGGCAAATCGCTTATCGGCGCAACCTTAGCCTCAAAGTATGGCTTTGCTTGGCTCAATAGTGATGCTATTCGTAAGGAAATGTTTGGTGTTGCCGTCGACGAGGAGCTTTCATTATCCAAGTATTCAGATGATATTAGCCAGCAGGTTTATGCGAAGATGCTCGAAAAAGCCCAATTATTTATGTCGCGTGGCCAATCTGTTGTCATGGACGCAACCCATTTGACAAATACTCAGCGATTGGCTTCGATGTCTATTGCTGGTCAGTCAGGGGCATTTTCAACCCTAATAGCCATAGATATTGATGTTGAAATAGCTAAAGCTCGTGTACTTAGAAGAATGAACGAAGTAGGTAATATTTCGGATGCCACCCCGAATGTATTAAATAAACAGCTAGCCCTATATGAGAGACCTGATGCGGACGAACTTGCAAATGGAGTTGAGGTTGATGCAAACCTGGATCTCGCAGAACAAATTTCTTTGATTTCTGAGCATCTAGAGTCTATTAATCAATCGATTGAGTAGTGCCAATCTGATAGTCTTCAGTGACTACGGGGTGTAGCTCAGCCTGGCAGAGTGCTTCGTTCGGGACGAAGAGGCCCCCGGTTCAAATCCGGGCACCCCGACCATTAGTTTTCTTCTTCTCGATCGGCAATGTCTATTGCAAACGCAGCTAGTGAATCACCGTCAGTCGGCTTCTGAGTCATCACTCCTTTTGTTGCACGACTTGACTGCCGAACATCTCCAGCACGTGTTCGAAGCATTTGGCCATTTTTGGTGATGATCATGAGTTGGTCGTTCTCTCGCACTGCTGCTGCCCCTATTAAATCAACATCGTTGGTTGATCCAAATGTCCGCACGCCACGAGTTCCTCTTCCTTTCACTGGATAATCAGATATTGGCGTTCTCTTGCCCTTACCTTCGTTTGACATGACTAGTATGTCGTCGCCTTCACTATCAATGACTAAGCCTACTAGGCGTGCACCATCATTTAATTTAATTCCTTTGACGCCGCCGGATGTACGCGAAGCTTCTCTGAGTTTTTCCAACTCAAATCTGACAGCATATCCGTCACTAGATACAAGAATTGCAGTGGAGTCAATTGATGCAGGAGAAACCGACACAAGACGATCATCAGGCTTTAAATTCATAGCTATAATTCCATTGCGTCTAACCTGATCAAATCTTGAGCGAAGAGTGCGTTTAACTTCACCTCTTTCAGTGGCAAAAATCATAGCAGCCTGATCTTCGGTGGATTGATCTTGATCTTTTATGGCAATGACCGCCGTAACTTGATCGCCGTCGTGATCCTCGCCAAACTCGACTAGATTTCTAATGTGAACACCCTGAGCTGTTCTGGAAGAATCATTGATTTCATGAGCCGGAAGCGCAAAAACTCTCCCTGAAGCCGCAAAAATCAAAAGCCTATCATGTGTGTCGCAGGATAATAAGAGCTTTATTTTATCTTCATCACGTAGCCTCTGTCCGGCGACTCCCTTGCCTCCACGATGTTGTGTTCTATATGTCTCCAGGGGAACACGCTTTACGTAATTGGTCTCAGACATGGTGACCACTACTTGTTGATGCGGAATCAAATCAGCCGCAGAAATATCAGTAACTGGTGATTCAATAATTTGAGTTCTTCTATCGTCACCATATTTCTCCCGAAGTTCAGCGTTGTCAGCCCTCAATACATCATCAATTTTTTCCTGACTCCCTAGCAGGTCATTTAGTTCATTTATGAATGCGACCAGTTCATCATATTCCTGAAGTATTTTTGAGGATTCGAGTTGAGCAAGTCGACGAAGCTGGAGGTCGAGTACTGCCTGTGCCTGTCGATCGGTTAGGTTGTGCGGTGAATCCATCAACCTTGCTTTTGCTACCTCAGCTGATTCTGCACTTCGAATGGCATCTATTATTTCATCGAGATTTTCTATCGCCTTAAGGAGCCCAGCCAAGATATGCCTTCGCTGTCGCGCTTTATGCCTATCGAAAATGGATCGCCTTTGGACAACCTGACGTCTGTGGTCGATGAATGCCTGAAGTGATTCACGAAGTGAGAGCGTTTCTGGCCGTCCGGTGACGTCAGCTGTATTTGCGTCTCGGATAGTATCTTCAACCCACTCTGAATCAAAGGTCGCTTCGTCTTTAACGAATTCAACTTCTAATGGTCCGGTATCTTCTGTCGTAACTAGTGCAACCAGATTTACATGGAAGACACTCTGCAGTGCTGAATGTTTCAAGAGCTGACTTCGTACAGCGTGATAAGAGGCATTTCTGCCCAGCTCTATCACGACACGCATACCATTCCGATCACTTTCATCTCGAAGATCTGTTATGCCTTCAATTATTTTACTTCTAACTTGTTCAGCTATTCGTTCGAGTAGCGCAGCTTTATTTACTTGATACGGTAGTTCAGTCACAATAATTTGCGATCGGCCAGAGCTTGTCTCTTCGAGCGCGATTCGAGCGTGCATTACCAATCTGCCACGCCCAGTCGCATACGCTTGTCTTATTTCTGATCGATCAAAGATGGTTCCTGCCGTTGGAAAGTCTGGGCCTGGCAATTGTTCCATCAGTTTATCTACTGTGGCATCGGGGTTTGCGATTAGATGGTCAATCGCGGCTGTTAACTCATTCAGGTTGTGCGGTGGAATATTTGTTGCCATGCCAACCGCTATTCCACTTGCCCCATTCAGGAGTAAATTCGGGAGTCGCGCAGGTAATACTTCAGGTTGCATAAGAGAATCATCGAAGTTAGGCACCATGTTCACAGTGTTTCGGTCGAGGTCTGAAAGAAGTTCCGATGAAATAGTTGCCAGTCGAGCTTCTGTATACCTCATAGCAGCAGGTGGATCACCATCGACAGAACCAAAGTTTCCTTGACCTGTAATTAGCGGATAGCGCATAGAAAAGGGCTGAGCCATTCTGACTAAGGCCTCGTAAATAGCTGAGTCACCATGAGGGTGGTACTTACCCATCACATCCCCAACCATTCGCGCAGACTTTTTAAAAGGGGAATTCGGATTAATACCCAGCTCCTGCATAGCAAAAAGTATGCGTCTTTGAACAGGCTTTAGACCGTCTCTCGCATCGGGGAGCGCACGAGCCACTATGACGGACATCGCGTAGTCCAGGTACGCGCTGCGCATTTCGTTGACTATTTGAACAGGACGTACGCCCGTACCGTCGGTACTATTAGTATCAGTAGTTGTGACCATCGGACCTCAGATTTTTAAACCGCTCACATGCCTATCCATTTTAGCAGATTAAGCCCTTAATTGTCGGCCAAAGTATGGGTTTATGGCTCCAGTCTTGGATCACCACCAGCTCGCCCGTTGTCTTTGATATTCGCTATCAAAGTCTGATAATCGGCCGGCAGTTCACAGTATTTTGCACCTCTCACGAGAGTTTCTTTGTACGCGGGTGAGGGCGGTATGTTGAGGGCTTCCCTCACGGTAACTTGGTAGGTTCGGCATTCGATACTTCTGCCGTCGGCACTTTCGACGGTTATATCCAGTCGATGATAGCCTTGCGGATTGGCGTGTACCCCTTCCTGGCGATCGAGCGCATCTGACTCGGAAATATTTATTTGCCAGATTGCCCCCCACATCGAGGCATTTGGAGTTTCCACGATATCAGCCACACCTCCCCTCCATCGTATTTCACTGGTTTTTGTGAAATTTAGGGTGTATTCATACAATTTGCCGGCAGACAGAAATTGTGCGGACGGACAGTTTAAATACAATCTTTCAGGATCAAGATTTGAACCGTATGCAAAATATATGAACGTATCATTGTTTTTCATTATTTGGTTGACTTTGCCGCCTCAACGAAGGCATTCCAAATTTTTTTTGCTCCGTCGTCGTAGTCTGTATTTCCCGCCATTTCAGGCCGTTCTGGATGCCATTGAATTCCAAGAGTCCAGTGTGTGTTAGCAATTTCGATAGCTTCTACAATTCCGTCGGGTGTTAGTCCAGTACCCGTAATATTCTGGCCCAGCGAATTTTTAGTTATGGCTTGATGATGCCTGGAGTTGACCCGAATTATATTTTGTCCAGTGATTTGATGAAGAAGGCTATTACTTTTTATTGAGACATCGTGCCAACCACTTTCAATATCCTGATTTATTGGATTTCTGCGAGCGCGGTGGGGCTCACGGTCAGTTAGATGTTGTAAGAGCGACCCACCACCCCAGACGTTAAGCAGCTGAATGCCCCTGCAAATGCATAGGAGTGCTTTTTTCTTTTGCAGTGCATCATCAATTAGAGCTGATTCAAAATCATCTCGTCTTATATCCCAGTCCGTAACTTTTGGATGTGGTTTCTCATCGTATCGACCAGGCTGAACATCGATTCCTGCAGTTAAAACAATTCCGTCGTATTCCGGAAGTTTAGTTTGGGTATAATAAGTGTCTAGATCATATGGAATGGCGACGCCTCCTGCCTGAGTAACACATGTGGCGTAGTCGTTCCAGTTTTCTGAAGGGATATGTTCAGCACGCGAAATGAGTATTCGGGGTTTCATGTTCATTTTGTGTGATTTCCTCGGTGTATCAATCGTGTTAGAAGTTGAGTGAGTTGCATATATGGTTAGTTTAGGTGCACGAGACGAATCATTTTCTTTTCGAGAGTTTAACCTTATTAGTCGAATTATTGATCAATTAGGAGTCGCTGCAGCTCAAGATATTGTTGTGCCACCGGGCGATGATGCAGCGGTTTGGGCTGTATCAAGTCCGGGAAATTTAATTGTTGCGAGTGTTGATGCCATGACGGCTGGGGTGCATTGGCTTGAGGGTCCTGATTCGACCATGACATCATCAGATGTTGGTTGGCGAGCCGTCGCGGCCTCGGTTTCAGATATCGCTGCTATGGGAGCTACTCCTAAAATGTTATTAATTTCGTTGACTATCTCTGAACTTACTTCACCTACCTTCGTCGATGGTCTCGTGAAGGGGATTAGTGATGCCTGTCTGTTTCATGAAGTAAAAGTCGCCGGCGGCGATATAGTTAAAGGTAGTAGTAATGGGATCTCGATCACCGTAATAGGTGAAGTTGAACACTATTCAGACAATCGGATATTGCGGAGGAATTCGGCCAAATTGGGTGACATTGTCGTTGTCACTGGGCGACTTGGTGCGTCGGCAGCTGGTCTTTCATTGATTAAGGGCTCTGACGAAATCGACCAGTCCTCGGAAATACTTGTGCGAAGGCACCGTCGACCGGAGGCACGTATTGCCTCAGGTAGAAAAGCGTTAATTTCTGGTGCACTATGTGCTATCGACATTTCGGATGGTTTTTTGCAAGATTTGGGTCACATAGCGAGTGCATCGCAAGTAGATATTGAAATTATTTGTGATGATATTCCACTCGAAGCGGCAGCTATAGCTTTGCTTGGAAGACCCAAGGCTTTAGATTTGGGATTAGGTGGAGGAGAAGACTATGAATTAGCTCTTATTTTTGGTGAAGAACTTCTAAAAGATATTGAGTATGAGAGCGATATAGAGTTGACGGTTGTAGGTCGAGTTGTTGAGCAACTAGCTGATGAATCTGCAGTCCGAGCACTTGATTCTCAGGGTGAGATATACAGTCCAGCGATTCGCGGTTGGGATCATGGTAATTAGTAAATGACGTCGAAGCGGGAAATTATATTCAAAACGAAAGGTGTGAAACAGACACGCTCACTTGGGAAAAAGTTGGGGAAATTGTTTCAAAAAGGTGATGTGGTCCTTTTAAATGGAGATCTAGGTGCTGGTAAGACTGCTTTCACTCAGGGAGTTGGTGAGGCCCTGAAAGTTGACTCACAAGTAAATAGTCCAACTTTTGTGTTGATGACTGTTCATCAAGGTGTTATTCCTCTTTACCATGCGGATTTGTACCGACTTACTAGTGTTACTGATGTCGAAGATCTTGATTTAGTGGCTCAATCGAGTGAAGGTGTTCTGGTAATTGAGTGGCCTGAACGCGGTATCGAAGTTTTACCGATGGAGCATATATTTGTTGACTTTAAAACCCTCGAAATTAATGACGAGCGTTCGATTACTGTGACAGTATTGGGTGAAAAATATGGAGAGATGGCTAAGAGATTAGAAACATATGGATAAAAAACGAGTAATTCTTTCAGTTGACACGTCTACCCCAGTGGTCTCTCTTGCATTGTTAGTTGATGGTGGCAGTCAAATAGGAATAATGTTATTACGACCAAAAAATGGCGAATTGAATCGTCAGTAGCAGAAGAGTTACTACTGAATCTTGACTTATTTCTTGATAAGTCGAACTTACTTACAGATCAAATTACGGGGCTTGTTGTGGTAGCTGGTCCAGGCCGATACGCAGCTCTACGAGTAGGCATAGCAACAGTGCAAGGGATTGGGCTTGGTTTGGATATACCAATTGCACCAGTTTCCCGCTTATTGGCCGATAGCTGGGATGTGCTAGAGCGAAGGCAATCGGCTAATGCGGTGACGGTTATCCATGATGCTGGTTCTACCGGTATTGTTTGGCAAAGTTTCAAACACCATGAGGACGGATTGATATCTAGCTTGAACTTACCGCAGGTAAACGCACATAGTGATATTGCCGAAATTATTCCACCGCAGGCATTATTGACGGGAGATTTGACGGACTCAGTGAGTAAGTCTTTCTCAGCTGAGAGATTGAGTGTGGACCGCTTTTTTCGTGAAGATGAGGACACGGTAAGAGCCTTATCGGCATTGAAGTGTGCTGAATCTGATCCTTCGATTTATTTGGCAGCCGGACTAGTAGACGCTATCTATGTGCGACCCCCTCATATAACTAAGCCAACCGGCACGTAAGACCCTTGGCAGGGATACTGTTAGACAGGATTTATTGCGATTAAATAAAATATTTGAGGGAGAGTTATGGAACGTACGTTAATTCTAATCAAGCCTGACGGAATGCAAAGAGGGATATCATTTGAGATTCTTTCGAGATTTGAGAAACGTGGTCTGCGTTTAGCTGGATTACGGTTACTCCAAGTTTCGAGAGAGCTTGCAGAAGATCATTACGGCGAGCACGTTGGGAAACCATTTTTTGAGGGCTTAGTTGCCTATATTACTTCGTCACCAATCATAGCTGCGGTGTTTGAAGGTACTGATGCTGTGTCAGCGGCGAGAAGCACAATGGGGGGGACTAAGCCTGTTGATGCTACACCTGGCACTATCCGAGGGGATTACGGTCTTGAAATTGGGCGTAATGTGGTGCACGGATCGGATTCACCGGAATCGGCAGAGCGAGAGATCTCTATTTTCTTTGGAGCTGGTGCTGATGTGATCAGTTGGTCGCGTGACGTCGATTCTTGGGTCTTCGAATAGCTAGAAAATAGCGTTCATTGGACGCGAAGAATTTCTGAGGCTTCTGACCAAAGGCCCTCCAGATCGTAAAATCGTCTCCGTTCCGGCGAGAATAGATGTACTACGATTCCTTGACCACAGGTGACTAATAGCCATCCGTCTTCAGGGTTTCCTTCATGTTTACCTGCAAGTTCAGCTTCCTTAAGCCTTGCTCTCAGAGAGTCAACCACGGCACCCGCCAGTCGAATATTGTCTACTGTCGCAATGATGAAGTAATCAGCGAATCCTTGGAGTCGGGTCATGTCTAGCAGGACGATGTCTTCAGCTTGTCGATCAGTTAGTACGTCCACCAGCTCTCTCGCAAAATCGATTGGAGGTGGCAAAGTGGAAGGTTTATTATTTTGTGTCATAGTATTGTTAAAAGCTCACTACTTTTGGGTGTATAGAAATAATTTTAGCGTCATGAGTCTAGGCGAGTAAGATTTTCGGACGTAGACTGAACATAATCAAGTATAAGGTTATAAAGGAATTCTTCAGTGGGTAAGCGCGTTTTAGTTGCAATGTCGGGTGGTGTTGATTCCGCGGTTGCGGCTGCGCTTCTTGTGCAGCAGGGTTACGACGTTATTGGCGTCACATTACGACTTTATACGGAACCAGATGAATTGGCGCTTCGATCCGGACGTACTTGTTGTGGTATTGAGGATATCGGTGATGCTAAGTCAGCCGCTGCTGCTATCGGAATTCCACACTACACCCTCAATATGGAGAAGGAATTTGAAGCGAATGTGTTAGATCCGTTTATCGAGTCATATAAAAATGGTCGCACACCTAATCCCTGCGTGAATTGCAATCAATACGTGAAATTTGATGTCCTGTTTGAAAAAGCCAAGGCATTTGAGTGTGATTATCTAGCTACAGGTCATTATGCAAGTATTAGAGAAAATCAAAATCAACTGTACGAATTGCATCGCGCCTCAGACACAGAGAAAGATCAGACCTACGTGTTGTATATGCTTGGTCAAGACCAACTCGCTAGAACTTTGTTCCCGTTAGGTAATCTCCAGAAACATCAAGTTAGGGAAGTAGCTCGTTCGCTAGGTATGTCCGTGGCGGATAAACCCGATTCGGTTGATATATGTTTTGTTCCTGGTGGAGATTACCGGGTCGTGCTAGAAAGTCGTGGTGTTGAGATGAACCCGGGTGTTATCGAACTCGCGAGTGGTCAAGCAGTTGGCTCTCATACTGGAGTCGCTGGTTATACCGTGGGACAGAGACGAGGTCTTGGGATTGCAACAGGGCAAAAAAACTTCGTCACCGATATTGATCCGGTCCGGAATGTAGTCGTAATTGGCAATGAGGACGATCTTTACAAAGATTTTGCGAGGTTTAGCCAGGCTTCTTGGGTGGGTGATCCTCCAGGAATGGGTGATCAATTTGAGGCACGAATTAGGTATCATGCGGATCCGATCAGAGGCAGATTGACTTCTATTGGGGACGTCAATGTGTTCTCGTTCGATACCCCGGCTCGGGGACCTACGCCAGGTCAGATTTTAGTTTTGTATAATGGAAGCCAAGTGCTCGGTGGTGGCATTATCGAGCCGTAATGCCAATTATATTTCTGAACTATGTATGATGAACCCAGAGTATCTCGGATGGTGAGATAGATTAGTTGAAGAGGAGTGAAGCCAAGTGGGCATAGACCTAGAAACTATTCGCGATGTGGTTATTATTCTCTACGGTCTTTTAGGCTTGATATTGATGCTTGTTTTGGTTATTGCGGCGGTGGGTCTATGGTTTGCGGTGCGGTCTTTAGTTAGGCAGACAAATTCATTGTTGCTGGATCCGATCAAGCCAACCCTAGATGAAGCACATAAATCGGTTCAAAATGTCAGAGCAGCAACAGAGTTTGTTGCTGATTCCGCGGTTCATCCGGTTATCAGAATCGTATCGGTCGGTCGTGGAATCAGAAAAGCCACAGCGATTCTGACTGGTTTGGGGATACGCCGTTCAAAAAGTGAGGACGATTAAGTGAGTCTCAAGAAATTATTGCTTCTTATTCTTGCCGTTGGCTCCGGCTTTTTCATCATGCGCTATTTGCAGGCTGGTGATCAATCTGTCCAGCTGTCTAAACTCTCCCAGAGATTAAAGGAAGCGCAGCAAGCCTTTGAAGACGAATTATCAGATAGCCTTGAAGATTTGGCTTCCGATTACAATTCACGCAAATAAGCGGTTGATAAATTTACAAAAAGCTTTTTATTGTCTAGAGGTGAGATAAACTTCTTGGTGGAGAGGTGGCCGAGTGGTTGAAGGCGCTCGTCTCGAAAACGAGTAAGCGGCGAATGTCGCTTCATGGGTTCGAATCCCATCCTCTCCGCCAGAAAATGACCAGTACGAGGAGATAGACTAAAGTTTTATCTTACGGAGAGATGCCGGAGTGGTTGAACGGGCTCGCCTGGAAAGCGTGTAATCGGGGTAACTTGATTCGAGGGTTCGAATCCCTCTCTCTCCGCCAGATATAGCAATGCGCCGGTAGCTCAGGGGACAGAGCGGCGGTCTTCGGAACCGCAAGTCGGGGGTTCGAATCCCTCTCGGCGCACCACTATTACATTCAGTTTCCACTAGGACTCAGATTTATGCCTATTTATGCGGACACGATTATTAGTGCCAGGCAGATAATTACTATGGATTTATCTGATTCGATAGTTACATCTGTGGCAATAAAAGATGGAGTAATTCTTGCAGTGGGCACTGATCTGCAATCTATGCAGGGACCCGATACGGCGACACATAGTTTTTTAGACTGCACAGTGTTCCCTGGTTTCATCGAGCCCCACACTCATCCCGACCTTTGTGCTCAAATGTATTCATGGGTTGATATTAGTGGTTTTTCACACCAAACCTCAGTTGAGGTGATGAACGCTCTTCGTAAATCCATTAGCAAAGTTCCAAACGGCGAATGGATATTCGCTTTTGGCTATGACCCGGTAATTTTCCCCGATTTGACTGGTCTGACTCGGGATCAACTTGACCAGATTGCACCAGAAAATCCCATTGCTGTGATGACTCAAAGTATGCATACGTTGTTTGTGAATTCCTTAGCTTTCTCCGAGGCGGGGATAGATGAGTCAAGCGAACCCGCTCGATTCGGTGGTGAATATGTGCGAGATCAGACTGGTCGTTTGACTGGAAAGATTGAAGAATCTCCAGCGATGAGACCATTTTTGAGATTTTTTGATGACTCAGTCAAGACGCGATCTAATAACCTTTCTAAACAGTACGATCGATATAGGTCGGTAGGTATCACCACAATCGGATCTGCGGGACTCTTCTTCAGGGATGAGGAAACAGTCGCACTCTACGAGAATGAAACCAAGGCCGATCGACTTAGGATTCGTAATGCCGTGTATTTACGGCACATGGATATTGATAATCACAATTTACCCAAATTCTCTTCAAATAACATGTTTGGTATTAGTGGAGTGAAGCTCTGGTATGACGGTTCTCCATACACAGGGACCATGTTGTTGGATCAACCCTATTTGAATAGTGAATTGACCACCGAAGGTCTGGGCATAGCGACAAACTCAACTGGTCGGGCTAATTGGGAGTTAGATGATTTTTATCAACTTGTGAACGGGCTTCATGATCGAGGCGTCCAGATATTGGTGCATGCACAGGGGGACAGGGCAACCCGTGAGGTCCTTGATACGTTTGAACGAGTGCTGAAGAATTCTCCTAACAAAGTGCATCGTCATCGAATCGAGCATAGTGCTCTGATGGAGAAAGACGAGATCAGCCGGGCAGCTGATTTGGGAATCTCAATAAGTTTTCATATGAATCACATTAAATATTATGGTCAGCGACTCCGGGACGAAATTATCGGATACGAGCGATCTCAATATTTAATGCCCGCTCGAACTGCCCAGGAAGCGGGAATTCGAATTTCCTTGCACGCTGATTCACCGATGTTTCCGCCAAATCCTTTGGATTTGGTGCAGACTGCAGTGACTCGAATGGCAGTGACGGGTGAAGTTATCAATGAGCCTGAAAAATTAGATCTTAAAGACGCCTTGCGAGCCGTCACGATCGATGCAGCATGGCAGTTAGGTATTGATGATCAGATAGGAAGTCTGGAAATTGGAAAGTTGGCGGACTTTACGATTCTTGGTCAGGATCCCTTCCATGTGAACCCTAATCAATTAAATGCAATACCAATAATCGATACTTGGTTATCGGGTGCATCAACTAGCCACCTAATTTGATGAGCAGGCAGTCAAACCCTTAAATAGTCGACAGTATTTTTTAAAACTTCAATTTATTGGAGTCAGAGGAGGCAACTGACTTGGGTTTGTTTGGTCGATAATGTGTTGATGTCTAATTGATATTCGCTCAAGTGGTACGTCAGGAGTCAATACCCAAAACTGATTATTTTTGATCGATTCGAGAAGTTGATCCGCGACGCTTTCAGGCGGTAAGCCATGAGCGAAAAATTGATCACCTGCGTCGATACGTGCGCCAGTGTCACTTTCGTCGGGTTTTTCGTCGGTAGTCCAAAATATATCCGGTCGATTTCTACCTGAAGAGAAAATACGTGTATTTATAATGCCTGGGCATAACACGGAGGCGTGTATTTTTGACTCCGCTTCCATTAGTTGGAAATAGAGAGCTTCTGTAATTCTGACGACTGCATGTTTGGTTGCACCATAAATTCCTGCGCTTGAACCTCCTAAGAGCCCTGCCATTGAAGCAGTATTTACTACATGACCAGGCTCATTCTGTGACAACATAATAGGGAGGAACGTACGAATTCCATTCAAAACGCCCGTTACGTTCACTCCAAACGTCCAGTTCCAAAGTTCAGGTGACTGTTCCCATAGTGGCTGGTTACGTTGCCCGACAAAATCGAGGTCTCCTGCAACGCCCGCGTTATTGCAAAGTATGTCAACTCGACCAAACTCCTTCATAGCTGTGTCAGCAAGAGACTGAACTTCATCAAGGTTGGCAACATTCGCTTGAACCCCAATCACATCGAGTTCTTCCTGCTTGAGCGCCTGAGTGGCAGCATTAAGGGCATCTTCTTCTACGTCGGTTAGCACGACCTTCATTCCCTCTTGTCCAAAACGCCTCGCAAAAGCCAGTCCCATACCTGAGGCGGCACCAGTGATTACCGCTACCTTGTCTTCAAAATTATCCATAATTATTTCACCTCGATTTGACTATACATTTCTCTAAACATTCAGTTTGTGATACACCTCAGGTACTTTGTCAGCGAGGCTTTCAAAGCCTCTCCAATGACCAAAACGATATTGCATCTTTGTCACCACCGTATTTGATGCTGAGTCTTGAGGCTCATTTTCTGCTATCGAGGTCATGACGTTACCAACCAGTTCATGAATAAAATCTCGGGCGTCTACCAGAGCAGCATGGTTTCCTATTGGTCCATGGCCGGACACGAATCGATCAGATTCTATTTCTATAAGTCTGTCGTCAGTAGATAACCAGTCCGAGGGATAGCTATCACCGAGAAAAGGAATACCGCCATCTTGGGCTACGTCACCTGTAAAGAGAATTTTTTCTTCTGGTAAATGGATAAATATATCGCCACTCGTGTGTGCTTTACCTAGATAGACGAGATTGATTTCCCTACCCCCAAAATAAAGTTGCATCGTATTTTCAAAGGTTAGATCAGGTGGAGTTATGTTGACGAGTTTTGCTTCTTCAGACCAAGGATCACCTGCTGAGACTACTTTTTCCCGCCATTGCCTATTCCATTCAACATCTAGCATTTCTTTCCGCGCGTTGGAGTGAGCGATTATGGTTGCATCTGGAAATTCTTCGTTACCCCAGGCATGATCCCAGTGGGAGTGGGTGTCTACCACGTATTGTATGGGTTTGTCAGTAACGTGACGTACGTCCTGAATAAGATCACGTGCGAACGAAGGCACCCGTAGGGAGTCGATCACAAGGACGCCGTTATCTCCAATAATAATTCCAGCATTTGTCAGGCCCGCGTGTAGTCTTGCGTAGACTCCGGTGCTGAGTTCAACTATTTCAGTTCCAGGTGTGGTTGTCATATTACTGCCCCTTACTACATGTGATTAAGTTTCGTCAGCGAATACCTGCTCATAGAGATCGGTCGCACGTGTGCCGACAAGTCGCGCCATATTTTTATATGCAGTTCGTCTGTAGTTCCAGCCTCTTTCACTTCGTTTGACCTGTTCTAACCAGTCAAAGAGATGAACCTCACTTAAATCTATTAGTTGACTGCGATCAAGCTCGATGGAACTCTTGTCCTCACGGTTTTCAATAGTGAAAGAGTCACCGTTGGTTACTGCCTGCGCTAGAGCTTCATCAAATGTCGCACGATTCATCACGCAATTGCAGAACGCAACAAATTCGGCGCGCTCACCTATGAGATTTTTAATCACGGTTCGTTCGCTCAGCGGTAATGAAAAGTCTTGAAAGCCCTGCGTTCCATAGATTGAATGAAACAGGCCGGCTCGGCTCATATCCAAATCCGCCCCGTTGTCCTCGAGCAAATTTTGAACCGATTGCAGGTGATGTAAAAAATCTCCGCCTGTGTGAGCTACCTCATCGGTGCCCAGCGAAAGCAGGAATTTGTATAAGTCATCATTTGTGTTCATTTAGCTGGATAGGTCCTTGATATGTATAGAAGGTTTAGTTTAGTGTGGGTAAGTGTAAGGGCTAATTGATGGACTTTGTCACCGTATACTCGGGTTGACTCGTGGGATAATCATTGAATGCGTAGAAGATTGATGACTGATGGCTGAAAAGTGTCCATGTTGTGTGCCAAATCTTGATGAAGGCGTTTTCGATCAGATTATTTCACCTAGTCAGCAGGTGATTAATCGCTCAAGTTCATCCGAAGATTCACGAACTCAGATGGCACTAATATCTGGCGGAGTGTTTCGTATGGGCTCAGAGGATCCCATGTCTTATGCGGCTGATGGAGAAGGTCCAGTTCGGTCTGTTTCCGTTTCGGAATTTTTATTGGATACCTATACCGTGACGAACGGTGATTTTATGTCGTTTATCGATACGACTGGATATATCACGACGGCAGAACAACGAGATTGGTCATTTGTTTTTGCTGGATTGCTTCCTGATGACTTCGAGCCCACGCGAGGGGTGGCCGATGCACCTTGGTGGCGACAGGTTTTTAAGGCTACCTGGCAGCATCCTGAGGGTCCACACAGCACTCTGAGGGATCGCATGGAGCATCCTGTCGTGCACGTCAGTTGGTTTGATGCAGTGGCCTATGCGAGTTGGTTAGGGAAAGAATTACCTTCGGAAGCTTCTTGGGAATACGCTGCGCGAGGTGGATTAGATGGAGCTTTATTTCCGTGGGGTGATGAGTTAAATCCGGATGGTAAGTATCTATCTAACACGTGGCAGGGTGTTTTCCCGACACGTAATACGGAAGACGATGGGTGGTATGGGACCTGTCCCTCTGATCATTTTCCGAAAAATGGGTATGGTCTTCATAATATGACCGGTAATGTTTGGGAGTGGTGTGCTGACTGGTTCGGGTTTGCAGACTCAAGCCTATCTCCTGCAGTTGACCCCACGGGCCCAGCTACAGGGAACTTAAGAGTACAAAAAGGCGGATCTTTTTTGTGTCATGCCAGCTATTGTGCAAGGTATCGGCCAGCTGCTCGGGTTGGCGTTTCTCCTGATAGCACAGCTAGTAACGTCGGGTTTCGTTGTTCGAAACAGGTTTAGTCCCACAGTAAATTATTTTCTAATCTCTCTAATAAATTAAATGATTTGCTATGATTCCAAGTGTATTAAACAAATTCAGAGATGCCATCGTATTTTAAGGAAGTAATGCAGATGACTATGTTAGAGCCAAAAATTTCGTCAGTAGGAACAAATACGGTGCGACCGGATGGAATTGATAAAGTCACGGGTCGAGCCATATACGGTGCGGACGTGCGATTACCAAATATGATTGTCGGCCGAGTCAAGCGAAGCCCCCATGCGCATGCAATTATTAAGAATATTGATGTTTCGAAAGCCCTGGCGCTTCCAGGTGTGCTGGCCGTTGTAACCAGTGACGATTTCCCCGAGCCTGTTGAAGCCATATTACAGACTTTGCGTGGACCAATGCCGGCACAGTGGGACATTGAAAGGCTGATGGCGCGCCGTAAGGTCCTGTTCAAGGGGCATCCGGTTGCTGCGATAGCTGCTACCGACGTGCATATAGCTGAGGATGCACTTGATCTGATTGAGGTAGAGTACGAAGTACTACCGCCAGTTGTGACTATTGATGACGCTCTCGCACCTGACGCTCCAATTCTTCACGATGATGGACTTGATTCTCTTGTAGAAGATTTATTTCAACCAGTCGATGGCAGGCCGTCAAATATCGCCAGAACCGTTGAAATGGGATTCGGTGATATTGAGGAGGGATTTTCTCAAGCTGAAGTGGTGCTGGAACGAGTATACGAGACCGCGATGAGTCATCAGGGATATATAGAGACCCACAATGCCACAGCGATTTGGAATCAGGACGGAAAGATAACACTCTGGACAAGTACGCAAGGTGCCTTTGGCATCAGACAGAATGTGAGTCGGGTGCTTGGTATAAGTTTAGGTGACTTGCGAGTTATTCCTGCTGAAATTGGTGGAGGCTTCGGAGGTAAGACCGTTGTCTATTTAGAACCAATAGCGGCCCTTTTATCGCGTAAATCTGGTCGACCTGTCCAAGTAACCATGAATAGAACTGAGGTGTTGGAGGCCACAGGACCCACATCTGGTACCCGATCGTTTGTGAAAATCGGTGCTACGCGTGAAGGTAAAATAGTAGCAGCCGACATTCGATTAGAGTACGAGGCAGGCGCCTATCCGGGATCGCCTGTGGCTGGCGGAGCACGATGTGCCCTAGGTCCGTATGTTGTTCCCCATCAGCGAATACTTGGATTGGATATCGTGCTCAATCGACCGAAGACGGCTGCATATCGTGCTCCAGGCGCACCTGCTTCAGAATTTGCGGTTGAGGCTGTGTTGGATGAATTGGCTGAGATGCTTGATATTGATCCCATGGAGCTTCGTGATATGAATGCCGCTGTTGAAGGCGACCGCAGAAGTGATGGTGCAACGCATGGATCCGTAGGATCTCGTGAGGTAATTACCACCACAAGTGAACACCCACATTATCGTGCGGAAATAACTCAAAAAGACGTGGGTCGTGGGGTCGCTATGGGTTTTTGGCAAAATGGCGGGGGCGAGTCAAGCGCATATGCCAATGTTCATGAGGATGGCAAGGTAACGCTCATTACGGGCTCAGTGGATATCGGAGGTCAGAGAGCTTCACTGGCAATGCAATTTGCGGACACTCTTGGCATTAACTACGAAGATATTAATTCCCTTGTGGGGGATACCGACACAATCGGTTATACCGGTAATACTGGTGGGAGTCGGACGACTTTTGCCACCGGCTGGGCGGTCTACCAAGCTGCCGTGGATATCAGCAACCAGCTCGAGGAACGGATCGCAAAAATATGGGAAGTATCAGTTGATGATGTAAATTACAGCCCGATAGATGCGTCTTTGCATGGACCAGGCGATCTTGTGATGACCTTTAAGGATGCGGCCGCAAAACTTCCAGCAACTGGTGGAATGGTACAGGGACGGGCAGATCTCGTATCCACGAATGTTGGTAAAGTCGGCGCGTGTTTTGGCGCACATATCGCTGATGTCCATGTCGATAGAGATACTGGCAAGGTGACGGTGCTTAGATATACGGCTATTCAGGATGTGGGGCGAGCAATTCATCCCGCGTATGTTGAGGGCCAGATACAAGGTGGCGCTGTGCAGGGTATAGGTATGGCACTGAACGAGGAGTATGTATATAACGATGATGGGTCGATGGCTAATTCATCTTTTCTTGATTATCGAATGCCGGTTGCAAATGACCTTCCAGCGATCGACACGGTGCTGGTTGAAGTTCCAAATCCCGGACATCCGTTTGGAGTTCGAGGAGTCGGAGAGGTGCCGATTGTCCCTCCATTAGCAGCTATTGCGAACGCAATCTATGATGCTGTTGGTATTCGGGTCAGTAGCCTTCCGGCCAATCCTGAGAGTATTCTCAGAGAGTTAGCTGAGCTTGAGTCCTAAGAATTTTTGAGTGTTTATGCCGATTATTCACCTTCCTAACGCGTTACGAACTTTTTGTGAAATGCGTGATTCTGTGGAGGTGACAGGAACTACTTTGAGGGAAGTTTTCAGAAATCTTGAAGCTATCTGTCCGGAACTGACTGCACAGATTATTACCTCAGATGGTTTGAGATCAGATCTTGCTGTTGCCATCGATGGTTCGATTCTGGATTCGAGGGGGTTAACAGAAACCGTTGCTGCTGATAGTGATATCTATTTGGTGCCGCCACTTGGTGGAGGTTAAGTAGTTTATTCGGTAATCGAGTTATCTAACTGACAGCCTTTGTAAAATTTGTTACTCTCTGTCGGGTTGAAATTATCTGCCCTTTAAGTACACGAGGTTCTATATGTCCAATTCAAGTCCATTGATTCAAGAAATAGCTGAAGGAATTGAGATTAGAGGTATTTTTCCTGATAAATGGAAGAATATATTAAGTGTTGATGCCCTGAAATTCATTGCATCTTTGCAACGCGAGTTCAATAGTGCTCGGCTTGAGCTTTTGGAGGCGCGTATTACACGTCAGCATGAGTTTGACACTGGTGAGTTACCTGATTTTTTGAGTGAGACTATTGGTATTCGTGAGAGTGATTGGGTTGTAGCTGATTGCCCTGAAGATTTAGAGAAGCGTTGGGTTGAGATCACAGGCCCGTGCGATAGAAAAATGATGATTAACGCACTTAATTCTGCTGCAGACGCGTTTATGGCAGATCTGGAGGATTCACTTTCACCCACTTGGGAAAATGTGGTTGAAGCTCAGATTAATCTTGCTGATGCAGTTCGTGGGGACATGATTTTGGACGAACCTAACGGTAAGTCTTACAAACTGATTAAGGATGACGTCACGCTCATTGTTCGACCTCGTGGTTGGCACTTAGAGGAAAAGCATCTGTTCGTAGATGGGAATCCATGTTCGGCGGCACTTTTCGATGCGGGACTTTATTTATTTCACAATGCTGAAGAGCGACTCGCACGAAACACTGGTCCGTATTTCTATTTAGCCAAGTTAGAAGGGCATTTAGAGGCTAGGTTATGGAACAGTGTATTCAATTTCAGTCAGGATAAATTAGGTATCAGTCGTGGTTCAATACGGGCTACTGTTTTGATTGAAACTATCACGGCTGCCTATGAGATGGACGAAATTCTTTTTGAGTTACGAGAGCATATCTCAGGCTTAAATGCGGGTCGCTGGGATTATATTTTTAGTGTGATTAAGAGATTTAGAAATCGTCGTGAGTTTGCCCTTCCAGACCGAGCTCAAATTGGGATGACTGTTCCGTTTATGAGCGCATATACAGATTTACTTGTAAAGACTTGCCATCGGCGCGGAGCTCATGCGATGGGCGGGATGTCTGCATTTATTCCTAGCCGAAGAGATGCAGAGTTGAACGAGATGGCACTCGCGGCAGTGAAGGCCGATAAAGACAGAGAGTCACAAAATGGATTTGATGGTACTTGGATAGCACACCCTGATCTTGAACCAACTGCGCGAGCCTCGTTTCAACAGGTACTTGGGGAGAACGATAATCAGAAGGATAGGCAACGCGATGATGTGTTGGCTGATGCTGCAGCGCTGAGCGGAGCGAATCTCACTGAGGGGGACACAACTGAAGCGGGGGTTCGGCTCAATATTTCGGTAGCTCTGCAATATATAAATCAATGGTTAAGTGGCAACGGGGCGGCTGCGATTAATAATCTGATGGAGGATGCTGCAACCGCTGAAATCAGTCGCGCGCAGCTTTGGCAGTGGATTATTCATGCTGTGCCGCTCGATGATGGCCGAATTATTACTTCGGATTTATATTCAGAGCTTCGGACTCAAGAGCTTGCGATTCTCAATATCGAACAAAATCAGCATTTTGATGACGCGGCGGAAATATTAGATCGATTGGTTCTCAGCGACGAGTTCGTCGATTTTCTTACGATTCCAGCCTATCAATACCTTGATTAAAGAGACTACTAGGTAATCTCTACCAGGTATCAATAAAGGGATATTTCTTTTCCGTACGCTCGGGCGGCGTGGGGACACTATTTAGTCCCATGACAAGCCACGATCGTGTATCTGCCGGATCGATTACGTCATCAATGCCATAACCAGCGCTAGCGTTAACAGCCTTTGCGCTTTCGTATGCACGATCTACTCGATCTTGATATTCAGCTAGTCGTTCAGCTGGATCTTCTATTGCTTCCAGCTCCTTGCGATAGCCGAGTTTTACAGACCCTTCAATTGCCATACCCGCAAATTCTGCTGTGGGCCATGCGACTGAGAAGAATCCTACAAAGGAGCTAGCACCACACATAGCTTGTACACCTAGTCCGTAGGCCTTGCGAACAACTGTGAGGAACATCGGCGTTGTAAGATTTGCACCGGCATTAAACATACGGACGCAGTGCCGGACCAATGCAGTAGATTCAACATCCGGACCTACCATCATTCCTGGACAATCCATCAAACTTAAAATCGGAATATCAAATGCGTCACATAGCTGAACAAAACGAGCACCCTTGTCAGCTCCATCTGAGTCAATTGCGCCAGCGATATGATGAGGATTATTAGCTATCACCGCCATGGGTTTACCCTCAATTCGCATGAAGGCCGTGATAATACCGATACCGAACTTTTCCCGTATTTCAAGTACTGAATCTTTATCGGCGATCGTGTTTATTACTTCACGCATGTCATATAGTTGTTTTCGGTTTTCTGGCACAATATGTCTAAGAGGCCGCTGATCGGGAGCCTCCCATTCATCTATCGGGCCTTGGAAATACGATAGGTATTTTTTAGCAACATCCACAGCTTCTTCTTCATCTTTAACCAGAATGTCAACCACTCCATTTGGCACTTGGAATGACATCGGACCGAGTTCTTCTGGTGTGTATACACCTAGGCCGCCACTTTCAACCATCGCTGGCCCGCCCATAGCAACCGTAGATCCTTCAGTCGCAATGATTACATCACAACAGGCCAAGAGTGCAGTATTGCCTGCAAAGCACCGCCCATTCGTGATTCCTACGAGTGGAATCCAGCCACTAAGCTGAGAGAATTGTGTGAATGTATGGGTATCGAACGCCACTCCAGGCCCGATCCGATCATCCCCTGGACGTCCACCCCCACCTTCAGTGAAAAAGACTAGTGGAATTTTAAATCTCTGTGCGAGCTCGAACATACGATCTTGTTTGTAGTGGTTACGCCCACCTTGCGTCCCAGCAAGTACGGTGTAGTCATAGGATATAACCATTGTCCGAGCCTGCTCAGGGGAAAAGTGTTTTCCATTCACTGAGCCGATACCTGATACGAGACCATCTGCCGGAGTATTTTTTCTGAGTTCCTCGCTGCTAAATCGTTGGTGTTGCCGTGCTACCACTAACGGTCCATATTCTTTGAATGTTCCTTCATCAACCAGTTGCGCGATATTTTCACGCGGCATTCGATAGCCACGTCCATATCGTTTTGCTACAGCTTCGGGTCTATTCTCATCGAGGGTGAATGCGTGCCTAGCGTAGGCTTCTTCTAGATCAGGTCGGATGTAATCAAGGTCTATGGCTTCTTCCTCTTCGAAACTGGCTTCGTCCAATTCACCTTCTTCGACAAAAATTAATGGATGACCCTCGACAATGATGTCTCCCGGTTCAACATTGATTTTTTTAACGATTCCGCTTACATCAGCCTTAATTACGTGCTCCATTTTCATGGCTTCCATAATCAGCATTTCCTGGCCCATGCGTATCGAATCTCCTTCGCTGACGGAGATTTGAATGATCGTTCCTTGAATTGGAGCGCCGACTCCAATAGATCCATCAGGGCCTATCAGACTAGCTCCCGGATCCTCTGCCGGGAGCTCAACTTTTTCAGCTTCTTTCACCTGACGGTCATAACTAAAAAGTGCCAAAGGGTCTGATGTGTCTACCATGACTGGAGCGGTCCCAGTGAGCGGGCTTGCCTGTTGACCTGCGGCCACAGGGACTGGTGCCTCTGCACTTTCAATCCAGCGTTTTTGTTGGCTCTCAGTATCTGCTATTGCGAGGTCAGCTATTTTTTCATCGACCCATCGTGTATGTACCGATCCATCAATGAAGTCCGTGTTTGTTAGAACATTCATCAAGAAGGGGATATTTGTGGCTACGCCTTCTATTCGAAATTCAGAAAGCGCACGAAGTGATCGCTGTACAGCAGTCTTAAATTTATTAGACGGTGAATGTGTAATTACTTTTGCAAGTAATGAATCGAACATTGGACTGGTTGTGTAACCCGCATATCCAAACCCATCGGTTCGGACACCTGGGCCATTTGGTGCATCGTACGAACGGAGAGTTCCTCCTGCTGGGCGCACGGTTCCGTCCACACCGAGTGTCTCCATATTTATACGAGCTTGGATAGCAAACCCTCGAGGTACTCCGATATCCGGGTCATCTAATCCGAGCTCTGCAAGTAGTGTTCCGCCAGCTAGTTCAATTTGGGTTTGCACAATATCTACACCGGTCACAGCCTCTGTGACGGTATGTTCGACCTGGAGCCGAGCATTTGCTTCAATGAATGAAAATGGATCGCCACCGTCAGACGCGTCGGTGTTCACGAGAAATTCAAAGGTGCCGAGATTCGAATAATTTACACTTTGGGCAAGACGTTGGGCGGCTTCGATAATGTCGTCACGCAGCCGCTCGGGAAGATGGGGAGCAGGCGCAATTTCAACTATTTTTTGATATCGTCGTTGGACACTGCATTCACGTTCGCCAAGGTTGATGATATTCCCGTTTTTATCTCCAAGAATTTGAACCTCAATATGTCTTGCCTGTTGAATGAATTCTTCCACATAGAGTTCTCCATTACCAAAGGCGCTGGTTGCCTCCGACTGGCATCTTTTATAGGCTTCTTCTATTTCAAGTGCATCGGTTACAGCTCGCGATCCTCGTCCTCCGCCACCAGCAACAGCCTTGATCATCATGCCCGCATCTGCCCCAAGACTTGAGTAAAATTCTTGTGCCTCTTCAAGCGAAACAGAATGGTCAATACCCTTAAGAATTGGGACTCCAGCGGCTGTGGCGGCCGCTCGTGCACGTCCTTTATCTCCAAACAATTCAAGATGTTCAACCTCGGGTCCGATGAAAGTTAGATTTTGTTCGGCACATTTTTTTGCAAACTGTGAATTCTCAGCTAAGAATCCGTAACCTGGGTGGACGGCATCACAATTCATTTCTTTTGCACCATCAATAATTGTGTCCATATCGAGATATGCCGGCACACCTCTACCGGAAAGAGCAAAACTCTCGTCAGCAATAGTTCTATGTAATGAAGTCGAATCATCCTCTGAATATATAGCTACTGTTTGAATTCCAAGATCATTTGCGGCTCGCATTATGCGTATCGCAATTTCACCACGGTTAGCGATCAATATTTTTTGGAAGCTCATATTTGTTTGTACCTTTCGTAGTCGTATATTGTTCCGGTTACGGTGTTCTCAATCAGTTCTTGATATTTCTCATCGGTGATATTTAAATATTCCTGCAACACTTCTTTACTATGTTGACCGACACAGGGGGCCGGACGAACTTCAGATGATTTAATACTTTCAAACTTCCAGGCACGTGCGGGGAGTACGTTGACTCCTGTCTCTGGATGCTTAATATACGATAAAAAATCTCTCGAGAGGAAATTAGCATCAGGTTCGCTATATATCTTGTAAGGTTCAGCTACCCGTGCAGCACATACGCCTAATTCAGTTAGTTGGTTTTCCATGCCTTGTGCTGATTGATTTTGGGCCCATTTACCTATGATTTCGTTTAGAAGAGATTCATTTTCTTTTCGTTGTTGCCGGCTTTTGAATTGTGAATCTTCAGTAAGTCCTAATAGCTTGGCGAGGTTATCCCAGGCGATTTCATTATCGGCTGAAATCGCAATCCATTCACTATTTTTGGTTTGGTACACACCGTGCGGGGCAATTTCAGGGTGTTTGTTGCCATGCGGTCTGGGAACCTCACCGCTGAGCTGATATTCACCTAGTGCATCGCCGACAATTGCTGTGAGAGATTCGAGCATCGAACCTTCGATGCGTTGCGCTTCTCCGGTTTTGCTCGACTCATGTAGCGCGGCTATAACTGAAGCAATTGTGAAATATCCGGATATTGGATCGGGAATCATTCCTCCCGTGTTCATCCCCAGATCACCTTCATAGCCATGAATTGACGACAGGCCGGACATAGGTTCAGTCGTGCCGCCATTTCCGGGAAATTCTTGATATGGTCCGGTAGCGCCGTAAGCAGATAATGACGCAAATACGATACCAGGGCGTTTTTCAGCGAGCGTTTCCAGTGTAATTCCCCACCGCGGCAAAATTTGCGGTGTGAAATTGTCCATAACTATGTCAAAATGGGGTACGAGCTGCCAAAATATTTCCTGTCCTTCCGGCGTTCTCATGTCCAGTGTTATTGCACGTTTATTTAAGTTCGCTGAATTATACAGACCTTGCGTATTCAGAAAGTGTTGATCGATATCGGTATTTCGCACACCTTCAGGCACCTTATTACTTACTCTTCTCCAAACATCCACCCGGTGTGGGGCCTCAATTTGAACCACGTCAGCTCCCAGGAGGCCTAACAGCTCAGTTGCGAACGTGCCTGACCAGGCGTGCGTGAATGCGAGCACTTTTTTTCCAGCTAGTGGTCCATCCGATGACATCGCTATTGAACTAGGATTTTTGATTGCGACAGAGTTTCGCTTGATATCTATTTGATCACGATCTTGATCAAGCGAAGGTGCATCAGATCGTAGCTCCCACTTGAGAGGGGATAAGTGCGCTGATGGACCCGGAAATTTGACCAATTTGTCATCGATATTCGTGGTGCGAAAATAGTCTCGCGCATTTAGATGATCGCACGATTCGATATCCGACATATCCTGAACCATTCCCGTGATTGAGCGCAATTTGCAAAGCGCAAGGAATAGATCTTTACGATTCTTGCTTGGCACAGTTCTAGTAACGGCCGCCACAACTTCTAGAAGTTGTGGATTGCCATGACGTCCTATATCTGGAATGAGATCGGTATTTTCAGCATATTCTTCCACGCCTAGTACTCTCATGGACTCAGTCCAATTCCTAAAATCACCCAAGCCAAAATTAATAAGGCCATCCTTGGCTTCCCAGAGAGGTCCGGGGATACCTCGTGCTTTGCCACCGAGTACGCCTCTCGCCCATCCTCGATTTTCAAAGATGGCTTGAATGGCCCATGGTGCAGACGCGAGAGAAAGAGATTCAACTTCGCTTACATCGACTAGATCGCCAAGACCCGAACTTCTCATTTGTAGTGCAACCGCCGCAGATGTGATAAATCCACATACTCCAGCAATGAAACCCGTCAGATTGACTGGTAATTGCAGAGGTGGCTCATTTTCATACACGTTAATATGTGAGAACCCTGTTCGTGCTGAAGCCGTTAGGCCATTCCCAGGGACTCCCGCAAGATTGCCATCTAGACCATGCGGGGTGACAGATAGGTGAACCGAGCTACGAAGTCTTTTCTCGCTGACTCGAGCGAAGAGCTCATCTTTTTTATTAATTTCAGTTGTGATGATGATATCGCTGCTCTTTATCAAGGCATCGAGCTCATCATCGTCTTGGATCTGGATTGATTTTTTATTCCAATTGGCATAGGCATGGAGTACTTTGGACTTGCGGAGTGCGTGTCCTGCCTCATTTTCAGCAAGTATTACTTCGGCTCCGAAGTCTCCAAAAAATCGAGCTGCGAATGCACCTGATAAATTGGTCGATAGATCTAATACGCGAATGTCCGAAAATGCGTGACTCATAAATACCTTTTACATCGTTCTAATGATCGTCATTATAGTTTCATGAAATTAATGTGGTGACTGTTAGGTAGATAACAGAACGTCCGCGCTACAAGACCTACATTCTATGCAGCATGATAAACAGATGCTGTATCTTTTATCGAGATTAATTTTACTTCTGATTGACGGCTCGATGCGAATGTATTGACGGTTAATTTAAAGAATGGAGCTCAGGCGCTATGCAGTATTTCGTGCACCGTTTAGTCACTCAGATGATACCGGTGATGATCCTGGCATCGTTTCTAGTTTTTATGGTCGTGAGGCTGATACCGGGCGACCCGGCGCTTTTAGCTTCGAGTGGTGAGAATCAGACTAGCCAAGAGGCATATGAACTCGCTCGGGAGCGTATGGGTCTGAATGACCCCTTTCATGTGCAGTATTTCAGCTGGCTTGGGAACGCTATACAGGGCGACTTTGGTATTTCAATGAACAAGGGTATCCCAGCAGCTGACATCATATACAGTGCTTTCCCGGCAACGATTGAATTAGCATTATTCGCATTAACTTACGGCTTTGTGTGGGGCGTGGTATTAGGAATACTGGCGGCCGTGAACAGAGGCGGAGTGTGGGATTATATTGCTTCCTTATGGACTGGAATCAACATAGGTATTCCGTCATTTATCGCGGGTCTTCTGTATCTTTTGATTTTTGCTGTTCAACTTAAGATATTACCGGCATCTGGGAGGGTACCGTTCACTGAAGATCCGTTAGATGCACTTAAGCATCTGGCACTTCCTACGATAGCGTTAGGTAGTATTGTTGCGGCTCAGATTTCTCGGTATACACGGCAGTCGATTTTAGATACATTGACCGAAGATTACATCCGAACGGCTCGCGCTAAGGGTCTCCGTGAACGTACCGTCATGATTCGACATGCTTTGAAGCCGAGTCTCATTCCCGTCGTCACAATTATGGGGTTACAGGTAGGGGGTGTATTGGCGGGTACTCTTGTAATTGAGCAAGTGTTTACCTGGCCGGGTGTAGGCCGTGCATTAGTGAGCGCAGTGCGTGAGCGAGATTATGTGATGATGCAGGGCATCACTTTGCTACTAGTTATTATATTTTTGGTCGTTAATTTAATAACGGACCTGTTATACGTTGGGCTAGATCCGAGAATTCGTCTCGGCGGAAAAGCGGAGGCGTAAGATGTCAGCTAACACAGTCGATCCTCTGTTTGCGTCCGAGATACCTCAGTCAACTCTGAGCGCCCTGCTAAAAGAAATACGAGCCGTTGGCAAGACAGCTAGAGGATTTATTTCATTATTTGGCTTATCACTTTTATTTTTATTTGCGATTCTAGTCCCATTGCTCTGGGGTGCTGATCCAAATTGGATTGAAAATGTGACAAAAAATCAATCACCTTCTTGGGAACACCCAATGGGCACGGATCATATATCCCGTGATTTGCTTGCGCGAAATGCCTCTGGTTTGGGGCGAACAGTAGTGGTCGGAATCGGGGCCGTGATCTCAGGTTGGATAGTTGGTATAGCACTTGGCTATCTTGCTGGGTGGCGAGGAGGTCTAACCGATATTTTCATCATGCGCGGAGTAGATACGCTGCTGGCGTTTCCTGGCATTTTGATTGCGATTGTAGTATTAACGATTTTGGGAGGCGGGATCATACCACTTGGAATCTCCATTGCTATTTTTAATGTGTCAGGCATGGCACGGCTCGCCCGGGCCGGAGTGCTGCGTGAGCGTGAGCGTGATTATGTGACAGCTGCTCGGTGCCTTGGTGCGACTGAGCGACGTATCTTATGGCGACATGTGTCGGTGAACACATTTGGCGCGTTTGCAGTAGCGCTGCCGCTCGCGGTAGTAGCTTCTGTGTTGACGATGGCAGCTTTGAATTACCTGGGTCTTGGCACCGCACCTCCGAATGCCACCTTAGGTCAGCTTCTACTGGATGGAGGTCGCTATATGCGATTTGCGCCTCACTATGTGCTTGGTCCGGTTACGCTTCTAGCGATACTTTTGTTATCTCTGAATTTTTTGAGTGACGTGATGTCGGAGAGACTCGATCCAATTCGAAGACGAGATGGCTAATGCCACTGGCCAGCTAACTAAGGCCTACGTAGATTACATAATGGTAAGACTTGGCCTAAGAGTTCATCTTGGTGTAAAAAAAGGAGCCTAGGATGTCGGCGAGTGTAGGAGATCCGCTTTTTGCGCCTGAGGTACGATCTACTGCTCTCAAATCTTTCCTAAAAGAGATCCGTGCCGTCGGTAAAACACCTAGAGGATTCATCTCATTATTTGGACTTACAACTCTATTATTATTTGGCACATTGGTTCCACTCCTTTGGGGCACTGACCCAAATTGGATTGAGAATGTGCCAAAAAACCAATCACCTTCTTGGGAACACCCAATGGGGACGGATCATATATCTCGTGATTTACTTGCGCGAAATGCGTCCGGCCTGGGAAGGACTGTAATAGTTGGAGTTGGCGCAGTCGTAGCCGGTTGGATAGTTGGTATTGCGCTCGGTTATCTTGCTGGGTGGCGAGGCGGCTTAACTGATATCTTGATCATGCGTGGCGTAGATACGCTGCTCGCGTTTCCGGGCATTTTGATTGCGATTTTAGTGGTCACAATTTTAGGTGATTACTTAGGTCGCGGAGTCGTGCCACTTGGAATTGCAATTGCTATTTATAGTGTTGATGAAATGGCACGGTTAGCCCGGGCCGGAGTGCTGCGTGAGCGTGAGCGGGACTATGTGACGGCTGCTCGGTGTCTTGGCGCAACCGAGCGACGTATTTTATGGCGTCATGTTTCGGTGAACACATTTGGTGCGTTTGCAGTAGCGTTGCCGTTAGCGGTGGTCGCGTCTGTGTTGACGATGGCAGCTTTGAATTACTTGGGTCTTGGCACGGCACCTCCGAATGCCACCTTAGGTCAGCTACTATTGGACGGAGGTAGGTATACAAGATTCGCACCTCACTACGTGCTTGGCCCGATAGCGCTTATAGCCATACTTTTGTTATCTCTGAATTTTTTGAGTGATGTGTTGGCCGAGAGACTTGATCCAATTCGAAGACGAGATAGCTAGGCCTTGGGGAATTAGGCAAATAAATTCTTTGTTATATACCTAACAGACCTTCAAAAGTCTGTTAGGTATCTTTATCGGATACGTTTTGTAAATAGTGTTGAATACAATCAGGACTGAAAAGAAAGTTGAGGGTTTATATGAGTGATTATTGGAATCGCCGAAGTATCTCCAGACGTCGTTTGATGCGTGGAGCTGCTCTAGGTGGCGCAGGACTTGCTGGTGCGGCATTGATTGGTTGTGGCAGTGATGATGAAACTACATCCGCCTCGAGCTCAGGTGGCAGCAGTGCGTCAAGCAGTAGCTCGTCAAGCAGTAGTGCCGCGACTGCAGCCGCGACTCAGCAGGTAGTTGCAACTTCGGTGGCCACCACCTCTGCAACTGACAGTGGCATCAAGATGGGTGGAACGCTTAAGGCGGGCACCAACTCGACTCCAAACTTCGTGCGGATGCCGTTTAACACTGCTGGTAACAACACATACATGAATCAGAACTCTCGAATATTCGACCGATTGGTCGAGGTGGGACAGATGAGAGGCAAGCGTCAGCTTGCACGTGATCAGAAGGCTCCTTTATACGAGTTGTACGACGCAGACTTTAGTGTTTATCCAAGTCTTGCGCAGAGCTGGGAAGTTACCGACGGTGGTACTACGGTCATATTCAAATTGATTGATAAAGACGTTCAATTCCATGATGGTAAGCCGATGACTGCCGCTGATGTAAAGGCGTCATATGAACTAATGATGGCTGGTGAGCATGAAGGCGTGGTAGGAAGCCCGTATAACCTCATGTCAGCTAACTTCACGTCTGTTGAGACTCCAGATGACAAGACCGTCGTGGTGAGGTTGTCAAAGCCAACCGGATATATGTATGACTTTTTCCGTGGTGCAAATATTGGTGATATGAACACCCTCGAGCAGGTTAAAGAAGGTGTTCTGAACGGTACAGGACCTTTCAAGTTTGGTAATTACGATCCTAACGTGGGTTATGAACTCACGAAGAATGCAGATTACTGGGGTGATACTGGTCCATATCTGGATAAGATTGAAACAACGATTTTTGCGGACTCTGGTGCGCAAGGACTCGCATTCGAAGCTGGTGATATCGACCTCTTCACAGGTGGAACCTTGCTTCCTGAGCATGCTGAGGCGATTGCGGACAATGGGGACTGGGAGCATGAAACATACGGTGGAATGGGTGGTCGAGTATTCCGACTGCGTGCCGATATTTTAGACAAGCGAGTGCGACAGGGTCTTATGCTCCTGCTGCAACAGGACCGAATTCAGAAGGAATACTTTGGTGAGTTCGATCAGGGTGGACGACTTCAGTTCCAGCCTAGTTCTATTGCTTTTGTGCCAGAGCTCGATACAGTTGCATATAACCCTGCTGAGGCTGCGAAGCTTATTTCTGCTGCTGGTGGTGTTGAAGGCAACGTACTGAAAGCTGATGTACTACCTGAGAGGTTGGATGCTCCAGCTACGGCACAGATGATTCAACAGGATCTAGCCCAGATGGGTATTGAACTACAGATCAATAACCGTGAGTACAGTGAAATGATTTCTCTGCAGACCACTGGTACCTTTGAGCACATGCTGATCGGTTTCGGTAACTGGATTAAGCAGGGAAGTCCCGCACTGACGGTTCTATATGCTGACTCGTATGATGGCCGAATGAATGCTCCAGTTGGCGACGGTAGCGTCGCACTAAGAGATCGCCCAGGTGTTAAGGACGAGCTCGAGTGGATGGACCTGATCGAGAAAGCTAAAGATGGTGAAATTGAAGACTGGGAAGCTTGGAATAAGAAGTTCCTTGATGTGGCTTGGTCTAACTGTGTTGTGCGAACTAATGGAAATAGATTCAGGTCGCCAAACGTTGCGTGGAATGGTGGTTACGATGCTGATGCATGGGGCTATCTCAAGTGGGCAAGTAAGTCCTAATTTAGCCACGTTGACAGTAGCGTCGCGACGATGAGTGGGACGCTATCTAGCAGGTAAATGAAGCTGGCCTTGGAAGCTTATAGTTTCCAAGGTCAGTTTTCATTTCAGCCTATTTGATTTAGAGTAAAAATAGGAGTGTTTTGTGGCAGACGTGTGTGACATTGTAGTAATTGGTGGTGGACCAGGTGGAAGTGCAGTGGCCACATTCCTGGCAGATGCAGGGTACGCAGTTACGATTGTCGAGCGTGAGCGCTTTCCGCGAGAGCATGTGGGCGAATCACTTCTTCCCGCCAGTATTCCGATATTAGAGCAACTCGGAGTAATGCCGGAGGTTGAGGCCGCTGGATTTGTTGTGAAACATGGGGCCACACTGGTATGGGGCTCAGATCCTGATCCATGGAGCTGGTATTTTTCAGATGATCCTGGACAGCGACCGACGTCGTTCCAGGTGGTTCGCTCAGAATTTGACGATATTTTGCTGAAGAACGCCGCTACTCATGGCGTTGATGTGCAGGAGGATGCGCAGGTCCTCGATGTATTATTCGATGAGGGGCGTGCGTCCGGTGTTAGATTTTTGCAGGACGGGAGTGAATCAGAAATTACAGCGCGGTTCGTTGTTGACGCAAGTGGACAGGCTGCGATACTCAGCAGGAAATTAGGCTTACTTGAATGGGATACTCACTTCAATAATTTGGCAGTATATGGGTATTTCAAAGGAGGATCACACCTTGAATCTCCGAATGACGGCAACATATTTATAGAGGCATTTGAGCACGGCTGGCTGTGGAAAATACCCCTGCATACGGGTGTTGATAGTGTTGGTGCTGTCGTTGATAAGGATATTGGCCATGATCGACTTCGAGAACTCGGACCAGAGGGATTTCTTCAGGCGCAGATTAATGAAGCGCCTCATGTCAAGGAGATGCTTAGTGATGCAAGCTTCGTTGGGGAACCGAAGGTGGTGCGGGATTGGTCTTATAAGTCCACCGCATTTTCCGGTGATGGCTATATTTTGGTAGGTGATGCTGCTTGTTTCGTGGATCCACTATTTTCATCGGGTGTGCATCTGGCTCTGGGTTCAGCGTCATTAGCGTCGACCTACGTGCAGACAGTTCTGAAAGATCCTTCAGCAAGTGAGCGTGCGGCTGCGACATATCGTGATATCTATGAGAAGCAATATCAATACTTTCATTTGACGGCACAACTGTTTTACGGAACTAATCGTGCTTCAGACTCGTATTTTTGGGAGGCACGAAGAATATTAGGTGATGATTCAAAGACACCACGGGAGGCGTTTGTGAAAGTGGTGGGCGGACAACCGCCGCAAGGTTATGAACGCGCAGTGATTGAGCGGGGCGAAATTCCCGATGGAATTCTTGATGATGTGTCACGAATGGAAGCACATCTCAAGGAGCAAACTGCTGCAACCGAACGGTTAACTGAGAATAACGGTGAGGATTTACTGAATGGTATTCCAGTGCTGCCAAGCCATATACGGTTGGAGCAGAAGCCGATTCTCTCTGGCAGTGAGTACAAGCAGACATTTCACCTAGTGGTTGATAGTGATAAGAATTTGGCTCATGGATATCCACTTAGTCCGGTAATGGCGGGACTTATCGCCAAAATGGATGGGTCCAAAACGATGTCAGCGATTATTTCAGAATTTGAAGCGGAGCATGGTGTAGCTCAGCCGGGCGCAATTCGATCATTAATTCTTAAAGACCTGCCGCCAATTATTACGATCGGAATGTTGGATGTCACACCACCTGGTAAGACGAGAGCTGAACGCCGCAGATTTGAACGATTGGCTCGGAAATAATTGATGGATTGCCTAGAGATTAATATTCGTGACGCCTGTCACTAATCAGGCGCACTTTTTTTACTAAAGGGCGGTAGCTTACCAAGCCATAACGCCACAATAATGAGCAGAAATTGAATCGCTGCGCGCACGACGTGTCCGAATTGCGAAAGTCGCGTATTCCCGATTTCAATATCATTAATCCACATATTGATATTTGCCCAATAAATACTAATTAACATGACTACGAAACCAACACTTGCATATTTACGTGTGCGAGGAATCATTATCATTATTCCTAAGAGAATTTCAAACACTCCGCTTACCAACACC
>JAQWLS010000089.1 GCA_029247135.1 Dehalococcoidia bacterium | reverse complement strand
AACCCAACTGAGTGTTGTGGTTTGTTGAATTCCTTGCGGTGCATCGACATCGATACTAAGGAAATCACCAGAGGAGCCAGCTCGGGCGCCAGAGAGGGGTGAAAACCCCCCTTCTACGAAATCATAGACGGTTGCTGCATCTGACCAAGCAGCGATGCCGCGCGGGCCCCCATCTAAGCCAAAGTACCAGCTAAATCGACCCGATGTGGTCGGCTGATCATCAATACCCTCTGGAGCTGGCGGTGGAGTGTTTGTCTCAGTATAAATAAGGGGACCGATTCTAATACTTGCTTGTTGAGCAGTAAGCCGACTTGAAGCAGTGAATGTTAATCCCCGCAGGCTGTAGGGCAGCGGCGCAACCTTGGCATTACCAAACTTGTCGGCTGGTTTAGTTACGTCAGCAGTGAAGAGCATCCAATCCTCAGTTGCAGGATCACCTGGTCTGACAGCGCCCATTGCGAAATGACTCAGACGACCATCACCATCTGCGAGGACAGTATTGACGTTAATTCGGCCAGCCAAATTTTCAAATTTCAACCACAGCCCAATTTGGCTCGCATCTTTTGGAACCATTGGCCCAGTCAAACGTACCGAGTCACCATCAAGATCTTGGACTATATCCGTGATTGAAGTCTCTGCAAAATCTTCACGAAAGAAAGCGGTCGTACCGAACGAGCTCGGATCAATTCCTAGGATTTCAACTTCGCGTGGATTGTCACTTGTCCGCCATAATGTTGCTCTTGTCCGCAGAGCTAGAGTAGCCTCACCTTCAGGTTTCTGTTCTAATATTTCCTTAACTACAGTGTCACCTGGAGCTTGGTTGGCGAGACTTAAGACGGCACGAAGTGAACTACCTGCTGCATACTCGGCACGTTCCGTATATGAGCGATCTAAAGTAGCTGAGAAAGTTGCGCCAAACATACCGACACCAGTCGCAAACATCAAGAGCAGTACGAGTCTAGAGTAATTTCCTGGATTTCTAACCAATGACCGCATACCAATAAGCAGAGCAACGGATCGCGTCCAGCCGACAAGCCAGCTGATTAAGCGGAGTGTTGGCGGAAATAGTCGAAGAAATACGACTCCTACTGTGACCATAAATACAGCCGGGGTCGCCAAAAGCAATGGATCCAACTCTTGCTGACCACCGAAGAATCTTTCGGCTAAGAGATCTCCCTCTCTTGAAACCCGCCAATATACCAAGGCCAAGACAATCATAAATGCGACGTCTAGATATAACCGAATAAAGAGTGGAGGTTTATCTGGCCTGGCTTGACTCTTCTTGTACTCAACGACTGTGTTGCGTGTAGCTCGCCACGCCGGAACCATAAGTGCCAAAAATGCTATTAGCGCACCGATACAGGCTAGAACATAGGCTGCCATGCTGATGTGGACTTCTAACCGTCCACCATCAGAAATTGCACTGAATGCAGGGGTAGGGCCAAGAGCTGAGATTATAGTCGCGGCAACCAACGGGCCAAGGCCTATCGCTATGGCAGCCAAGATTCCACCTTCGGCAGCATATTGAGTGAGCAATTGCCTTGTAGTGGCTCCACGCGATCTCAGAGTTGCTATTTCTGCGCTCTGTCGATCAACGAGCATGGTGGATACCGTAATCAAGTAGTACGCAACTATACCGCCTACCTGAAGTAGAAGTACCAATAGCGGTATCCGTGTGAAGAAAAGCTTTTGATCATAGGTTCGTAGAAGATTGGGCAGATCGGTGCGGATAGTGAGGCGGGTTTCTGTGGATGCTAGATCGGGCTCAAGTCGATCGAGACCGCTTGAGACCAATAGAGAATTCCTAGAATTTAAGCGCTCGGGTTCCAACTGATAGGTATTTCTATAGTCAGCAGTGATCGTAGGCGAAAGGTCGAGCAGAGTTCCGTAAGCGCTCACTTCTGGTATCCAGAGCAAGTATGTATCCCACGCTCGTTCCTTTCCGTCGAGACGAACAAAGTTTGTTTGACCCCAATATCGGTCGGTTGTGTCGATAGTTTTGGCTATTCCTGTGATTAGCACTGGGACTGCGAGAGGCTCCTTCTCCCAGAATGGATAGACTTCAAGCTCCTGACCGACCGAAAATCCTTGCGCAGTGGCCGTCTTTTCACCTATGACCACCTGAACAACCTGAGCTGAGCCAGTTGGTTGCGGTATCGGCCATGCGCCTTCAATTATTTGAATATGATCGGCCAGATCAGATCTCCACATGAAATTCGCTCGCGGGAAACTCGAATCTCCAACGATGAAGACTTCATCATCTTTAGTTGCAAAATAAGTGGCACTGCGAGCACCCCGGTTAACGGCAGTGTAGCTCTGATCAGACACACCAAAAATTTTTGTAGACTGTCTCGCCTGAGCACGTTCATACCGGGCTGCTTCTACAGGAATATTACTCTGAAGTACAACGAGGTCAAGATCCCGTATATCCTCTTTTTCGATCGCGAAATCAAGTCCTAAATCACGAATCGCATCTGAGTAAATAGCGGTTGCAGACAGAATTGCAGCCGCTAGAACGGTTCCGATGACGATGCTTGTTAGTAATCGCCAGTTACCAGCCATTCTTCGTATGGCAAGGAGAGGGAGGGTACGATATCTACGCATTCCGGTAATGATATCCTGCTAATGAGCTGTGTACATCAAGGAGCAGTTTGAGCTTTATACTTGTCCGACCATGGAGAAATTAGAGTCAATTCAAACCTCTGACATAATGAATTCCGATCACCGACGTTTGGTGATTATTGATTCCCATGGACTAATGTTTCGTTCCTATTTCGCCTTGAAGGATGTACTCCCAGCAGGTCCCGCCGGCGAGCCCGTTTCAGCAGTATATGGATATGCCAGTAGTCTGCTGGCGGTGTTAGCAGATCTCCAGCCAACTCATCTCATAGCGGCATGGGATGCATCTGAGATGACCTTCAGGAAAGAAATCGACCCGACTTATAAGGCTAATCGAGAACCTACGCCTGATGATCTTCGACCGCAATTTGACCGAGTTCGGGAATTACTTGAAGCTTTTTCAATACCAGTCGTTGAAAGGGGGGGGTATGAGGCGGATGACGTTTTAGGCACTCTCGCGTCACAAGCCAAAGCTGCCGGTGTTGAGGAAACTATCATTTTGACCTTGGATAATGACATTATTCAGCTCGTTCAGCCAGGTGTACGGGTTTATATGTACCGACCGTACCAACGTGATTACGTAATGTACGACAATCAAAAAGTTCGAGAGCGGTTCGGGTTTGACCCACTGCAAATGATTGATTACAAGGGATTGGTCGGCGATACAAGTGACAACATAGCGGGCGTAAAGGGTATCGGCGATAAAGGCGCAAAATCTTTAATAAGTGAGTGGTCCTCAATCGAGAATATGCTCAACAATTTGGATTCGATAGAACCGAAACGTACTCAGACGGCTCTCCGAAATGGCCAAGACGCAGCTGTCCATTCCAAGATGTTAGCTACGATTATTACAGAAGTCCCGGACTTAACGCTTGAACTCGATGTTGCCGACCGTAAAAATTATGAACGAACGGATGCGTTAGATTTTCTTGTAGAAATGCAGTTCAATTCATTACTTTCGAGACTCCCGGATGGTAAAGAGTCGCACGCGGCAGTCATTCTAGATACTAGACCCCACGAAGCCGTATTACTTGAGACAAGCGATCAATTGGATCAGCTACGAGCCTCAGCTGTCGCTAATGGGTATATATCAATATTCCTAGCTTCGAGTTCGTCTTATCCAATTGAGTCTGCAGAACAAGCAGTCGGACTAGCTTTGTCGGTGGATTCGAGTTCGAGCTGGTACTTTCCATTTAACGATTTATATACTCAACTTAACCCAACACCGATGATGGATCTATCAAATAACTTACAACACTCCTCTGCTTTGGGAACATTAGTTTTTTTTCAATGGCTTTGTGAACTTGGACTTCT
>JAQWLS010000076.1 GCA_029247135.1 Dehalococcoidia bacterium | reverse complement strand
CTTGCTTTCTTATCTTCCCTCGAACAATCTTGATGACACACCCGTCGAGCTAAGCACTGATCCGATTGATAGAAAAATCACAGATATAAGAGATATTGTTCCTGAGGATGCTGATAGACCTTACGATATTCGAGATGTTATCGAGCGGATTGTAGACGAGGCAAGTTTCCTTGAAACACATGAACGCTTTGCACCAAATATCGTAGTTGGGTTCGCCCGAATTGAAGGTAAAGCAGTTGGAATTGTTGGCAATCAACCACTTTATCTAGCAGGTGTCCTTGATATTGACTCATCGAGAAAAGCCGCCCGGTTCGTTCAATTTTGCGATTCATTTAATCTCCCAGTTGTTACTCTGGTCGATGTTCCTGGTTACCTACCGGGTGTGTCACAAGAATACGGTGGAATAATTGGACACGGAGCGAAACTAGTTTACGCGTATGCTGCTGCAACAGTGCCAAAAGTAACTCTTATTCTTAGAAAGGGCTTTGGTGGTGCGTACGATGCTATGGGATCAAAGCATCTGGGTGCGGATATTAATTTTGCATGGGCTGGATCAGCAATTGCAGTTATGGCCGGTACGCAAGCTGTCAATATAATTAACCGACGTGAATTAGCAAACGCAGATAATGAAGAGGAAACGCGATCCGAATTAATTCAACAATATAAGGATAAATTGGAACATCCATACATAGCCGCCGGGCGAGGGTATATTGATGATGTTATCGATCCTCAAGAGAGCCGTTTGAAAATAGCTCAAGCTCTTCGCGTACTTGAAACCAAATCTGAAAAGGGACTCTCCAAGAAACATGGGAATATACCTCTATAATTACTTTGGCTTGAGGGGTGACGATTAAACACAACAAAGTAAAATAACCTAGCGTTATACTTTTGGGGTTTGCTTAAAAGAAATATTTTGTCGAAATTACCAAGAGTGTATCTTGCAGAATATAAACAACATTTCAGCACAGAGGAACAATAGTATGTCAAAAATTCCGGTAAAAAATCCAGTAGTTGAACTCGATGGCGATGAGATGGCCAGAATCATGTGGGGATTCATTCGCGAAAAATTAATCCTTCCTTATCTGGATATAAATCTAGAATATTATGACCTCAGCATCGAAAAAAGAGATGAAACAGACGATCAAATTACGATCGACTCTGCAAACGCAATTAAGCGCCATGGGGTTGGGGTAAAATGTGCCACTATCACGGCTGATGAAGATCGAGTTGAGGAGTTTGGCCTTAAAGAAATGTGGAGATCCCCAAACGGAACCATCAGAAATATTCTAGATGGTACCGTTTTCAGAGAGCCAGTAATATGTTCTAACATCCCAAGAATCGTGCCCAACTGGGAGCAACCGATTATTGTTGGTCGACATGCGCACGGAGATCAATATCGAGCTACAGATTTCCTCATCCCAGGGCCTGGGAAAGTCACTATGACGTTTGAACCCGCCGATGGCGGTGAATCGATTATCCAGGAAGTTAATCAATTTGATTCCAGCGGAATTACAATGGGAATGTACAATACAGACGAATCAATTCGAGGGTTTGCACGAGCTTGCATGCGATATGCCCTAGAGCGAAGATTTCCACTCTGGCTATCGACAAAAAATACAATCTTAAAGCGCTACGACGGTCGATTTCGTGATTTATTTCAAGAAGAGTATGAAAGAAGCTTTAAGACAGACTTTGAGGCCGCTGGAATCGAGTATGAGCACCGACTAATCGATGATGTCGTTGCACAGGTCATGAAGGGTTCAGGGGGACTCGTATGGGCGTGCAAGAATTACGACGGAGACGTTCAATCGGACGCAATAGCTCAAGGATTTGGCTCACTGGGACTGATGACCTCTGTCTTGCTAACGCCTGATGGAGAAACGGTGGAGGCCGAAGCTGCTCACGGAACAGTCACTCGACATTACCGACAGCACCAAGCTGGCCAAGCAACATCAACTAATCCAATCGCTTCAATTTTTGCGTGGACAAGAGGCTTGGCTCACCGTGCGAAATTAGATGATAACAGTGACCTCGCCGCTTTCGCAGATACACTTGAAAAGGTTTGTATAACGGCGGTAGAGTCAGGTGAAATGACGAAGGATCTTTCGCTAATCGTGGGCGGTGAGCAGGAGTTTTTAACGACTGAGGGCTTCCTTTCAGCTATCGACGTTAGACTTCAGGCTGCAATGGCTACTAGCTAAATTTATTTAACAATCGGATAAGTCCAGCAAAGTTCGATCACTCATTTCTTCTTTCTGGGTAGGTAAAGTGGTATTGGAGAATATAAATATGACTACGAAAAAAGTTACTATTGTGGGCGCAGGTAACACTGGAGCCACCATGGCTCAAATTCTTGGAGCTACTGGTTTAGCTGACGTTGTTCTTTTGGATATCGTGGAAGGATTGCCACAAGGCAAGGCTTTAGACATCGCGGAGGCTCAGCCCTGGATAGGATCTTCAAGTAAAATCCTTGGAACCAATAACTGGACTGACTCCGCCGACTCAGATGTAATCGTGGTCACTTCAGGTGTCGCAAGAAAACCGGGAATGACTCGCGAAGATCTTCTGGGAACAAATGCAGGAATTGTTCGCTCGGTAGTTTCAGAAGCTACCAGCCAATCACCAAATGCAATTCTAGTGATTTTTGCTAACCCCATGGATGCGATGTGCCACGTAGCACTTGATACTTGTAACTGGGATCCTACCAGAGTGGTCGGACAAGGCGGAATGCTGGACACGGCCAGATATAGAACATTTATCTCTATGGAAACTGGGGCATCTGTGCAAGATGTATCGGCTTGGGTTCTCGGAGGACACACAGAAGCAACGATGGTTCCGCTTGTATCGAATGCCACCGTTGGTGGAGTACCTCTAACCTCTCTACTGCCACAAAAAAAGATCCAAGCACTCGTCGAACGAACTAAAGGTGGTGGCGCTGAAATCGTAGGATTACTGAAAACAGGAAGTGCCTTCGTTGCACCCGCAGTTGCCACGATTGAAATGGTAAAAAGTATTCTACTTAACGAAAATAGACTCCTTCCTGCCTGTGCTCTGTTAGATGGACAATTTGGTGGTATCAAAGACGCGTACGTTGGGGTTCCCTTGTTACTTGGATCTGATGGAATCGCTTCGATTTACGATATGCCAGTCTCCAATGAAGAACTCGATGCGATACAAGCAGCTGGAGAGGCTGTAAAGGAATTAGTCTCAGTTACTCCGTAACTGGCTGACTCAAATACCAAAATCAATAGGTAGGAAAAAAGACAAATGCCACCAGAGTCAACTTATCGATCAGAGTCCGATTCCATGGGTTCAATAGATGTACCTACCGAGAAGTATTGGGGAGCACAGACACAGCGATCGCTTGAAAATTTTCCAATCGGTGTAGAACTTATGCCACGCTCGTTAATCCGGGCAATGGGTATTGTAAAAATGGCAGCAGCAAAAGCAAACCATTCCTTAGGTTTTTTGGATGACATCAAGTCCAATGCGATTCTAGACGCTGCTGAACAAGTAATACTAGGAAATCTTGACAATCAATTCCCGCTTGTGATTTGGCAAACTGGATCGGGTACTCAAACAAATATGAACGTCAATGAGGTGATATCAAATATCGCTATCGAGGCACTTGGTGGTGAGATTGGGTCAAAGTCGCCTATTCATCCCAATGACGACGTAAATATGTCCCAGTCATCAAACGACACATTCCCCGCAGCTATGAGTATTGCCACCGTTGAACAAGTAACTACGCATACCATTCCTGGATTAAACCACTTACTTGCGTCACTTTCTGAAAGACGTGACGCTTTCCAGGATATTGTAAAAATTGGACGAACCCACTTAATGGATGCAGTGCCTCTCACGCTAGAGCAGGAATTTTCTGGATACGTTACACAAGTGACCCGAGGAATCGAAAGACTTGAATCAACACTTACAAACCTTCAGGAATTGGCCTTAGGTGGCACCGCAGTCGGTACCGGATTAAATGCTCCAGATGGATTCGCAACCGAATCAGCACGACACGTTGCTGACTATACGCAACTTCCCTTTATTACAGCACCAAACAAATTCGAGGCTCTTGCAGCACATGATGCTCAGGTAGAGCTCGCTGGCGCCTTGAATACCGTCGCTATTTCTCTGATGAAAATAGCGAATGATATACGCATGCTCGGATCAGGACCACGTGCCGGACTCGGCGAATTAATTCTTCCTGCAAATGAACCTGGGTCGAGTATCATGCCCGGGAAAGTTAATCCAACGCAATGTGAGGCGCTCACAATGGTTTGTGCGCAGGTCATGGGAAACGCAGTCACAGTCTCTGTTGGTGGTGCTACTGGACACTTTGAACTAAACGTATTTAAACCAGTGATTGCGTTTAACAATCTTCAATCACTTCAACTTCTTGGTGATGCAACAAGATCATTCGCGGATCGATGCGTTACGGGAATTCTCCCGAATACCCAACGGATTAAAGAACTAATGGAATCAAGCCTCATGCTTGTAACCGCGCTCAATCCACATATCGGTTATGACAATGCGGCGAAGATCGCAAAAAATGCTCACGAGAAGTCGATAACTCTAAGAGAATCTGCTCTAGAGTTAGGTATCATGACTGCCGCACAATACGACGAATGGGTCCAACCCAGCCAAATGGTTTAGCTAAAAATACCGCAGTAAATTCTCTTATTTTTTAAGATTATTGATAAATCGGCCCAGAGCTCGCAATGGATCATAAAGCTCGTCAGCTCGTCTTTCCTTCAACGGGATAATTGCGTTATCCGTAATTTTTATTCCTTCGGGACATACTTCAGTACAGCATTTCGTTATGTTGCAATATTCAAGTCCAAATCCATATGATACGGTATCCGCTTTCGCATTTTGGTCCAATGGATGCATCGCAACCGACGCAAGCTGTACAAAAAATCTAGGACCAGCAAAATTATCTTGATTCTCAGGATGATCTCGAATAACGTGGCATACATCCTGACACATATAACATTCGATACACTTATGAAATTCTTGAACTCGTTCAATATCAATCTGTGCCATTCGTCTGACGTCATTCTCCTCTGGCTCCATTAAGTCAACAAAGGGAATTGTTTTTGCTTTCTTATAGTTGTAGGTCACGTCGGTTACTAAATCGCGAATCAATGGGAAAGCCTTTAATGGAGCAATCTTAATCTCTTCACCCTCTTCAAATTCTGTCATCCTTGTCATACACTGAAGTCGTGGCTGGCCATTAATCTCCGCTGAACAGGACCCACACTTACCTGCCTTACAGTTCCAGCGAACCGCAAGGTCACCAGCTTGAGTTGCCTGTAGCTGATGTATTACATCAAGTACTACCATCCCATCTTGATACTCAACTTCATATTTTTCATATTGACCGTCGTCGTCACCGCGCCAGACTGTCATATTTGCTGAAGGCATATTGACTCCCTCACCTAATCCTTAAATAATTCTGCAAGCTCTTCTGGCATCTCAGATAGAGGTTCCCGCTTTATGTTCACTTCATCAGAATCACCAAGCGTCGCCACTATATTTAATTTTCCGAATTCATCTGAGGGAGCTGGAAAGTCATCACGAGTATGCCCACCACGCGATTCTTCTCGCTCGAGAGCCGCTTTTGTAATTGCCTCAGACATTGATAGCAGGTGTTGTAAATCTAACGCCGTATGCCAACCTGGGTTGTAACTATGCGTCCCCGATACACCTACATTCGCTTCACGATCCTTTAATTTAGATATCTCGCCTAACGCAGACTCTAGATCTGCCTTATTACGGATTATTCCTACCTTAGATTGCATGAGTTCACGAAGTTCGGATTGAACAGTGTATGGATTCTCTGTTCCGTCCGACTCAAAAGGTTTTGCAATTCTAGCAACCGCCTCGTCAACCTGTTCCTTATCCAGACTTGAATACTCCATCTTGAGTGCACGTTCCGCAGCAAATTCACCGGCTCTTTTACCAAATACTAGCAAATCGGAAAGAGAATTTCCGCCTAATCTGTTGGAACCATGAAGTCCTGCAGCCACCTCACCCGCCGCGTACAAACCACTCACACTTGTCGCTGTACTCTCAGGATCGACTCGCACGCCACCCATGACATAATGTGCCGTTGGGCCTACTTCCATAGATTCCTTTGTGATATCTACTCCGGCAAGCTCCATAAACTGGTGATACATTGACGGAAGTCGCCTTTTTATATAGTCAGTGTCACGCCT
>JAQWLS010000074.1 GCA_029247135.1 Dehalococcoidia bacterium | reverse complement strand
CATCCAAAATTAATACGCGTGCACCAAGCCAAAGCAGTCGAGCAATCTCTAACTGCTGTCTCTCTCCTACACTAAGGTTCGACGCGCTCACATCAGGATTGAGATCAAAACCAAACTGCTTACTTATTCTCGATAATGCTTCGTAGGCTTCAGCATGACCGAATTCCTTGGGCGACCCTATCAGAAAATTATCCACAACGGAAAACGGCAGAAACACCAGAGGCTCCTGATGTAAAATACCAATCCCGCTAGCTACTGCCTCATTAGGTGAATTTAGATCAAGTTTAGTACCATCAAGTTCAATTTCTCCACGGTCCTTTGTTACAAAACCAGAAAGAATCTTTACAAGAGTAGACTTGCCAGCTCCATTTTCGCCAAGCAAGCCGTGAATTTCTCCGGGTCCGACGCTTAACGAAATTGTATCGTTTGCAACGACGGACCCGAATCGCTTACTTATAGATCGAAGTTCCAGGCTCATACGCTAAGGTATAGGTACAAGTTATTTCATTATTATTCCGCTGGACCTTCCATTCCTTCAAGAAGACTAGGCATATACCAGATTTGAAGATCGGTTGCGGCAACACCATCTCCCAAGAAAGAGCTGCCGTCCTGGAAATTCAGTGGTCCGGTCCACAAGTTCAGAGAACCATCACCCAATGCTGCTATAAAGTCATCCAACTTTTCAGCATTCGCTGACGTAAGCCCGTCGCCCTTCAGAAATCCTATTGTGCTGGTGTCATGGTTGTTTATATCGCTCCAATCAGGACCGACCCAGTCAAAACTTGCGCTAAATTCACCATCGATCACAGATTGAGCATTCTTGAGATAGGTGGGGCCCCAGTTGAAATATGGAACACCTAGACAGGCTGCAGGAGCTTCAGCACAGGCGCCTTCATAGTCGTAGGGTATAGCCCAGACCGTATCCCCAGCAGAGGCTTTCTTGCCAGCCTCAACTATTGCCTCAGTGGTATCAATACCAGAAATGATGACATCCGTTCCAGATGCAAAGAAGTCATTTGCCACAACAGTCGGATCAAGAGTAAATCCAGGTATATTGAACCAGAATCCAATCCAATTAACGTTGAAACTCAGATCAGAAGCAGAGTTGCCTAGTACTTCAGTCCAACAATGTCGTGCTCCGAGATAGGTCGAGCTCACTAATCTTCGTGTCTCGTCATTAATCAAAGGCCCAAGATATGAAATTTTTCCAGCGTCCGACTGCAAAGCAGCAGCACAGCCAGCAATCATCTTACCGTACTCCATTTGTGCGAAAAAATTACCCAACATTGGTAATTCAGCATGGTAAGCCTTACCGGCAGCCCACGCAGAATCTCCAGAAGCATGAATCATCGGCATATCTGGATGAGCCGCGGCGGCTTCCAGAATCCCGTCCTTCATATCATCAGATGTCGCAATGATTAGATGTGCCCCTTGAGCAATCATGTCATCGACAATCTGCGGAATTGTAATGTTGGGGGAATCAGCAGGGTTTACTTTATCAACAACAATAAGTTCGCCACCCAGCTTCTCAATGGCGTACGTTCCGCCTTCATAATGAGCTTGTGAGTACCCTCTATCATCTCGTGGCCCAACCAGTATCAATCCAAGCTTGAATGGTTCAGCAGCCTCAGTTGCAGCAGCAGCCGTTGTCGCTGCAGTTGTTGCTGCTGCAGTTGTTGCTGACTGACTAGAGGATGTCGTATCAGCATCACTGCTGCTTGAGCATGCACCGAGTGCAAGTAGTGCCGGCAATAACAGCATCATAAGTTTCCAACGCATAATTTTCTCCTTCAACGGCCGGAGAACACGTCATGTCTAATGACGCACTAAATTTATGTCTTATCAGCATGGAAACATCGTCTGGGCTCCGGACCCAAATGACCTGGGGAGGTCACCAAGATTCGATTGTATACGCCTGATTAGAACAGAGCAATCGAAACCTTATACATAAGGAGTTGTCTAAGTCGTAGCTACGCCAAATTGTTGGCGTAACAGGAGCTAACGGGTTCGGAGAGCCTCAGTGGGCGACATACTCGCAGCGCGCACAGACGGATACAAACCGGCCAATCCACCAATAAGTAAGGATGACCCAAAACCGCCAAATAAGGCGTAACTTGGTATCACCACGGCCCAGTCTTGTAATATAGCGTATCCGACTGTCACACCAATTCCCAACATCACCCCAGCAAAACCCCCTGCTGCTGAGAGAAAAAATGACTCCGTCAGAAACTGCATTGCAATGTGAAAACGGGTTGCACCGAGTGCACGCCTAAGGCCAATTTCGTTGCGTCTTTCTATAACAGCAATCACCATAACGTTGGCAATTCCTATACCACCAACTAATAGTGCAACAACTCCAAGCCCAAGAAATAAATTTGTGAATGCGCTCTCAGCAGCAGCTCGTGCTTCAAGAACATCAGATGCTCGACTCACTTCAACTTCTTCTGGTTTTTCAGGATTAACAGTTGCAGACATCACGGACCGGACATCTAATACATGCTCGGCTCGAGCTCGCACATAAATGATATCTGGTTCATATTCATAATCTAAATATTGTGCTGCTGCCGGATAACCAATTATTGCAGCGCGATCAAGATCAGCCGCGAGCGGTAATGGGTTAAGGATACCTACTACTACAAACCATTCTCCACCAAGCCAGATGGAACGAGTTGGAGCTAATTGAGTGATGCCTAATCTTTCGGCTGCGACTGAGCCTAACACCACGGTAGGAAAATCTTGAAGAGCCGAAGTAAGATACTGTCCCTGAGAAATCGATCCTTGCTGAGCATCTAAAAGATTCAAATCCGCGGCAATTATAGTTAATCCCTGTGTTCGTCCTTCATCGATTAGATCGCTTCTGTATACCCCTCCGCCTATTTTACTCACTGCTGCGACTTCATATACCGGATCAATCCGCCGAATCCTAGCAGGGGCATCAATTGGAAGAGATGAGTTACCTGATCCAAAGCTTTGGCCCGCCTCAACCGTCAATAAATTGGTCCCCAATGCGTCTAGCTCTCGGATTAAATCTGCACTACTGGAAGAAGAAAGTCCCAACACACTAACTAAAGCCGCAATCCCAATGGTTATACCCAAAGCAGAAAGCGCTGAACGTAATTTACGAGATCTTGGTCCTGTACTGGCGGTCCGCAAAGTATCACCGATACTTAGCCTACTTCTCGGCCCTGAATTCTCTCGCAAATTATCCTTCCTGCCCATCAGACAAGCCCTGAGTCAGATTCAATTTTTCCATCTTTTAACACTACCTGACGAGGAAATCTCTCGGCAACTTCTCGATCGTGGGTGATGATGATTATCGTGGTACCTTCTCTGTTTAGGCTGTAGAAAAGTTCCATCATTGATTCGGTACTGCGTGAATCCAAATTTCCTGTGGGCTCATCTGCAAGTACAAATGACGGTTCATGGACCAGTGCTCTGGCCACCGCAACTCGTTGCTGCTCACCACCTGACATCTCATTGGGCAAATGATTAAGCCTATGGCCCAAACCAACTCTCTCCAGCATTATCTCCGACCGGCGAAGACGATCAGATTCCGCTACTCCCGAATATAGCAATCCATTGGCAACATTTTGTACTGCAGACAGTCCTGAAATAAGAAAAAATTCCTGGAATACGAATCCCACATCTCGGGATCGGATACCTGACAATGCACCATCAGACATACCATCAGTGTTCATTCCATTAATGAATACTGACCCGCTGGTCGGACGTGTTAGTGTACCTATCACATGAAGCAAAGTAGATTTTCCGCTTCCTGATGCACCTACAATTCCAACAAATTCGCCATGCTTTACTGAAACAGTCACGTCGGAAAGGGCATGCACCGGTGGCGTACCCGCATAACTCTTCGTAACCTCTTGCAGCTTCAAAGCAAATTCTTCACTTAAATCAGTTTGGAGCTGTGACCCATTTATTGTTGACTGCATCATTTCGGAATAATTACCTCAGTATTCTCGTCGAGGCCTGCACCTCGAACCTCAACCCAATTATCTGCATAGGTACCCACCTCCACTGCAACTAAACGCGATGTGCCGTTATCCGTAACCTCAAGCGCGTAGCCACCACCTAACAAAGCCAAAAGACTAGTGACTGGTGCCGAAAGAACATTACTAGCGACAGATTTCGTGGCCGATATATTGACCTGAGCACCCGTCCATTGTCTATAATCTGTCTTCTCTGATAGCTCGATCTCAACTTCAAGATACGGGTTCCCTTGGCCATCCTGCGGAATGACTGCTACTTCGCCCACAGAACTTACTATTCCCATAATTATCTGGTCATCTGGTAGCTCTATTTCGACTTCTGCACCGACAGAAAGAAGCTCTTGATCACTCACATCAATTTGTGTCGATACACCTTGCAGCGAGATTATCACCTCACTAAAACTACCGGCATCATCTATTTTTGTCTCAACGGCTTGCATCGGAGTTAAAAACATTAGAGTACTGTTCTGACTTATCGCAGCTCCAACAGTGGGGAAGGCTTGTGACGCTGCAGCAAAAGACGGTCCAGGAACAAATAACACCTCTCCAAAAGCAAGCCTGCCCGTCACTTGAAAATCATAATCACGTTGCATTCTTGCAATCGAGTGTTCGAGACCCTGACCGAATTTCACATTCATTTCTAGTTCATCTAGGGTTGCGTATCCGAGTACCAAAAGATTTTCCTTAAGCTGCAAAACATCTAGTCCATCGGTCATCCCCATCTTAAATTCCCGCCAGCTAGGCTGACTTCCGTACATAAGAATAGCTCCAG
>JAQWLS010000064.1 GCA_029247135.1 Dehalococcoidia bacterium | reverse complement strand
ATCTACATCAGTTAGAAATATCAGTTCGTCTGCGCCAATCTCGCGAGCAATTTCACCGGCTGCCGCATCGGCATTTATATTTAACGCTTGGATGGGGGGCTCAACGCCGATAGGTGCGATGACTGGAATATACTTTTCGCTTAATAGATGCATCAGAATATTCGGACGAACCTGAGTGATTTTCCCAACTAGTCCTAGTTTTGAGTTGGTCTGACGTGCCGTAATAAGCTGGTCATCGATTCCACTTAAACCGACAGCCCTGCCACCAAGGCTGTTCATCTCTGAAACGAGTGACGTGTTTACAATCCCTCTGAGTACACTAATAACTACTTCGAGCGCAGGTTCAGAGGTTACCCGTAAGCCATCAAGGAATGTGGTCTCAATATTTAGTTGGTCTAGCCACTGAGATATAATTGCCCCACCACCATGTACGACTACGTATAGTCGATCTTTACCATGCTGGGCTACGATGTCACGTAGTGACGTATCATCGGACCCGAGAGTAGATCCTCCGATTTTTACGACGCTAATTGGAGTTGTTTCTTTTAACACAAATAATCCTTTATCAGACCGCTATGTGGTGTAATCAGCGTTAATTGAGACGTATTCTTTAGTGAGATTGCAACCCCAGGCAGTCGCCTCGAATACGCCCTTTCCGAGAGATATTTCTATTTTTAGCTCTTCTGTATCCATCTTTGCCGATAGCTGATCTAAATCAATATCAAGAGGCGAACCGCGCTCGAACACTCCTGTACCTGCGATTTCAACATAAAGTAGATCAGGATCAACCTCAGCACCTGACCGTCCCGCGGCCATTAAGATTCGTCCCCAATTTGGATCTTTACCGGTAACCATAGTTTTTATTAGCGGCGATGAGGCGATGGTTTTTGCAACTAGCTTTGCATCATTTTCCGAAGCGGCCTCCTTGGCCACTACCTCGATCATCACTGTTGCGCCTTCACCATCGAACGCTATATTTCTGACAAGCTCTCGGCAAACTTCAAAAATCGCTCGCGACAACAATTCAGCCGCCGGATGTTCGTCGCTTGTGATTTGTTCCCCGACCGTGTTCGAAGCGAAGAGGAGCACTGTGTCGCTTGTCGAAGTGTCCATATCTATATCGAGCATATTGAAGGTACGATCGACATTTGCGACGAGCGTAGTTTTTAACCATTCAGGATGAACTGAGGCATTCGTCGTGAGAAACGCCAACATGGTTGCCATATTGGGATGAATCATTCCTGAGCCCTTAGCGCATCCACCGACCACATATTCGACATCTCCCACTGTAAACTTAACTGCACACTGTTTAGTGGTTGTGTCGGTAGTCATGATCGACCTAGCAAAGTCATCTCCTCCATCATGGTGCATTTCGATTGCATCAATCGCTACTTTGATCTTATTCATTGGCATCGCTCGACCGATTACACCGGTAGAGGCGTTTAAAATAAAATCTGCATCCGTTTCTAGGGCCGCCGATGCTAGTGACGCCATTTCATTTGCGTCGAGCTTGCCTTGTGCTCCAGTCATGGTATTTGCATTTCCTGAGTTGACAACAACTCCTCTGAATAACGTTCTTTCTTCGAGTAGTTTTTTACTTCGTTGGACGGTCCATCCGGTCACGGAACTTTTGGTGAACATACCTGCTGTAGTGCAATTTTTATCTCCAGCTAAAATTCCTACATCGAATCGTGGTTCATCACCATAGTTTTTGATTTCACCATAGCTCGCACCTGCCAAAAAGCCAGATGGGGATGTCACTCCGCCGCCGACTAGCCAAGTGAAACTATTTTGATTTTGATTTGCCAGATCCTGGGCCATGTAATCCCTTGAGCTATCCATTATTCTCTTGAGTTGATTATTATAGCTGCTATGGATTATGTAATCAGACCAGTTAAGCGCTCGGATTTAGAGGCTATAAATAAGATTTACAATCGGGAAATTCGTGAAGGCACGGCCACATGGCATACGGAGGAGTGGTCTGAATCGGAGAGGCTTGACTGGTTCATCACACACACTGCGACTGATTCACAACCAATCTTTGTTTGCACAGAGGAGGGTGGGGAAGACGAGAAGCTACTCGGATTTTCATATTTGACAGATTATCGTGGATCTCGTGGAGGCTTTAAATATACGCGCGAGAGTACGGTATATGTTGATATAGAGTATCAACGCAGGGGAATAGGTAAACAACTTCTCAGTTGTTTGATTGAAGAGGCACGGCGCTTGGGACTCCACGTGTTGATAGCTTGGATAGACTCATCTAACATAGGTTCGATTTTGCTCCACGAAAATCTTAACTTTGAACGGATCGGAATTGAACCTGAGACTGGGTATAAATTTGGTAAATGGAGGTCGAACATAGAGATGAGTTTATTGTTGGATTTTGAGAGCCATGACAAGTCCTAGTGACCCAGACCACATAGATAAATCAGCTGACGATTCTATAACTGAACCGTCAGATTTATCTAAACTTCCATTGTCACAACTTTTAAGGATCGACAGAACCTTAATTTTTTCAGTTTTACCGATCCCGTTTATTTCGATCGCCCTTGAAAGAGATGAGCGACTTGGGATATTGGTTGCAGCAATCGCTGGCTTGTATGTACTTTTTCTAACCCGTAAGCGTGCTCGATTACGTTGGCTACTGTTACTTTTCGGGACACTTTTTTTTGGTGGAGCCATATTGGGTCTGATTACGGGGAGCGCTCGTATTTTTTTCGCGACTGATCCGATAGAAGATTTTGTAACTTCTGCCTTTATGTTCGGATCGATTTTTGCTAATCGGCCATTAGCCGGCCTCTTAATGGAAGAGATGTTTCCGGCTGTTCGTGGAAACATTCAGTCGGAAACTAAATTTCTTAAGCAAGTGACCGCGGTAATCGGCTGCGTCAATCTATCTACTGGCATAATTCGAACGGCGCTGCTATTGAGCTCTATTCCAGTGGAGTATTTTGTACTAATTTCACGTCCTATCGCGTTCGCTGGATCGGGTATTACTGTGTTGCTAGGGCTTTGGCTTCTCCGTAAGAGACGGATGGAGGGATAACTGCACTGGATCAAGCGGTGATAGGAACTCCACTTTTTGGACACTTTTTTACCAATACACATTGATCGCATTTTGGTTTGCGCGCATTGCACGTTCGTCTTCCGTGTTGAATAAGATCCATGTGGTAGGCATAAACGTCTTTTGGCTTCACAGATTTTTCCAGAAGGGTATGCGCCGTATCCGCATTCATTTTCAGTGGCACGAGACCCAGGCGTTTTGATACTCGCTCTACATGTGTGTCTACTGGTAAAGTCGGTCGTCCAAGCGCAAAGAGCAGAACACATGCTGCCGTTTTTGGACCTACGCCGGGCAGTGATGTCAGCCATGTGCGTGCCTCTTCGAGTGGCTGATCGGCAAGAAAATCTAAGTTAAAGTCTGGTTGCATTTGTTGTATATCAGTCAGAATTTGATGGATGCGCTTCGACTTTGTGGGAGCCAATCCACCTGGACGAATTGCTTCCTCTAAAACTTGTACAGGTGAGTCTAAGACACTCTGCCAGTTAGGAAATACTCTCAATAAATGATGCATGGCCTCACCAGAATTATGATCAGATGTGTGTTGTGAGAGAACAGTTAGGATTAGTTCAAAAATCGGAGAGTTCGAAATTTGTTGCGGCGGACGCGAGTATTCAAGATCCAGAATCTCGATTATTTGCTCTGGTTTCCACAGTTTTTGATTTTGGAGTTTCTTGGGTCGTTGTACACTTGTACTCATGGTTTCTATGTTAGAACTTTTTTAGCGTGAGGAGTTCAACTTGACGAGAGATGAAATAGTTCGCCTTACGGACCTTGCTAGTTGTGGTGGATGAGGTGCAAAATTAGGACTTGAGTCCTTGACGCAAGTCTTGCGTCCATTACAAGAATTGTTTTCAGATTCAGATGACCCAAACTTGCTGGTTGGATTTGAACAAGCGGATGATGCCGCTGTCTATAGGATTTCTGATGAGGTCGCTGTAATCGAGACCCTTGATTTTTTTCCGCCCGTTGTTGATGATGCCTGGACCTACGGGGCGATTGCCGCGGCAAATGCAATGTCTGACGTTTTTGCTATGGGCGGACAAGTGAAGCTTGCTTTAAATATCGTTGCATGGCCTGATGATTTGGATCATGCGCGTTTGAGTGAGGTGCTTCGTGGCGCTGGCGAAAAAGTATTGGAGGCAGGTGGGATCGTGGCTGGTGGTCACACGATAGTATCGCCTGAGCCAAAGTTCGGACTTTCTGTCACAGGAATTGCTTCACCTGAGAAATTGGTCAGAAATAGTGGAGCGACGCCTGGTGATGTTTTGTGCTTGACTAAACCCATCGGTAGTGGAATAAGCTTGACCGCCTCTAAGGATTCTGTGACTCAAGCTCACAACAACTTATCGAGCGTCCTTGACTCGATGCTACAACTTAATAAGGTTCCGTCTGAGTTGGCAGTGCTTCATGGTGCAGCTGCGATGACTGATATAACTGGATTTGGCTTGATTGGGCATTCAGTTGAAATGGCTAATGCATCAGGATGTACTTTCCAAATATATGGTGATACGGTTCCTCTTTTCTCCGACACCCTGGAGTTACTTTCTGCAGGCTCTGAATCCAGTGGTTTACGTAACAATAGAGCTAGCTTGAAGAAGATTATCGAGGTCGGGTCAACAATATCTGAACTCTTGGTATCTGCATTCTTTGATCCACAAACATCAGGGCCGTTGCTAATAGCTATGCCAAAATCTGCAGTTGATATATTTTTAACCGCTATGGAAGAGAGAGAACAGGATTGCTGGATTATTGGTCAAGTGTTAGAACGATCGGACAGCGCTCTTATCATTTCATAGAGGACTGAATCAGCATAAGTACCGTGGCCACCTATCTTTTAATTAGGAATCGGTCAAAGTTATTGGCAAGTAAGTTCAGGGTATTTTGCGGAAACGTGCTGTGAATTACGCTCTTGCAAACGATATGTTTTTTTCAGATATGTAGAAATTACATTTACCCACTTGCGCAGTGGCTCACAAGTGGGTAAATTAGCACTCACCGTCTGAGAGTGCTAAGACGGCGAATGTCTTCATCGGGGGTACTTCATTTGTACATGTTGTGCGCCTGCTTGCTGACGAAATAACAAGCACGTTTTGAATCTAAGTAAGTAGAGATATAGGGAGCAGAGCACATATGGCTAAGCAACTTCTTTTTGATGAAAGCGCACGTCAGGCACTTCGTGATGGAATCGACGCACTCGCTGACGCGGTTAAGATGACACTAGGTCCACGAGGACGCAATGTCGTGCTCGACAAGCGGTTTGGAAATCCTACGATTACCAATGATGGGGTGACTATCGCGAAAGATATTGAACTTAGTGATAAGTTTGAAAACATTGGTGCTCAACTAGCAAAAGAAATCGCGTCAAAAACGAATGACATTGCGGGTGATGGAACTACTACCTCGACTGTGATTGGTCAAGCAATCGTTCATGAAGGTATGAAAAATGTTGCTGCTGGAGCTGACCCTATGGCCTTAAAGCGTGGTCTTGAGGTCGCTGCTCGGAAAATTCGAGAAGAAATTACCGGAGGAGCGACGCAAGTCACAACCCGAGAGCAAATGTCTCAAGTAGCGGCCATTTCTGCTGCTTCAGGAGAGATTGGTGATCTTATTGGCGAAGTGATGGAACAGGCCGGAAAAGATGGCGTTATTACTATTGAAGAGGGGCGTGGGGTTGAGACAGAGATTGAATACGTAGAAGGAATGTCCTTCGATCGTGGCTATATCTCTCCGTACTTCGTTACCAATCCAGAGCGTATGGAATCAGTGATTGAAGATCCCTATATTTTGGTAACAGACCAAAAATTATCATCTGTGAACGACATCCTTCCATGGTTGGAGAAGCAGCTACAAGTTTCGAAGGACTTATTAGTTATTGCTGAAGATGTTGATGGTGAGGCGCTGGCCACTTTAGCAGTCAATAAATTGCGTGGTGCCATAAACGTAGTTGCCGTGAAAGCTCCTGGTTTCGGAGATCGCCGAAAAGAGAATCTCGGTGACATTGCTGCGTTCACCGGCGCAACATTGATTTCTGGCGAGTTAAATCGGAATCTTGACGACACCGTGACGGTAGAGGATTTTGGACGAGTTCGTCGGGTAGTTGTTACAAAAGAAGATTGCGCTTTAATTGAGGGCGGTGGAACTGAGGAGTCTGTCGAAGAACGGACTGCGATGATCCGCGGTCAGCTTAATAACGCCACATCTGATTGGGATAAAGAGAAATTAGAAGAACGAATTGGCCGCTTGTCTGGCTCTGTCGCCATCATCAAGGTAGGGGCAGCTACAGAAGTGGAATTAACGGAAAAGAAGCACAGAGTCGAGGATGCATTATCAGCTACTCGTGCAGCAGTGGACGAAGGTATTGTGCCAGGTGGTGGCGTAGCATTCTTGAACTCAGTCGAGCAACTAGATTCATTAGAGTTTGCGGATGAAGATGAGGATACCGGCGCAAGAATTTTACGACGTGCACTGGAAGAACCACTTAGGAGAATCGCGACTAATGCGGGTCAAGACGGCTCGGTAATTGTTCAACGCGTACTCGCTCTTAACGAGGGTGAAGGATATGACGCAGCTGGTGACACGTATGGAAATATGATAGATCTTGGGATCATTGATCCAGCGAAAGTTACTAAGGCTGCACTTGAAAACGCAGTGTCAATTGCAGGGATGGTATTGACTACAAATGTACTGGTGACTGATGAACCAGAAAATGCCGCTCCAGCAATGCCAGGTGGTGAGATGTACTAAACCTTGGGTAAGCTTTATTCATTGATTTGAAAGAAGGGGCGATATTTATCGCCCCTTCTTTTATTTCTAGGCCTGTCTGGATATGTTCTCGACCGTGACTATATGAAGCGCTACTATCTAGGTACAATGGAAAATATGCACGAAGACTTCAGTTGGAACCGACACATATCGGGTATAGGTAGTTCGGGATCGACGGGCTTAGGGCAAAATTCTGGCCTTCTTCAATTTGCACAGGATTCAGTGGGTGCCACGAGCATACCTAATTTGGGTGGAATTCCAATAGCTGACGACTTTGAGCTTGAACGAGCAGCCATAGAAGAAGAAGTTCGTAAAAATGTATTAGTGACGTCTACTGAGAGCATTTTAAATTGGTCGAAGGCGAACTCGCTGTGGCCTGCAATGTTTGGCCTGGCATGCTGTGCTATCGAAATGATCGCATCTGCTACAAGTCGATATGATATCGCTCGGTTTGGCTCGGAGGTATTCCGAGCATCTCCCCGTCAAGCAGATTTGATGATTGTTGCTGGTACGGTAACATGGAAGATGGCTCCAGTACTTAGGAGAATTTACCTACAAATGGCTGAGCCTAAGTGGGTAATTTCGATGGGTGG
>JAQWLS010000061.1 GCA_029247135.1 Dehalococcoidia bacterium | reverse complement strand
CCACGGATGCGCTTTCGGTACCAGAGATACCAGACTCGCTTTTGGTTGTAGGGGGGGGGGTATGTTGGGCTGGAAATGTCCAGCATATATGGGGCATTAGGCTCACGCATCACTATTGTCGAAGCTACAAATGGATTGCTTACGGGAGTAGATTCTGATCTGGTGGATGTGATGGCTCATCAGTTAGAAAATTATGTGGAGAATATTTGGTTGAATACGACTGTGTCCAAGCTAGTGGAGACTGCAGATGGAATTATTGCAACCTTTTCTGGTCCGGATGCAAATCTGGTTGAGATTCCGTTCGATCGGGTGCTTATGTCTGTCGGCCGAGCGCCAAATATAGAGAATTTAGGCCTGCAGGAATTAGATATTAAGTTAAGTGAGTCAGGCTTCATTCAAACGGATAAACAAAAACGTACAAGTGTTTCCAATATTTTTGCAATTGGCGATGTCGCAGGAGGAGTGATGCTTGCCCACAAGGCGAGCCATGAAGCTCGAGTAGCGGTCGAAGCGATTGCAGGTTTGCCTAGCGAATGGGAACCGCCAGTTATTCCAGCGGTTGTATTTACTGAACCGGAAATTGCGTGGACGGGGATTACTGAAAGTGACGCGCGACGCTTAGGACTCGATATTGAAGTCAGTAAGTTTCCATGGTCCTCTTCTGGTAGAGCTATTACATCGAATCTGTCTGGTGGGCTGACTAAAATTATCTCGGAACCAGGAACGGAGCGAATTCTTGGCGCAGGTATAGTTGGGCAGGGTGCATCTGAGCTTATCGGTGAAGCGACACTTGCGATCGAGATGGCCGCCCGACTTCAAGATTTAAAGTTGACCGTGCACCCACATCCGACCTTGTCCGAAACGTTAATGGAGGCAAGTGAGATATTTTTCGGTACAAGCCCTCACCATATTGGACGTCGCTGAGAATTCAGTAACAGATATTGAACCGCTCAATCGCATGACTCAGTCACTAAAGAGAATCGTATCGATGGCCAGTGTTTGACCTCCTACGGCAGCGACTGTCAGTGCTGAAACGACAAGTAAGATATCAAGCTCGTAACCTTGATTCTCGCCTCCTTGGAAAGACGCTCCAAGTTTGAATTTCTGTACATAAGTGGCCACTGACATATTTGCCGCGATCAGTAACCCCGCGATAGGTGTAAATAGTCCGATTATGATCAGTAATCCACAAGCAGTTTCAAGCGATGCAACAAATCTTGCCAATATCTGTGGTTTAGGGAAACCTAAACTCGCAAACCACTGACCTGTGCCAGTAATTCCACGTTTCCATTTTCCTATCCCGGAGTCAAGCATGATGATACCCAACGTGATTCGAAGAGGAATCACGGCAACATAGATGTCTATATTCGTCAAAATATCAATCACGCAGACATCTTATGGTCAGTTCAATAAATTGGCTATCAGGTGTTCAAATTTTGATAGTTATTTCTCAAATTAAGTCGATGATGCAATAGAAATGATTTTTTGCCGATTGGCAATTAATCTACCGCTACACTGATAGCGTCTGGAATTATTGGGGAACACGATTCGCAATAATATTGGAATTTTAATGTTGGCGGATCTAATTGCATTGGGGGAATAACAATATGGCAAACTTAGATTTTAGTTATAACAATCAGCGATTGATGGGCTATTTGTCAGAGCCTTCAGGACCAGTAAAAGGCGGAGTTGTCGTGATACAGGAATGGTGGGGCCTTACTCCTGACATAGCGGCAATCGCCGACCGTTATGCGGCCGAAGGTTTTCTTGCATGGTCTCCTGATCTCTATCATGGTGAATCTGCGGAGGAACCTGATGACGCCCGTAAACTTGCGATGTCGTTAGAGCGTGATACTGCAGCACTTGAGATTGATGCGGCTATTGCGTGGTTGAAAGACGACAAGGGTGCCCGTAAGGTAGGATGCCTCGGTTATTGCATGGGTGGCGGACTTACTCTTGCGACGGCTATCAGAGCAGGATCTCGAGTTGATGCAGTTCATGTTTATTATGGGGGTGGCATGCCACCTTCCGAGGAAATTGCGAAGATAAGTGTCCCGGTTCTAGGTTCGTATGGCTCGCTCGATACGGGATTACCCATCGAACAAGTAAATATGCTGAGAGAGACATTGTCCGAAGCCGGTGTGGAGAATGATGTTACGTTTTATGAGGGGGCTGAGCATTCATTTTTTAATGATACAAGACCGTCATTTCATCCTGAAGCAGCAGCAGATTCGTGGACGAAGTCTGTGGATTGGTTTTCAAAGCATCTTTCCTAGAAAATTGAACTGTGAATGGGGTATAGGCTATGCAACCTAATGAAATTAGTGAGGCTATTCGACTAGCTGGACTTCCCGTACCGGATTCTGATATTGAAATTACCGGATCTGATCCGATATATTATTCGCCGTTTCGACTCGGCGAGGGTGCGGCTGTGGTGCACGCGCTTGTGGGGTCGAAAATAGATGAATTGTGGAAGTTAGCGGGCCACGAACCTCAAAAGTTAGATATTGATATTCGTCACGCGGCCGCCTCACTTAATTCTATGAGTTGGCTTTCACTCGAGAAGATGCCAGAAAATTTTCGGAATCAAAGTATGACACGGATATATCGGTGCGGTGATGGTCGATTTTTCCACCTACACAATTCCTTTGTAGATGGTCCCGTGGTCGCAAATTACCTAGGGATCGATGAAGATGCTGATGTGGCTACGATCGCTGAGGCAATGGCAGAACAAGACGCTTTTGAGCTTGAAAAATCGTTAATTGCACTCAAAGTAACTGGCGCTGTAGTGAGAAGTCCTGAAGAATGGTTAGCCCATCCTCAGGGTCAGATCCTCGCGGGCAGACCTGTCGTAGAGATTACAAAAATTGGGGATGCTCCGATTGAAAGTCCGAAGGAGGGGGCTCGACCTCTTTCGAATCTTCGTGTGCTGGATTTAACAAGGGTGCTTGCAGGTCCCACGAGTGCACGAACATTGGCTGAGCACGGGGCTCAGGTATTACATGTATCTTCTCCAAATTTGCCAACAATGATGATGGCTGAAATGGATACTGGACATGGTAAGCGGCAGGCGCACCTGGATCTGACCAAGCGTGAGGACGAAACTCGATTACTTGAGCTGGCTAAAGATGTTGACGTATTTAATCAAGGGTTTAGGAAAGGAACCTTAGATAAGAGAGGCTTTGGGCCAGAAGCGATGGCCGAATTGCGACCTGGAATTATTTATGTCTCTGAGAACTGCTACGGACATCATGGACCCTGGGCTGAAAGGCCCGGATGGGAACAGCTTGCCCAGACAGTCTCAGGAGTTGCTCAATTACAGGGAGAGCTAGCTCCTCTTGCACCTGATCATGAGCGGGCGATAGCAGCTGGCGATCATCCTAGTGTGCCCCGCTTAGCACCAGCTCCAATGAATGACTACAGTACTGCCTATTTTGCAGCTTATGGTGTTCTTGAGGCGTTGAGACGGCGAGCAACCGAGGGAGGCTCGTGGCATGTGCAAGTGTCACTTACTCAAACGGCAATGTGGTACCTCAGATTAGGTGTGAATTCCAATGCAGAAGTGGAACAGATTGCTCCTGTGGGGGCTGAGACAAATATCTTTAGTAAAGGTCTCAGGAAGGATGCGTTATATAAATTGATTGAGGAGGGATCTGGACTAGCCTCGGAATCAGGGATTGAACATTTTTTTGAATCTCACGACACTGATTATGGCAAGATGCGGCATCTCGCTCCGGTGTTGCAGATGTCTGCAACTAAGCCCTATTGGTCTTCGGGCGCCCGTCCCCTCGGCAGTGACCTTCCTATATGGGAGTAAGGCTGTCACAAAAATTAGCTCAGATATGAAGGAATTTGACTAATAGATTTTGCTTTGAATCATTGTGCTTTGGGATTCAATAGGTGAACAAGCCCATTTCGAATTGTTTAGATCAGTGTGATTTACCATTCGGGCCTATGAGCACCGGGCAGGACTGTTTTGCCAGTCCAATACGGGCTCGTTTCTGACATATTTATCACGGGTCGAAGTCGCTGTAGTACTCCATAGTCTGATTCATGTTCCTCGTTGTATTGATTTGCGAGTTTGATGATTTTTTCTGCCGTGAGACCTTTGTTAGGGTCCAGCGTTGTCCCCATCCGCAAGTACCAACTGGCAGTTTGACCAAGAGATACTTTTACATGCCATGAGCCCCCAATTCGGGCACGCATTTTTAGTGCTTCCAACACCCCGAAGGCACCCCAGTAGCCAGTGCAGTAATCATTCATAGCCATTGCAACTTGTCGTTCGCCGCGTGGCGTGCCATCGGGTGGCGTGTGTTGATTCTGTAGGTAAGTAATTCCGGTTGCAGCTTGAACATTACCGTCGAATCCTCGTTTTTCGCTCCACGGACCATCTTGGCCGTAGGCGTTCTCGGAAACGTAGACAATACCAGGGCGTTGTTGAGCAAGGTCATTAGGACCAAATCCTCGAGCAGCGAGGCTTCCGGCTCGATAGGATTGGGCGAATACGTCCGCTTTAGAGATTAATTCTTTCAATGCTTTAATACCAATTGGGGATTCTAAATCAATATGTGCTTTTCTTTTGCCGTGGCCTGTATCAGCTTGAGCGGCTGGAATAATCGGCACATTCGGCGATCCGATGTGCATCACATCAGCACCGAACGCGGCTAAAGTTCGAGAGATAGTCGGCCCAGCTAGAACGCGCGTGGAGTCAATTACGCGAAGATTTGATAGGGGTCTTAGTCCTTCTGGTACCGGAATGATTGGACCTTCTCCGATTTGCTCGATATCAACTACCGCGGTGTCAGCAAGAATTTTGCCTTGTGGGTGTTCAAGCCATTCTCCCGGTGTGCGCAAAATGAGACCTGGTAAGCCTTTGGCCGTCAGCGCGGCTTCAAGATCATTTGCGGTCCATTGTTTCGCCGCTTTTTTAACCGATTCAGAATCTAATTCGGATCCTAGTACTGTCGCAGTGGCTTCAGCGAGATGCATAAATCCGTTTTGTAGATAAATTTTGATTCCGTCAGCACATTCGTACTCCCCGAATGTAGGGTCTCCATCTCCAGTTTGGAGAGCCTCCGTAGCCGGCATGCCATTTACCCGTAATAGCCACATTCCACTGATTGTCAGAGCTGCATGTGTCATATTGATTTTGATATTTTGGCGATTGCCGGTTTTTTGTGCCCAAATGTCATCGATGGCACTAGCGACCATTGCGAGAGCAGTTGAAGTTCCTGCAGCAAGCTTTAAGCCTGATGGCCAAATCTGCTCGTCGTGAGTGAACTCAATGTTTGAGGCAGTGGGTGGCGTAAGCCCCGCTGAATAGACTATTTCTTCAAAGTCGCTAACTTGCATGCGTATTCACTCTATTCCAGTTTGTTTAACTAATTTCCTTGATAATTTTCATTGTTTCTTCAAGAGTATCTAAGCGGTCGGCAATCGAATTCCCTGCGGGATCAACTCTAAATGTATTTACCCCGACTTGTTTGTAACGTATCAATTTTTCTTTCACTTCTGTGGGCGACCCTACAACTACGCCACTAAGCGCCATCTCTGTGGGAACTTGACTGCGCGCTTCATCTCGTTTGCCTGCAATCCATAAACTCTGAATTCTGCTGACTTCGTCAGCCCAGCCTTGTCGACGATATGCGTCAGCGTAGAAATTTTGATTCTTTGTACCCATTGCACCGAATTGAAATGCTAGACCAGGCTTCAGCTCTTCTGCTAATTTTTCAATATCTTCAGAAAATTGAACTCTCGTTCCGACTACGATGTCGATGTCCGAGATAGAGCGACCTGCCTCTTGGGCGCCCAGCTTAATCGGCCCAAGAAATACTTCAGCAGTATCAGGTAGAAACACTGTGCCAAGCCACCCGTCGGCAAGCTGCCCAGTCATATGTAAATTCTTTGGCCCAAGTGACGCGACGTAAATGGGTAGGTCAGGTGTCGGAGTGGCACCGGGCACGAGCGATTTACTTAGTCCAGTCCCTCCTCTTTCCTTTGTTAATGGAAGTTGCCAATGATGTCCGTCATAAGAAAATTTTTCACCTAAGAATATTTTCCGACAAATTTCGATTACTTCTTTTGTATGCAAAACTGGTTTGGAAAAAGGAAGTCCGTGCCATCCTTCAATAACCTGAGGTCCACTGGTCCCTAGGCCAAGCATGAAACGTCCACCAGATAGCGAGTCGAGTGCTTGAGCCGTCATTGCGATTAAGCCAGGTGTCCGAGTGCCCACCTGAAAAATACCCGAGCCAAATCGAAGTGACGTAGTTTTTGCCATAAGATAGGCAAGTGGGGTGGCAGCATCATGCGCCCATCCTTCGGCATTCCAAAGTGAGTCCACACCAAGCTTTTCGGCAGCGACCGCAAAGTCAACACCTGAATCCCAATCATCGATTGAATTTTTATGAAGCCCTACGGCAACTTTCATTTTCTAGCCCCTCGTGTATGTGTATTACCTTAGTCCACAGGGCGTCGAAATGCAGGTGCTTATTTTTTATTTAAAAACAAATTATTAATGAATTTAATTGCTGACATAACCTGTTTCAGTACACGTTCTCGCTGTAGACTTGAGGTCCAACAGATTTGTTGACTATTGAATGATTAGCGAGGGAGATAATATGACGGATATGATCACCACTGATTCAGGACTGCAATATGAAGTTTTAGTAGAAGGTGCTGGGGCAACTCCTGGACCTACGGACACAGTATCGGCTCATTATCACGGAACCTTTGAGGACGGTCGTGTATTTGATAGTTCAGTTGACCGCGGCGAACCAATCGATCTTCCAGTGAATGGAGTTATTGCTGGTTGGCAAGAGGCACTGCAAATGATGAAGGAAGGCGATAAATGGCGCTTGATAGTCCCGCCCGAACTTGGTTATGGTGCTGCAGGTGTCGGTCCTATTCCGGGGAATACTACTTTAGTGTTTGAGGTCGAGTTAATAAAAGTTAGATAACTGAGTCGCTCGGCTATCCAGTAGCAATTGATGTGATGGACTTCTTGGGAGCTATCTGTAGTCCGAGTTAGGCATAGTAATCGGAGTAGAGTATTTGATTACTATTAAGTGTGTCTGAAATATATTGTCTAGATCGTTTGATTAGGCACTACACTCTTTTTTGGAGGCACATTCAATGACGACATACGCGAAAACTGTGGTGACACCTGACCAGATTAATTTTTACAATGAAAATGGATACATACTTTTTGAAAAACTCATCGATGAGGAGACACTCGACGCGCTAAGAGTTGAAACTGATCGAGTCGTCGCGGAGGCTGCGGAGCTCACTGAGCATAACGCTCAGTACGATCTTGAAGACTCTCACTCGGTTTCAGATCCAAGGGTTCGTCGTCTAAAATCTCCTTCATCGAATTGGCCTTTCTTTTGGGATCTCGTTAAGTATCAGCCAGTTTTGGATGTAGTAGAGGCACTAATAGGTACAGATATTCGTTTGCAGAACGATAAATTAAACATGAAGTCGGCTCAATTTGGCGCCGCAGTAGAATGGCATCAAGATTGGCCCTTCTATCCCCATACTAATGATGACTTACTTTCGGCGGGGATTCTTCTAGACGATTGTTACGAGGAAAATGGACCGCTGCTCGTGATTCCTGGTTCTCACAAGAGACCAATTTATGATCATCACGCTGACGGTTTTTTTTCAGGTGCGGTAGATCCGGATAATTTTGATTGGGATATGAACACGGACCCTGTGGCCTTGGAAGGACCAGCCGGAAGTGTTTCTTTTCACCATGTCCGAATCATGCATGGTTCTGCATTGAATACCTCAGATAGAATGCGCCGTTTACTTCTTAATGGATATGCTGCTGCAGACGCCTGGCCGATTATGGGTCTCGGCAAAATGTCATTAGATGATTACAACGCCAAGATATGTCACGGGAATCCAGTTTTGCAGCCGAGGCAAACTGGCGTACCTCCTTATCTGCCATTACCTGCGGCACCTCTACAAGGTTCGATATACGAGAATCAGAAGGCTCTCAAAAATCGTTTTTTTGATACATACAAAAAGTCTTAAACTACCGACATTTTTACTTTAAAGTGTGACTAATTAGTCGAGACTGCCTTTTAACTATTTTAAATAGAAGTTTATATTTTGATTACGAATTTCTAAAAAATTGTGTTTGTGGCGTGCCAGTGAGATGGCAATAAGCACGTGATTTTCGAAGGTGTAGCGTAGTTCATTACGAGTGAAATTCACCATATCATTGGAAGTAGTACTTAGTTTGAGGGTTATCGCAGTATCGGATATTGTTTAAAGACTTATTTCGACTGACTTTTACGTGAGGTGATTAGGATGATTGTTTCGACAAGTGCTAGTTCAGTGGTCAAGGATGTACTGTTGGTTACATTGGCATGCTTTTTGACAATATTTATGGGACTCGCTTGTGACAATCATGACGGAGAGGCCTCACATCATCACGAGTCAAGCATGAGTAGCGGTACTTTTGAATCTTCAAATCATGATATGTCCGTGAAGATAAGAGTTGATGAAGTTTCCCCGGGCACTGTAGATATCAACGTGGAGGTGACTGAGTTCAAGTTCATCTCTGACACTGAGCACAGGGACGGTATCGGCCATGCGCATTTATACATTGACGGAGAGTCATGGGGAATGCTGTACAAAAGTGAAACGACGATTACCGAGTTATCTGCAGGCTCACGTGTTTTTAAGGTGATATTAAATACTGCGGATCACCGTAATTATGCTCACCATGGGGAACCAATTACAGATGAGGTGCGTCTCATTGTGAATTAGCTTGCTTGATGAAGGCATGATCGCCGAGATTTCCAAGATATTTATTTCCAGTAGCCATTTTATTCCCAAGTGTCCTTGGCGAGTTTGTGTTCCCACGCAGTAGCTTTGTGTGATTTTGTGTGCGATATTGATGCTTATATGGCGCACATATTACGAAAATAAGTCGGCACATTAGGAATTATTCAAGATGCACATCGATTCTTCTTGGCGTTGGCAGCATCCTAGGAAAGTAAATGTCTTAGAGAAGTCTGAATTTTGGAGAGACCAAAAGTGGTCTGGACGTTTTGAAGATAACCAGGATATTTCCGGTGAAATCGATGTGGTAGAGGATCTAAAGTGGAAATTTCTGGGACATCAAACTTTTAATCCTTTGAAAGAACTACCGAATGGTCACAGGTATTACGGTCAGCTGTATGACCAAATCAGATTTTCACCAACTAATAAGAGGGCAATAGGGTCTTATTTTTTCCTTAGAACCGGAAATTTACTGGATTCTGCAGTTACGCTTGCGAATGAAGATCATTTCAACTTCTGCTTAAATGAGAGTGCTGAGCTGTGGTGGGTGACAAAAGCGATGGAAGCATTATTGAATTTTGGTGCGCCACGTACTGTGAGTTATCAGACGGGATTAATTTCGGAAATCGACGTTGTTAATCCCATGCGAATTGAAGAGCGAACTCCTTTTGTGGAACCCTACCAATTTTACCCTGCTGAGCAAGCACGACTAATCCAGATGGCCGATGCAGCACGAGATGTTCGATACTGGCCGACACTCAATCTTACGATTTCATATTCGGTATTACTTGATTGGGTAGTTACTGTAATCAATGAGAAGCTCGTGGAGTATGCTACCCCGCAGTTTGAAATCGCATTTGGAACTCATCGAGGTCAACTTTTGAATATGGGCCCAGGTGGTCAATCATCGGCTATGCAGAAAGTGACGTGGGTCACTACTCCAACTAATCTTTGTGGTTACTTTTGGCTTTGTGCAGCTGACGAGTTAGAAAGTTTAGGGTCGAAAAATTACTACCGGTGCGCAGGGTTTCAAAGGTGTGCCGTCTGGCTTAGTAAAAAAACTGCCCAACGTACTAAGCGTTTATATTGTCGACCAGCTTGTAGGATGGCGGACGCGCGAGCGACTTCCAGAGCACTAAATCAGACGAACTAGCTCCGCGCCTCATAACCAGCTTTGAGCTTGGGTTTAACTTTTGCCACTGTTATAAGCGACTCGACACAATCTCTGATGGATTCATCGAGTGGTCTAAATGTAATCGGAACGACGGAACGAATTCGATCGTTTCGCAATTCAACTCCGGACCAAACTCTTCTTAGTTCTTCTTCACGGGCTTGAATTCGCTCTGGAAAGTCATCGGTTACGTCAGGGGTATCATGTCCAAGCTCAGGCAGTAATCGATCTATACTTGCACAGATATCTTCGACATTGCGCATGTCAGTCGACCAAGCGATGTAGCGTTCACCATTTGAGACGGCAACGCTCTCGAGCAAACCGATGTGGCATGCAGCATCATCTCTGACGTCGACGGTCATCCAAGGTCGATACGCTCCATTTTGAAAATATTCTCCTAGAAGCATAGTTTCGATATTGTGTTGCCACGGCCCCATGTCTTTTTGGTGAGCAGATAGAATGGGACCCACATTGTCAGCGGGACAGCATGTCACCGCATCCCACGTGCCATTTTTCTCTGCGGCATCCGAAAACGCTCTTTGTGCGAGCACTTTGCCCATTGAGTATCCCTGTCTTTCAGCAGTTCTTTTTGGATTCAGTTCATCTGGATATCTGTCCTCGTAGCAGACTGGCCGACGTTCCAGTTCGAAAATATCTGCTTCGGAAAGGACGGCGGCAATGCTGGAGGTCACAATCACACGATTTACGGATTGAGATTTATTGACACTTTCAATGATGTGATCGCAGACCATTTTTACATAGTCTTGATCGTCGTATGTGCTGACGTGTGAAACATGGCATACACCCTGGCATCCTTCAAAGATCTCGTCAAAGCAGCCAGCTTCATCAAGATTGGCGGAGTGCAGTGTGAGTCGTCCTGATGCATAAGCTGGCATTGCTTTGAGGAAGTCGGTTTTTTTTGAATCGTTGGCGTCACGGACACATGCACGCACTCGATATCCCTTGTCTAGGAGAAGCTTAACTACCCAACTCCCAATAAATCCTGCACTGCCTGTTACAGCTACGGTGCTTCCTTTTGCAATCGGGGGCATATGTAATCTCCTTTGTAGATTATTTCTTGATATGCAATATACCAGCGTTGCGAGATGATTTCACGAGCAAAAGTCGTCTAACTGTTGAAAATTATTCAGCTCCAACAGGATCAAGTACTGGATTTCGTGTTGGAGGCACTGCAGAATTTATTTTGGGCTTTCGCTTTGACCGAACGCGTAGGTAAAACAGGGAAAGTATAAGCAAGTTAATAGTGCCCATAATGGATGCATAACTAAATGACCAGATATAGTTTGAGTAAGTGTCATACATAATGCCGCCAATAAAACCACCCATTCCCATTCCTACCCAGCCAAAAAAACTAGTCATGCTCATAGCGCGCGCGGCAAGCCGTGCTCCTACCATCATTCGAGTACACATCAAAAGGCTTGACATCACGCCCGAATATGTGAAGCCAAAGAAAATTGCTACAAAGTAAAGCAGTGGCAGCGAGTCAATGTGTGGGAACCAGAAAACAAAAAATGTCTGGCCCAGTGACATGATCATGTAGGTAGGGAGCGCGCCAATCCAGTCACCTAATTTTCCTCCCATGATTCGACCAAGCCCGCCCGAGAGCATAAGCAGCAAAAAGACACTTGAAGCGACTTCTACAGACCGACCTGTGTCAGTGAGTAATGGAATTAGATGCACAATTGGCACAGACATGCAATTGCAGCAAAAGATAACAGCAACACTAATCCAAGCCACTACTTCAATCTCTGAGAGTGGGAAGTCGCGTTCGCTATCTGATCCACTTTGTATAACTTCCTCACGCCAAGGTGATTCTCTGATTAGAAACGCAAGTGGAAGCGCAATGCACACGTAGACCACTGCCATAATTAAGTATGTTGATCTCCAACCATTCGCACCGATAGAGATGGCTACAAGATATGGGACAATTCCCTGGCCAACGGCTCCACCGGCGGCAGTGATGCCGATAGCGAGTCCAGGGTTATTTCGAAACCAAAAACTCACGTTTGCAAATAATGGTGCAGTAGCGAGCGCTGCTCCAAACGCACCAAATACAAAGTAGATTGAATAGAAGTGGAGGAGACTAGACTGGTTGCTTAATAAAAAAAGGCTGGTCGACATAGCAATAGCCGCGACAACCCCAAACCATCGTGTTCCATACTTATCAGCTATAACACCCCAAAATACTCCGAATACTGCAGTTGAAAGCGCAATAACTGTGTAACCGAGGGAAGTTTCAGCTCTGCTCCATCCGAACTCTAGCGTGAGCGGTTTCAGGAAAACTGAGATGGCGCCAAGAGATCCAAAGGCAAGGACGCTCAATGTGAATACGACAAACACCATCAACCATCCATATAGTGGGTCGCGAGCGTCGGAAGTAGTACTTGATGTTACGGTGTTCAATATGCCTCTGTAAGTTTGATTTCGAGTTCTGAATTTTCACTATAGGCTGTGACAGGTGTAATCGATAGCATTCAATGAGAACATTGGGGATTGATTGAACATAAATTATTTCAAGTGTGCGCTATAGTATCGGCAGAGTTAGTGATGTTGGAGAGGAAAGTCCGTGACCAATGATGCAGCTCCTGTGAGATTCTTACGAGGAATCAATGTTCTTGATATTTCAGAGGGCGTTGCCGGACCATTTTGTGCAAAGTTATTATCCGACATGGGAGCTGATGTCATAAAAGTCGAGCGACCTGGAAGTGGAGATTCAAGTCGTCTTGTAGGCCCGTTTCTAAATGACCTAACTGATTCGGAGATGAGTCCAAGTTTCTTCTTTTTGAACACAGGGAAACGAAGTATAGAACTTGATATATATAAGGAAGAGTCAAAAGCTACACTTCACAGATTGATCCAGAAGTTTGATGTAATCATTTCCAGCGATACGGATTCAACACTAGGCGATCATGATCTAGGATTCGAATTTCTTCGGACTATTAATTCAAAAGTCATCTTGACAACTGTGACAGGTTTCGGCTCATTTGGGCCGCACTCACATTATCAATCGTCACACTTGGTTTCTTGCGCAGTAGGTGGCTGGGCTCAGTTATGTGGTACGCCCGATCGTGAACCGTTACAGGCTGGCGCAAGAGTCACCGAAACTCTAACAGGAGCATATGCAGCGGTTGCTACACTACTTGCGGTTCAGGGTCGCAATAATCATGGAAACGGAGAGCATGTCGATGTCAGCGCTCAGCAATCGGTACTTGCGGGAGCTCAAATGCCAACACTTTTTTATGAGTATCAGGGTTTGACGCCTGAGAGGTATTCCAGCGTGGGTTCAGGCGCCGGTGGTGCGTTCATGCTACCAACGAATGACGGTTATATAGGTCTAAATGCTCTAACTGCGCCACAGTGGGTAATGCTTTGCGATTTTTTGGGGCGCCGAGATATTGCTGAGAACCCCTACTACGAGGGTGTCTCTTGGCGAAATCCTGATCACAGAGTTGAAGAGATCAGAGCTATTTTCCAAGAAGCATTAAAAGATCGGACGGCTGAAGAGCTATTTCATGAAGCTGCAGCATGGCGTGTACCGTTTGGTCTTGTGCCGACATTATCTGATCTGTTTGAATTGCCCCCACACAAGGAAAGAGGCTTTTTTACTGAGCTTGTCCATCCGACTGCCGGACCGGTGTCAATTCCAGGAGTTCCTTTTAAGACGACTGCGGGAGAATTTGAAATCCGGAGACCTCCACTTCTTGGAGAACATACGGATGAAATTCTGGCGGAAATTGCTAGTTCAGGTGAAGATGTGGTTGCAGTTGCTCCATCGAAAAATATTAATAATTTACCTCTATCCGGGTTGAGAGTTGTTGATTTATCAATGTTTTTCGCCGGACCAGTAGGGGCACAGATATTGGCTGACGCGGGTGCCGAAGTTATTAAGGTGGAATCCGTGCAGCGGATTGATGGCTGGAGAGGTGCGGGAGGTGAATCGGATTCGGAGTTGCCTTCGTGGGAGAGCTCTCCGTATTTCAATTGGGTGAATCGAAGTAAAAAAGATATTACATTGAATCTAACTGACCCAAGGGGTCAGGATATTCTAAAAGAATTAGTACGGCATGCTGATGTTGTAATAGAAAATTACACGCCGCGAGTGATGGCCAATTTCGGTCTAACCTATGACGTTTTAAAGGCGATAAAGCCCGATTTGATCATGCTTTCATTATCAGGTTTTGGGGCAGGAAATTCGTGGAGCGATTACACAGCGTTTGGCATGTCAACAGAGCAATTTTCAGGTCTTTCTCATCTGACTGGCTACGCTGATGATGCACCGCTTTTCACTGGAATGACAGGCGGCGATCTATATTCTGGGGTGATTGGTGCTTGGAGCCTGTTATCTGCTCTCAACCATCGGAGCTTGACAGGTGAGGGCCAGCACATTGACTTGAGTCAGATTGAGGCTTGTAACCTGTATCTAGGAGATTTGATGGCTACGTGGTCACTCTCGCATATTGATCCCGGTCGGATGGGGAACTCTCGATTTAGTAAAATTCCACAGGGAATTTATCCATGTACAAACAATCGATGGATAGCAATATCGTGCGTGACAGAGGATCAATGGGATGTCTTGATGGATGAACTCGGTGTCGTTGACTGGGCGGTAAGCACAGTTCACGATCAAATCAGTGCATGGACCGCATCAAAAGACCATGTTGAACTGATGGATTATCTTCAGGCTCTCGGAATTCCTGCGGGAGCAGTGATGAATGGTCCAGAATTACTAGCGGATAAGCATCTTATAGATACAGGGGCCTTCATATTGCAAGATAGACCGATCCTCGGCGCGAAACATTATCCTGGACAGCCGTATCGCTTCAAACTTGCTGAGGCAGTTGCTAATGTGCGTGCTCCATTTTTAGGTGAACATACTGAGGAGATTCTTCTGAATCTTGCAGGTATTGAACCAGATCAGTTGAAGGAATTGTATAAAGACGATGTGATTGGGACAGTTCCGATTGCCGCAAGATAAGAGTTTATTATCAGATTTTCAAGGGTAAAAAGTGCTTTACTTGCCTAAGATAAGTTATTAGAAATATCGTTTTAGTAGATTGGTGGAGGATTGAATATGTCGGGTAGGTTGGACGGTAAAGTTGCAATTGTTACAGGTGGTAATAGTGGAATCGGGGAATCCACGGCGAGGCTATTTGCGGCTGAAGGTGCTCGAGTTGTAATCATGGCTCGTCGGGAAGAAGAAGGCTTGAGGGTCCAGCAGTCAATTAATGATGAGGGTGGTGAGTCAACGTTTGTTCAGTGTGATGTCGGAGACCCAGACATTGTGGATGCCGCGATTTTAAAAGCTGCCGATGTGTACGGAGCTATCGATATTTTATTTAATAATGCAGGGCATGGCGGCGGAGGTGAATTCCCAGACGTCACCAATGAAGCCTGGAACACCATCATTAACAATAATCTTAACGGGACATTTTATGTATCACGGGCGGTATGGCCACATATGATAAAGGCGGGTGGTGGTGCAATCGTAAATATGTCTTCTCTGGCAGCTCAACGCGGGTTTAGCCCTAGGATGATTGATGAATTCGGGGCTACAAATCCTGCATATTATGCGGCTAAGGCTGGTATTGACGCACTTACACGTTATATGGCAGGTGTAGGTGGTAAGAATAATATTCGTGTTAATTGTGTTAGGCCTGGTCAAATCCTGACTCCTGGAGCGACAGGTGGAACTAGTGATGATGCTGACGGCGGACACCATGTGTTTGAAAGTATGTTTGATTTTGCTCAGATAATTCCCGGCCCGGGATACCCGATCGATGTAGCAAATCTTGTTCTCTTTTTGGTATCGGATGAGTCGCGCTTTCTCACTGCCGAAATGATTAATATTGATGGTGGAGTGGCGGCCAAAATATAGATTTACCGACATTTCAGCCAGTTAATTAAATCTTTCTGGATCAAAAGGTGACAGGTCCAACAAGCTCGTTTCACCGGTATTAATGAGATCAGACATAGCACGCCCTGCCGCAGGAGACATTAATATTCCTTGCCGTCCATGGCCTGTTGATATGAATAAATTACTGTTTGGGATGAGTTCACCCATGATCGGTCGTCCGTCGTCTGATAGCGGACGTAGACATGCTGTTTGTTCAATTAGTTCGGCGGTCTCGAGCGCGGATGAAAATGTTAATCCGAAAGCAATAATTTCATCCCGTGCGGCATCTGTTATAGACGTATCAAATCCGACATCCTCCTCAGTGGTTCCAAGTATTAAAAGTCCATTTTCTCTCGTGATTGCGTAATTTGAACCGTTAATTAACGTCAGATGCGTTAGTTGTTTTTGTGGTTGAGTTTTGATTATTTGACCTTTTAGGGGACGGACCGGAATCGCTCTATTTGTCCAAGCTGAGGCATCTTTTGCCCATGGCCCCATGCTAAGCATGCAGGCATCTGCGGCGATGATTTTATGATCAACTGTCACAGACTCAAAGGTTTGCTCCTTTAAATTAACTCCGGTGACTTTTCCAGTAATGAATTTCACACCAAGTTTCTCGGCTGCAGCTACCAGCGCCAAAGTAAACTTATATGGATCAACCTGTGCTCCGGCCTCAAGGAAAGCTCCTCCATATTTAGTTTTATCTATCCAGCCTGTTTGTTTTGCCAGGAGATTGGCGTCGAGCAGTTCTGTGGGTGATTCATTTAATTGTGTGTCCGATAATCTACTTTTGAGGTCCGATAGTTCTGTCACAGTATTAGGCACAATCACTCTGGGTGTTACGGAGTAGTCATACTGAACTCCCGACTCATCAGGTAATTTTTGGGCTAGTTGTTGATGTAAGTTGAATCCCACCATTTTGATTTCAAAAAGAGGATCATCCGACGTGTTTATGGAAGGGGGGGATATGATACCTGCTGCTGCACCGCTTGCTCCGGAGGCGATACCATCGGATTCAACTACTGTGACTTTTGCGCCAGCTACTGCAAGAAAATAGGCGGTGGCACAGCCGATAACGCCTCCGCCACAAATGATGATGTGTGTATTCATTGGACAGACTCGTATTCAAATAATTAAACGCGTTATTTGTTGAGCTTAGCAACATCTGAAGAAATATTGCGAAATTCAAAGAGAGTTGATTTTCTTTGAATTCATATCCGAATCACACCATGCAGCAGAATATTCCTAAGACAATATGCGAGAAATGGCTTGTAAAGCTATTTGGAGAGAGTTTCAGTCAGATGTGGTAAAACTACCTTAAGTGAGACTCCCGAGCAGTCTGAGAACCTTTGTGGAGACATATTTTTTGAGGTTTATTGAAAATATGGAAAATTATCGGTTCACTCGTGGCTAAACTCAGATCAGCATCCTTACAAATTCACGCGATGAGATTAGCTCACGGAAACACGGCATATACGAGATGTTGGACAGGATATAGGTAATTTATAGGAAAAACTATTATTTATAATATTGAGCCATTGCAATAATGCTGAATAGTATCGAGCCACTAAATCTTGTTCTCTTTATAACAGACAGAATTCGTATATCGTGTTAGTAAGGGATTTATAACCTAGAATATAGCACCTAGGTACTTCGATATAGTAACTGTAATACATTAAAATTTGATAAATCATTGTATATATGAGAATCGATATAACATTTTATAATTTGCTACAGTGTCAGTGGTGGCTAAATAGCAGCTTTCGGTGTGTATTAAATAGAGTCGTCAGAATCTTGATTTGCCAGATATGATATGGACAGCCAGAACTGCTATATAATCGGAAACCACACGTTAAATTAGATTAGATTGGGTTCAATGAATGACTACTACAGCTCCCTCAACAAAGATAAATCAGACAAAGATGGAAGAGTTCGACGTGCTGGTCGTAGGCGCTGGAGTCGCCGGAGTCGGTGGTGCGTATCATCTAAGCACGCAGCGCCCTAATTCGAGCTTTGTGGTTCTTGAGAGTCAGGATCATTTTGGTGGCACATGGTGGTCTCATAATTATCCCGGTATTCGTTCAGACAGCGACTTGCATACGTATGGTTATCGATTTAAGCCATGGACTGGTCCACCAATTGCGACTGCTGAAGAAATTCTTAAATACATGGGTGAAGTAATTGAGGAGAACGATCTTACTAGCCATATCCGATACAACCATAAAATCACTTCCGCAAGATGGTCGAGTGAAGCGAATAAATGGTTTGTTGAAGCCACCAAAACTGACACTGGAGAGGCCCAGCATTTCGCTGTGAATTTTTTGTGGATGTGCCAGGGATACTATCGTCATTCCGAGGGCTACACGCCTGAGTGGCCAGGAATGAGTGATTATCAGGGTCAGATCGTTCATACGGAAACTTGGCCGAAAGATTTGGATTACGCTGATAAGAAAGTTATAGTAATTGGGTCTGGCGCCTCCTCTGCAACGCTCGTACCTGCAATTGCAGATAGTTGCGAGCACGTAACTTTAGTCCAACGATCTCCAATTTACTATGGCACTGGTCGAAATCGCGATGACTTGGCAGAAACATTGCGTGAGCTTGAAGTAGACGATGACTGGATTCACGAAATTGTTCGACGCAAGATACTCCGCGACACTTCGATTTTCTTTAGGCGCACCTTCGAAGAACCAGAAGCAGTAAAGGAAGAGCTTCTAGGAGGCGTTAGAAATATTCTAGGGCCTGACTACGATATCGATACACACTTCACACCTGATTATCGACCGTGGCGTCAGAGAGTCGCATTTGTTCCTGATGGAGATTTTTTCCAGAGTATTAAGGCCGGGCATGTTTCCGTGCTAACAGATGAGATCGAAACATTTACAGAGAATGGAGTACTTTTGAAATCTGGAGCTGCCCTCGACGCAGATATTGTCGTTGCTGCTACAGGTTTCAATATGAATGTATTGGGCGACATTGATTTCTCGATTGATGAAGAACCTCTTGTCCTGTCAGACACAGTCACCTATAGAGGGATGATGTTTACAGGCGTCCCAAACTTACTTTGGGTGTTTGGTTACTTCCGTGGAAGTTGGACGTTGCGCTCAGATTTACTGTCAGATTTTGTATGTCGCTTATTGACTCACATGGATGGTAAAGATGCCAAGCGTGTTGATGTGACGCTCCGACCTGAGGATAAAGATATGGAACTTTTGCCTTGGCAAGATCCAGAAAGCTTTAATCCGAGCTATTTGACGCGAGCTCTGCCTTTTCTCCCAAGGAGTGGAGCAAAACCAGAATGGCATCATTCTCAAGATTATTGGGAAGACAAGGATGAGATTCCTAACGTTGATTTGGATGGTCTGGAGTTCGTTTATAGCTAATGCTGGATTCATTTTCAGAAGACTATTTTCTGTCGAAAGAACGATCCGGTGTGCGGTAAGTTGTTCAGGATCTCGTTGAAGTAGCGTGCGGTAGTGTTAGTGTAATCAGACGCTGGGTCGCATGGTTTGTCCGGGGTATTTCAGATGATTTCACCAACCTTGATCCAAGAATTATTAAAGTTCGATAGACGACTTGCTGTCAGCGACAATGACAAAATTGGTGAAGGTTGGGGATCTGTCGCATTCAGAATGAAGTCAGTCTCCAATGACTGGGTAGTCAGGATTCCCAAATATCCCGATGCCCCTTTTGTAGGCGGTGACTTGAGACGAGAAGCTTCAATTTTAGGAAATATCCAAGGATTAAACCTTCCGGTGAGCGATGAAATATTTATTATTGAAGATAATTGTGGGCGATTAATTGCTGCAGTTCACAAATATATTTACGGTAGCCCTTCGAACGGGTTTGCAATTCACGGGCGAGGTAATCGCATGAAGTTGGCGCACCAAATTGGATATTTTCTGTCGGTATTGCACCAAATTCCTTTAACTAGTGAATTGAAAAATGCTGTTCCACACATTGACTTGTGGACCGATAGATATGTTGATCTTATCGAACGATCACTACCGAAATTAGCTTCGCGGAGTAGGGACTGGTTGACGGAGGTATCAAGCCAATTCCAGCGAGATGTGAGCTCTCATAAAATTTCTAAGGTGCTTCTTCACGGTGATCTTTCGGCTGAGCATATTCTTGTGGATGATGATATTAATATTTCAGGCGTCATAGATTTTGGTGATGCGATGATCGCTGATCCAGCTCTCGATCTTGCAGGAGTCCGTTGGGCGTATGGAAAGAGACTACTTGCTCAGGTACTGAAGACATACACAGCTAATGGAGGCGTCGTCGATGATGATTTCCTGCAGCGTGTGGAGTTTTACTGGAAGATGGTACCTCTTTATCTAATAGCTGACGGCGAAATTTTTAATGATGGTCAGGACTTCACCGATGGGATGAGACAATTATCATCTCGTGTGGCGGCTGACTCCAGAATGAAGAAAAAGAAATAGGGTGGAATTATGGATAATCAGGGATCTGACTTTTTGGTGTCGACTGAGTGGTTAGGCGACCACTTACAAGATTCAAACATAAAAATATTTGATTGCACAACCATTCTAAAACCTGGTACAACTGGCAAGCTAGAGGCAGAGTCAGGGCTAGATGACTGGCAGCAAGGGCATATTGAGTCGAGTAATTACATTGACTTAATGAATAATTTATCGATAAAAGACCATAAATTGAGATTTATGTCTCCCCCCCTAGATCAAGTACATAAGACTTTTGCCAATTATGGAATTAGTGATGACTCAGAGGTGATTTTGTACGATCGCTCGGGCAATAGTTGGGCGGCGCGTATTTGGTGGATGTTGCGCACCATCGGGTTTGATTCAGCAAAAATACTTAATGGTGGTTACCGAAAGTGGACACTTGAAGGTCGACCTGTTACAAAAACTTCTGATTCATACGCGTCGGGAAGTCTCTCATTTATTCCACGGCCCGAATTATTTGTTGATCTGGATATCGTTTTACAGGCCGTTGGTGAAGCGTCCACCTGCCTTGTGAATGCATTGCATGAGGAACA
>JAQWLS010000056.1 GCA_029247135.1 Dehalococcoidia bacterium | reverse complement strand
GAGTGTTGACGAATACACGACCAGATTAACTTTGAGCCAGCCTTTCGCACCACTTCTTCGTATGTTGGGTGATAGACCAGGTATGGTGGTGTCACGCAAGCAAGTTGAGGCCACAGATCAGTTCCAAGGCCGAAACCCTGTTGGTACCGGTGCTTTTGAGTTCGTGGAAGAACTTGAGGGTGACCGAGTGGTTCTGAAAGCAAACGAAAACTACTGGATGGAAGGCGCGCCTAAAGTTGACGGTATCGTCTATCAGTTTGGCGTGGACAGTGACCAGAAGGTCAACGCCATGCTTTCCGGAGATCTTGATATCGTTGATAATCCAGATCCTAACCAACTTGAAACGCTTTCCGCCGCGGGTATTACCGTTGCGAAGCAACCGACTAATGCAAAAATTCGAACTTGGTTAAATATGAATATGGCGCCTTTTGATAATGTCCATGTTCGACGGGCATTGAATTATGCGGTTGACCGTGATGAGTTGAATAATCTTGTTTATGGCGGGTTGCATACTCCAGCTAGTACCGGCTTCTTTGGACCTGCGCTTGGAGCCGATCATGATCCTAACTTTGCGGGATATACATATGATCCACAGCGCGCGCTCGCGGAATTGTCTTTGGCTGGCTATCCTGACGGCCTTGAGTACGATATCAATACCTCCAACGCGCCACTTAACATGGCCAAGGATGAGTTGATTCAAGCTCAGTACGCAAAAGTGGGAATTAAGCGAAATATTATTCCTAAGCCAAGTCCTGACTACTACATGGAGTTCTGGGAAGAGCAGATTGGTGCTCATAGCTCAGGAATGTCAGTGCGACCGGACGTATGGCAGCAAATTGCATATATTGTTAACGCAAATGGCAAGTCAAGCGGAGTGCTTCCTGGGCCCGACGATGAATTTCGAAAGGCAATTGAAGCGGGTATGAGCGCAGTTGGTGAAGCATACGATCCAGAGGATCGAAAAGTGGCGATGGCTCAACTAGCTCAGGCATATCACGATTCCGCATGGGGAGTTGATTATCTTAATTCAACTTACACGGTTGCTATGCAGAAAAATATTACTTACACGCCTTCGGCTATAGGTAAGTTTTACTTCGGAAATGGCGATATTTCTATCTCGTAGAAATTATGTCATTGATTGAATCCTGACCTTCGAGTCAGGATTCAATCAATGACGCTTGATCCCATTAACTGTTCTGGGTCTAGCTTTTGGGCGTGGAGCACTCTGGTGTATTGTTGCTGTGAATCTGATCGGAGCAGAGTCAGTTGCAGACTTTTATTCTTCGCAGAACGTTTTCCTCGATTTTCGTGTTGTTTATCGTCACGTTGATTACTTTTTTTTCGATTAACCTCTTGCCTGGAGATCTTGCCAGTCGTATTGCTGGTGAAGAACCTAGTCAAGAACAAATAGAGATGGTACGTGAAGCGTTAGGACTTAACCGACCTCTGCATGTCCGTTATTTCGAGTGGATTGGTGGAATAATTCGCCTGGATCTCGGAGATAGCTTGCGGACTCAGGCAGATGTGTCAGAACTTATAGGACGAAAACTTGCAGTCACTGCCGAGTTGGGGCTTTTGGCTTTAATTGTTGCGATCGCTATTGCCATTCCAGTGGGTGTTTTAGCAGGCGCTCGCCCGGGCACATTTTTGGACTATGGATTAACCATTTTTGCGGTTGGCGGAGTTTCGATCCCCAATTTTTTTCTTGCGATGGTATTTATCATTTTTTTCGCAGTTAAATTAGGTTGGTTTCCTGCGTTGGGAACCGTCTCCATTACAGAAGATCCGCTTGGGAATATACGATCACTAGTCTTACCAATATTTACTATCGGCCTCACATCATGTGGAAGCATGGCACGACAGGTGAGAGGCGCGATGGTTGAGGTGATGCGACAGGATTATGTACGAACAGCCCGTTCAAAAGGGCTTCAGGAGCGAGATGTTATTCTTCGACACGTGTTTCGGAATGCCTTAATTCCTGTGGTAACAGTGTTAGGCCTGCAGATGACAATCATAATCGGTGGTTCCATTATTACGGAGACTATTTTCAAACTTCCCGGGATGGGAAAACTATTGATTGACTCTATCTACATTATGGATACCCCAATTGTACAAGGAATCGTGCTAGTACTGGCCGCTACTATTCTTGCTCTCAACCTCTTGGTTGACATTTCCTATGCGTATCTTGATCCGCGTATTCGATATTCATAGAGTTGAGGTAAATATGAGTCAAAAATCAGGAGATTCGGCGCAAGACACATTAATCGATCCCGTGTCCAACAGAACATCTCCCTTCTTCATTTTTTGGCGTAGATTTGCACGACGACCGATCGGAGTATTCAGTCTGTCAATTTTGTCGATTGTTATATTTTGTGCTCTGCTTCCAAGTATCGTCGCCACTCATGATCCGATTTTGTACGACGGTAAGGCGGCTCTAGTAGGATTCCAGACTGATCATTGGCTTGGGACTGATAATTTAGGGCGAGACACATACTCAAGATTAGTGCATGGCGCGCGAACTGCAATTGTTGTGGGCTTTGCATCTGTTGCTATCGGTGTAGTGGGTGGTCTGCCTATCGGGATATTAGCTGGCTGGTGGGGTGGTCGTCGAGACGAAGTTTTGATGCGATTAATGGACGCAATATTTGCGTTCCCATCACTTCTTTTCACACTACTCATTATTACTGGGCTAGGACCAGGAATTCAAAATGTGACGATTGCTATAGGCGTGCCATTTATTGCAGTGTTCGCCAGAATTTCTCGTGGGAGTACGCTGGCAGTCAAACAGCAAGACTTTATTTCAAGTGCTCTTTCGATAGGCGCGGGTGACGCACGAATTGCGAGCAGACATCTTCTTCCGAACGCTTTTGCACCTGTGGTCGTGCAAGGTACGCTACTTTTTGGCGTCGCGATTATCATCGAGGCTTCGCTGTCATTTCTTGGTCTCGGCACAAAGCCACCTGATCCAAGTTGGGGAATTATGCTGACTACGGCCCAGAGATTCCTCAGGCAGGAACCCGTGCTGGCAATTATTCCCGGGGTTGCTATTTCACTGACTGTTTTGGCGTTCAATTTAATAGGCGATGTACTTCGGGATCTCCTCGACCCTCGTCTTCGTGGAGCAGATTGATATCTCAATCTTTAAAAAATCTAGATTGGTCGTAACGATTTTCGGGGTAATGCGTTAACTAAATGCGTCCAAAGGTTGAATAGTATTTGGATACCATAGAAAACAGAAAATCCCCCGACCTGCGGCGGACGGGGGATTTTCCATATTCAGGAGTGAATGTGTCTGCAGGGTGAGTATTTTGTTAGTTAATGAAAACAAGTGAGAGCTCATATGGACAAACCCACAAGAACTCAGATCGTCATCTTGGGAAGTGGTTCACCTATTGCCAATCCAGAGCGTTCAGGGCCCGCGCTCGCAATTATTGTTGACCACACTACGTATATAGTTGACTCAGGACCCGGCATAGTCCGCCGGTCTGCTGAGGCAGCAGTAAAGCATCAGCTAACGTCATTACAACCCAATAATCTTAGTAGAGCTTTTCTTACACACCTTCATCATGATCACACTGCTGGATTACCAGATTTAATGTTGACGCCTTGGACTAATGATCGTCTTGAACCTTTGATGTTGATGGGGCCACCTGGCACCGAGAAGCTAGCGGATGGAATTACTCAAGCTTTTGGCGAAGATCTACGAATTCGCTTGAATGGCTTGGAACCCGCCAACGAAACAGGTTGGAAAACTCATGCCAAGGATGTACTGCCAGGAGTGATATTTAGTGATGATCTGGTGAATGTCGAGGCATTCTTAGTAGATCATGGAAATTGGGAATACGCCTATGGGTATAAATTTACTACTCCTGACCGCACGATAGTCATTTCAGGGGACACGACTCTCAGTGCAGAGGTGGAACGACAGTCAGTAGATTGTGACGTTCTGATTCATGAGGCTTATTCAAATATTGGATGGCTAGAATATTCACCAGATTGGCGTAAATATCATGCGGCTTTTCATACTTCGGCAAGTGATTTAGGTCGGTTAGCAGAGCGGGCAAAACCTAAATTACTTGTAATACATCACATTCTTAGGACCACAGAAGGTCTATTAGATGAGGTGCGACAAGAATTTTCGGGCGATGTAACTATCGCTAACGATCTCGATATTTTTTAGTTGATAAAGTTACAGTGATATTTTGATGAGTAGAACTGTCAAAATGCGAGGTGAACTCTGAATCGAGGGAGACTGCAGTGACTTTTTTTGACTACTCTGATGTTCGTTGGCAGATTCCTGACCGATTCGCGAAGGGCCATCGGCAAGCGTGGCAGCGCCTGCAGCAGCCGGGTATGTGGTGGAGCTCATTAGAAAAGCTCGATATCGCTGCAGAAGTGCGGAATGCAGAAAATATACGTACTCAGTTGAAGGCGGCCCTTTCTCCCGGCTCTGTAGAATTTCCCCGAAAAATTTCAACGAAACTTTCAGATACTGTACTTGAGGTTATTTATCGGATAACGGCTGATCCGAGCCGACTTTCGCGAGATTGGTTTCAGAGTGTCATGTCGAGAGGGCTTTCCGATGTGCACTACGTTGAACTCGTAGGTACTCTGGTGACAGTTCTTTCTATCGACGATTTTCATCGGGCGTTGGGTATGCCGCTCGAGCACTTACCGAAGGCACTACTGGGCGAACCGGAGCGCCGTCGCCCATCTGGCGCAAAGGATGAAGGATCGTGGGTTAAGACTGTTCCTGCCGATTCTCTGGACTCACCAGATATTGAAATTTATGGAGGTAGATCAACAGTAGCAAATGTTGTTCGAGCACTGAGTCTTGTACCGTCGGAAGTCGTGGCACTTGCTGATATGGGCGCCACTCAGTATTTGAGTTATGGCGAGATGCGTGAGTTTGTGAATATTGATCGAGAGTTAAGTCGGGCTCAGATTGAATTCGTAGCGGTGAAAGTCTCTACGGCGAATGAATGTTTTTACTGAGCTACTCAGCACACATTAATGCTCGGTGCGAGCAGTAAAGCCACTGGTTCAGAACTCAATATCAAAGCCGTTACTGGAGATCCGCAGGAAAGTTTAATTCCTAGCGCGGTGGCGTTGGAGCGGTTTGTGCATGCGCTCGTCAACCGAGAACCTGATCTTCCACAGATACGAGATGAGCTCCGTCGAGAGATAGGAGAGCAAGGGGTGATTGAGGCGGCGGGGACTGCCGCGAACTTTCAGCGGATGGGGCGTGTCGCAGAGTCTATGGGAATTCCACTTGACGACGCCTCCTTAGCGATGGGCGAAACGCTTATCAACGATCTTGGGCTACAACACTTTAAGAGTGCCCGAAATACATTCGGGTAGGTACGCCTCTCGTTCTGAGTTCACGTAGCGTAAACTTTGTTGATAATGCGAGACCCTCTAACAAAACCCAACATAGTCCTGATCAATTGTGATGACCTGGGGCATGGTGATCTAGGCTGTTATGGTTCGACGGTTAACTCTACCCCTCGGATAGACCGGTTAGCTTCGGAGGGCATTCGACTTACCAATTTTTATATGGCGTCGCCAGTATGCTCTCCATCTCGAGCTGCAATGCTCACTGGGAGTTATCCGCTGCGAGTTGGTATTCCTGCGGTACTGTTCCCAAATTCATCGATTGGCCTGTCTCCGGCGGAAAATACAATTTCCTCAATCCTTAAAGACGGGGGGTATAAAACTAAACTCATTGGCAAATGGCACTTGGGCGATCAAATTGATTTTCTTCCCACGCGGCATGGCTTCGATGAGTATTTTGGTATTCCGTACAGTAATGATATGGGGGTATTGAAGAAACCGCGAAGGGATTTTCCACCACTTCCATTGATGCAAAATGAGACGGTTAGCGAACAACAACCAATACAGGAAGAGTTGACGGACCGATATACGGTAGAAGCACGTTCATTTATCAAGGCACATCACAAAGAACCCTTCTTTCTCTATTTTGCTCATATGCACGTTCATAGGCCGGTCTTGGTGGCTGAACGATTCGTTGAGGCGAGTAAGAATGGTCGCTATGGGGCAGCCGTAGAAGCTATTGATTGGTCAGTCGGTGTAATTATGGACCAATTAGTTGAACTTGGTATAGATGAAAACACAATCGTGATTTTTACGTCCGACAATGGTTCGATTGGGGGAAGTAATTTACCGCTTCGCGGCATGAAGAATACTACTTGGGAAGGCGGCATGAAGTTGCCTTGTATCATCAGATGGCCAAATCAAGTCGCAGAAAATAGTGAGAGTAGGAGCTTAGTGACGTCACTAGATTTCCTCCCAACAATTGCGTCGATTGCAGATTGTGAACTTCCCGTCGACCGGGTAATCGACGGGAGAAATATTGGATCTGTTTTATTTAACAACGAGACTGAAAGCCACGAGCGTGCCTTCTTTTATTATCTTCGGAGCACTCTTTGCGCCGTGCGATCGGGTAAATGGAAATTACATGTCGTTCGTGTTGAACAGCAGGGAAATACGACTATTAACAACCATGAGGTGCTTGAGCTATACGATCTGGACGATGATCCAAGTGAACAGACAAATCTTTATGCTGAGTATCCGGATATAGTGTTGCAACTTCAGGTATTACTTGCAGATTGCAGAGTTGACCTCGGCGATGATTCGCGAAATTTAGTCGGCGCAAATTGTCGGTCACCTGGTCGGGTGGATACCCCAACCACGCTCACAACTTTGGAGAGCTCTAACCCGGTCTACTGGGCTGAATATGACACTGATGAGTACGGATAACAAATCATCAAGGGATAGTTTCAAAGCATACTAGTCGGCGGTGATCGTTTTCCCAGAGGGTGGCGCTAGGCCATCGTAAAAAATCCCACCCGATCGGACAGTATTTGTTGCCAACATAGACGAAATTTGACGGCCTAGTCGTATCGAGTTCTTGAACTCGTGTAACGCGTCGCTTTTCACCTGGTTCTTCACAATCCATCAGTTCGTACCAGTGGGTACTCAAAGGCTTGGCCTTACTAACGCAATGATCCGGGGTGAGCGCAAGCCAATGGAGATAATTTTCACGCCAGGGCTCCAAGATGTTTTCACGCATAGATTCCATCGCATCCAATATTTCTTGCGAGGATCGGAAGATTGCAATTGAATTACCGTCGTCATCTATATCACTCTCAACCATAATTCCAAATGATTGATCACAATCAACCACTGGCGCCCCAAAGAGTCCAGAACCAATCTCTCCGTCATCAATACGAAGTGCATAATTTAATTGCATATCAGTTTGCTTGAGGCTTGAATTTTGAACGATCGTACCTTCGCCAAACCAGTTTCCGTTATACACAAAAGCTTTTGAATCAAAGATTCTAGTTGTTGTATTTAACGTAAGTTGAGCGTGTGTGGCGAGTTGTGGTGCATATATAAGGGCGAGATCTAGATCTTCACGGATGCCGATTACTACACCTCCTCCTAAGTAGCGTTGCTCATAATCTCGGAGAACGGGAGATCTCTGTTCTCCAAGAATATGTGCTGCAGTAATAAATTCACCATCTCCAATATGGAGTGCTACACCGATGTGTTTAATATCAAAAAAATTGCGCTGGGCTCCAACTATGACAGTTGCCGGTTGCACACACCCTGGTGCAGCAGAGACGTTTACTCGTCCATTAAAAAAAGCGACGTAGATAAAACCTGAAATAAGGAGTAGGAGGAGAATAACTTCGAATCGCCAGTAGTTGAGCGTGGTGGCAAAGATTTTCAGGAGAGCCTCGTAGACTTCAAAAATTATATTTGAATACGGATTGATTAAAATTGATTAATCACTTGGTCGCAAGTACGCCCATGTTTCATATCAATTGCATTTGTAAAAGGGCTTGCTCTATCCGAAATTGTAGTGTAACCTCCGGAAATTGTTAGCCGCCAAAATCATTTCGATAAATGATTAATGTTAAGTAATCTAGTCGGGTTATAAGACAG